>JAYEJL010000001.1:0-6529 GCA_034660555.1 Thermotogota bacterium
AAATAGCCAGCGGTAGTAAATTACCTGTTAACGTTACAATCGTAATATCTTCATCCCAAATGCATCCTCGATAAACTGTATCATAATACGTTTTGGTTACCGTTGTAATTAATCTC
The DNA here is from genome assembly GCA_034660555.1 of Thermotogota bacterium. Classification (GTDB taxonomy): domain Bacteria; phylum Thermotogota; class Thermotogae; order Petrotogales; family Kosmotogaceae; genus JASMTM01. The sequence continues at coordinate 117 of JAYEJL010000001.1, forward strand.
ATATCATAAAAATCCTCGCCACCATACCTGACACCCCCTCTCGTTTCACAAACTTTTGTTGTAACTATCTCTACCCTGCATTCAAAAGTTTTGTCTGACTCAGGATTAAACCAATCCTCATAAGTAACTTTAGTTTTGCCATCAGTGATAAATTCAGTATTATTATTTCTGTCAGGACACTCGTATGTAATATTTTTTTCCTCTACCATATCTTCATAATCTGCTTCAGCGCTAAAATCATGGATACCCGGACTATTTAATGTAACAACATCTTCAGGGTAGCTAACAGATTGTGCCTCAACCCAGTCATAAAGTGGCTCTGTGTTCGTAACAGAACCCTGAGGGCCGCTTACACACTCTAAATTCGCCCAATGCACATAAGCTTCGGCTTCACATTCAAAGGTAATATCAAGAGGGACATCTCCTGATTTTGGGGAAGCTGTAAAAGTAATTTTAATTTCCTGCGGAACATAGGGATCTATTTCAACCTCGGTACAATCTTCTTCACCTTGAGGATAATACTCAGCAAAAGTACTTCTGGCAGTAAAGCCAAATATAACGGAAATAATTACTGCAACGAATACATATTCCCGCACGCTATAACACACACCCTGCTTCATTTATAGTTTTCCTTTTTCATCTTTTGAATTTTATCACAATCGCATAATTCCGGCAAGTTTTTCATTTACCTAATGGTTGAATTTTTTCTTTGCTTGGATTTGTGGCGCGGTAACGAATTCATGAGCTCGCTGACTGAAATATTTGTCTTGCCGGGTAATTTAAAATCAAACATTTCATCATCTATTTCGGTATTAATCTGAACATCTTTGAATTTTCTAATAGATTCCGTGCTGCCCAGCGCCGGATACTTTTTGAATTCCGTTGTTTTTGTAATTTCGAGCGGGAACCAGTATTTTCCGTCTATCAACATAATCTCATCAACCCCATATGTTTCTTTGAATCCCTGTTCCTCATCGGTAATTTCCGCTCTGAGGATAAGCCATTTCTCAGGATTTATCCAGGCTTTTATTTGCCCTCGCTGAAAATGCGAGTATTTGCTTCTCTGCCCCAAATTACCCTCGAGCACGTAAACCAGGGAAGAATCTATTTTTTCCTTTCCTGTTAATTTTATATTACCATGTATCAGTTCATGCAATATGTCATCGGAAGAAAAAAAAGAGTTTGGCCACTTTTGCAACCGGATCTCTTTACGGGAAGAGCTATAATAATATCCCATGTCCCCTATTCTGAGAGCAATATCACCTTTGGGCGATTCAGAGCGGAACATATCAGGGGATTTGCCTTTCACTGACCACCAACCCAATGGCCCCATTTCTTCTTTGAATTCCAAATTTTTAATTAAACCCTGTGATGCTATTAAATGTCTAAGAATATTTGCCCCATTCATATCATCTGCATGACAATACCCTATGGCTAATATAAGTAGGAATAAACTTTTCACTTTGTTTTTCGAAACTCTCATCATAATCCCGCGCTCCTTTTTTACCTATTTTCCGGATGGCATTTTAAACATGGACATTTTGGCATATCTTTTGTTTCAAAATACCCACCGGAATCGCTATATTTATGTTCAAGTAATTCCCCCGTTTCAACATCCCTAACCGTTATTTCCGTAAATTGATACCTGGTATATGCATAAGGCACATCATAACTACACCCGGTAAACCAATCTTCCGCACTATATAAACCCGTTGTAATAACACCATAAAATCTTTCCCCCTCATCAGAAAGGTAATAACCCGTCCGTTTGTCTTCAAATACAGGGGTAATTTTCCGTTTATTAGAAAATTTTGGACAAGTACACTTATAATTTACCACCTTCACCTTTGCTGTATCCTGCCCGATTACTCCTTCATATTTTGCTGTAGCTTTAAAAGTGTAAATACCGGATTTTTTAATAAGAAATCCTCACAACCCTCCTCTAACGGATAATCTTCAGGATAAGATTCGGGGATAAGTTGTGCAAAAGTATTGTTATTACACGGTAAAAATCCAAAGAGAAATATTACTCCGCAAGTCAAATACAGAGATTTCTGCCAGCTGCCTCGCGCATTCCGCTTCATTTATATTCTTCCTTTTTCATTCTTTTGAATTTTATCACAATCGCATAATTCCGTCAATGTGCATACCTTTTCATCTGAGGCTTCTGAAATACCGGTAAAACTCCGAGGCGACTTCCTGACTTTCAATGACTACCGACGCTTCATTGTTCAGCGCAAACGCCGTGTATGTCCAGTTATGCGAACCGACAAGAGTAATATAACCGTCGATTATTATCAGTTTTACATGCGTGACCGTACTGCCCTGAGCGGAAACTATTTTACCTAATCACTTTTTCTTTCACTTTCTGCCTTGTTTATGGTATCTAATATATGCCGTACTTTTCTGTAATATATGCGTTCTTCTATTTTATCCAAAGGTTCATGCCCGAGTAAAACTTTGGCGTAATTTCTTGCTTCTTCATATCTCCCCTGCTTGTAAAGTAATTCTAAAAGCTCGCTATATGCCTGAATTGAGTCAGGTTTTGCTGAAAGTTCTTTTTTAAACATTTTTTCAGCTTGTTGGAATTTTTTAAGTTTTTTATAACATATTCCCATTTCATAATATACAGGATAATGTGCAGAAAAGCTTGAGTCTATTGTCAATATTTGCTCGAGAATTTTCAATGTTTTCTTATAATCACCTGCTTCTTTATATTTTCGCGCATCTGCGCAGTAATCCAATATTTGAAGTTGCAAATTCTCATTATTCATATTTCTAAGGTAACCTCGTTGTTCTTCTACCTCTTTGTGTAATTCAGTTTTCTTCTCTCTAAAAGCAACCATTGCTTTTCCTATAGTATCCACATTATTATGTGATTTTATTTTCGCTTCTCTCTCAAAAAATTTATAACTTTCATCACACATTTGTATGGCTTTTTCATATTCTTGAAACATTTGCTTAATATTATCCTTCTCATAGTAGTCTATCGCCCTACCGGCATACAACATTACTGTCTTCATATATGCTTTGCGTTTCATATCAAGAGAAGAATCTGATGTTATTACCCTATTTAACATTTCTATAGCTTTTTTATATTCCCGCTTATATTCATATGCCTCTGCAAGATTACAATATACAGACCAAAACTGCGGGTTTTCGTTTAAAATTTTTTTATATTCCACAATCGCAGCGTTTATTTCACCTTGCGAATTTTCTATCCCTTTTTCCATTACACTCAACATAAGTCCCGCCGATAGCATCGTTGTTTTTTTCTCGGTAGCGGGATTAATCTCCGCAATTAAATTGCTCACGCTATATTTTGCTATTAAAAAAATAACAACCACCAAAAATTTCCATCTTTTGCTGAAACGTTTTTTCATAATCACATTACTCCGAACAACCTTTTTCTTTCAACATTGCTTCTATAATATCCAACTCATAGTCTAAGCGCATTGCTTCCATAGAATTTTTAGTAATTTTGTTGTTTATATTATCTAACTCATATTCTAATTTACCAAGCTTATTGCCTAACTTTGTGCCTTTATTGCTTTTTTCAATAAACCGATGTAATGCTACTCTACTTTTTGCCTTGAGAACTTTCCATTGCTCTTTTATACCCTCTAGTTGGTCATTTACCGTTCCATCTTTAATTGCCCCCACTATTTTTTCTCTAAGCTCATCTATCTCAGCGCCTATGCTGTTAAGCTTTAACATAAGCTCTAAAGCTTCCTCTTCAATTTTTTTCTTTAACTCTTTGTATCTTCTTATTTCCTTAATAAGCTTATTGGAGGTTTCTATAAGCTCTCGATTTTCAGCATTTAATTTCGCTAACTCTTTTTCAAGTTCCGCTTTCTTTGCAAGTAAATCCGCACAGGTTGGTTCTGTTACAGTAACAGTAACAAAACCCTCGCCAGTTTCTCCTTCATATTCTGCTGTGGCCTTAAAAGTATAAGTCTTAATTTTTGTTAGAATTTGCTCCTTGGGCATTTCCGTAATCTTCGCAGGCTCGGTTTTATAAACGGGTCTTATATCCTCAACTGACCCCTGCGGCGGCTGCGCCCATATCTCGTCCAACTCGTGAATTACAGCGACTGCCGTGCAGGTAAAAGATACTGAAAGGGGGGCAGACCCTTCTGTTGGAGAAACAGTAAGCTCAACGTTAACTCTGATCTCAGGGGGATTTACGGGTTCTGTCCTTACAAGTTGCTCTTCCTCAATATATTCCGCAAAACCGCTGCCGGCAATAAAAGCCAGCACGCCAAAAACAGCTACTGCGCCAATTAAGAATTTCCGCCAGTCAGAGCGCATATTCCACACGCCTCGGCGCACATCCTGCCTCATTTATATTTATCCTTTGTCATCTTCGGAATTTTATCACAATCGCATAATTCAGTCAACGTGCATACCTTTTCACCTGACGGTTCTGAAATATCTGTAAAATTCAGCAGCAATTTCAGGACTTTCAATGACTACCGAAGCTTCATTGTTTAATGCAAACGCCGTGTATGTCCAGTTGTGCGAGCCGGTGACAGTAGTATAACCGTCGATTATTATCAGTTTTACATGCGTAACCGTGCCGCCGGAATCAAAACGGACTTTTATTCCCGCGCTCTCAAGTATTTCTTTGGCTTTCACATTCTGCTCGTTTAGATACCCGCCCTTATCATCTATTTCAAGAATAACCTCTACTTCAACGCCCCGTTGATGAGCTTCAATAAGTTTCCGCAAAAGTTTATGTATCGGATGATATTTATTTTCGCCGGGCTGAATGCAGTACATCACAATAAGAATTAATTCTTCCGCTTCCTGAATGAGCGAGGTAATTTCAGCATCGTATTCCTTGTTAAACAGCGGCCTCACCGAATCCGCCGGATATGAAAATATTCGTGTGTTCAGCATAATAACCGCAACTATAACTAAAGATATTTTACCAGCTATTTTCATAAAAATACCTCAAAAACTTTCTTGCGACATTTTTCGATTTAATTACGACAGCTACTTCATTCTGAGTTCCGTCAAGAGCAACATCCGACCAGTTATGATTTCCAACAATAGTCATATTTTGGTCAACTACAAAAAACTTATTATGGGTTTTTAATTGAGGGCTGCTTAATTTAATATCAACCCCCGCATTGGTAAGCCACCTATATACTTTTTTATTGTTCCACATTATAAAATCATTCTCGGTTCTCGGCATTTCAAGAATAATTTTGACTCTCACTCCCCGCTGCCTCGCTTCAATCAATTTCTGTACCAAAATGTTGACCGGACTTTTTTCGGATTCGCCCATATTCACAAAAAACATCACCATATAAATTGAGTCCACAGCATGATCTATAACATCGCACGCGGCGAAAAAATACTCCTCATTGCAGAGTGTTTCTACATCGGGCTTATCATCTTTGATTTCTTTTGCTAATTCGCTTTTTTGTATTTCCGGAAAATTGTATTCCGGCGGGGCGGGATTTATGCTTTTTATTTGTTTCTGTATTTCATCAAGATTGTTTTCAGCTTCTACTTTGTAGTGAACTCCGTCTGTAACAACTGAAATTGTTCCGTTGTGAGTCGTCCTGATTTTACCGTTAATCATCTCTAACGCATTATAAATATCATTTCGAAACACATAACAGCCTTTATCCCCGTATCTTTTTATTATCTCTTTTGAAACTTGCTTTTCCATTCCGCATTTCTCATTAAAAACAACAGCAAATTCAGGCCGAACATAATTAATAAATTCTTCTGAATTACTTTCCGCCGAACCATAATTCGGAACTTTAATAATCGTACTTTCAAGTTTTTTCTTGTATATTTCAGCCAGTTTAATTTCCGTGGATTCTTTGATATTCCCCGGAAACAAAAAACTCACTTTGTTGTAAGTCAGCCGGAATGCTATCTCATTATTATTAAGGTCATCGGAATCTTTTTCATAAGCTTTCCGCGGAGGATTTAAAACTTCAACTTTCAGCAACGGATCCCATTTAAAAACTTTACCGCGTTTAGCAATGTCATAAAGAATATATTTTTCATCAAGTTCTTTCAGCAGCTCTTTATAGCCGAGCAAATCATACTGTCCGTGTGAATCTAAAAGCTCCCCGACTTCAAAGTTCTCAAAAACCTGTTTTAAATCCCTGGCCTGTTCGGAATGCGTCAAAACCACAATATCTATTTTCCTTATTGTTCTCCCGAATATTCCGAGAAATTTCTTCTCAGGTTTAATTTTTTCATTTAAAAAGGAAACAAGATAAGACGGTTTCGGATCATACGCCCCGTTAATTAAAATCTTCTTTCCCGACGGTGTTTGTATAAATACGCAGTTGCCGCGGCCAGCGTCAACAAATGTGACTTTTAACTGCGGGACATCGGTATTAAGTGACGGACCTAAAATCTCATATTGGGAGAACAGCTGAGGA
>JAYEJL010000002.1:0-6100 GCA_034660555.1 Thermotogota bacterium
AAGCTTATTGATCATAAATTTGATGTTATTCATATAGCATTGATTTGTGAAAAAGAAAAATTGTTAAGAAGGCTTCGACACAGAAACAGCCAAAAAATCGTGGATATTGAGAGTGGTGTAAAATATAACGAAATGATAAAAGATCTGGACGCTGATTACTTAATCGACACTACTAAGCTTTCAAAAATAGAAGTAGCGTATGAATTACTAAAGATAATTAATGATATTTGATGGAGGTTTTTTGAATGGCAAACTATGTAGATTTAACAAGAACCATTATTGATAATCTGAATGTCTTTCCTGGAAATGAAAAAACTAATCTAATACACAACAGAGAACATAAGAAACATGGCTATAACAGCCATAGACTTGAAATTGATATGCATACTGGTACCCATATAGATGGGCCCATGCATTTTGGTATGAGCAACAAATATCTAAGTGAATTTCCTTTAGAAAGATTTATTGGTAAAGGTGTAATGCTGGATGTCAGAGGAGAAAGAAATATCAAGCTGAAAGACGCCTACAGATCACTTGAACTGAAGGGAAAAATTGTTCTTTTTTATACCGGAAAAGATAAGGATTTTGGTAGTGAAGATTATTTCACTAATAATCCTGTTATTGAACCTGATCTTGCTAATTTTCTTGTTGATAATGATATAAAAATGATTGGTCTTGATTCATCGTCGCCAGATCAAAGCCCTTTTGAAATACATAAGATTCTATTTAAAAACAATATTCTTATTTGCGAAAATCTCACGAATTTCGATAAAGTTTTTGGAAAAGAATTTGATGTTATTGCCTTACCACTTAATGTAAGAGCGGATTCATCTATTGCCAGGGTTGTGGCTGTGGTACGCTAAGTAAAACACGAGAACCGAGAAGACGAGAGTCCGAGATCTTATAAAACAGGGTATAGGGTCTGGGGTATAGGGTTTAGTAAAAACACACACCTCCCCGCTTTGCGGTACTCCTCTCAAGAGGAGAATAATTCAAAAATCGTTGTGCGATAGTAGGTTGTGGGTTGTACGTAATTTCTGTAATTGCTAAACTGCAAGCGGCTCACTGGGAGCGTCTTGTTTTATCAGACCAAGCCTCTCTCTCCTATCGTCTCATGTATTTTAATGTTGCTGTTCAAAAGTGCAATGAAATTATTATGACTGGTTATTCTACTTGCTCAAATTGTGAATCCTTAAATGGATCAGCTATATGGACTGCAAAGGTTAAAAACGATTTACTTTCTGAGTGGAGAGTTTACATTGATACCAGCGAGAATAGGAAAATATTGGGCATAAACTAAAATATCCCTGATAAGGTACAATTTATAATTATTAAAGACTTCCATTCATAAGGGGAATAAATTATGGCTTTTATGTACAAGAAAAATGTTATACCAGATTCAGGAAGTGTTATGCATTTATACGATGATGCAGGTTTCACTTCCTACACAAAAGATTTGGACTGTCTTATGAAAGCCTTAGAAAATTCTCTGTTCATAATCACTGCCTGGGAAAATGACAGCCTTATCGGACTTGTAAGGGCTGTAGGCGATGGAAAAACTATCCTTTATATTCAAGATATACTTGTTCTAAGTTCTTACAGGAGAAAGGGTATTGGAACTAGCTTATTAAAGCAATTAATTAATGAATTTCCAGATGTCAGGCAAAAGGTTTTACTCACTGATGATAAACCAGAAAACAGGAAATTTTATGAATCTCTTGGTTTTATTTCATGTGATAATGGCAAATTAATTGCTTTTGCAAGATTTGATAATTAAAAATGTTTTATAATAGAAAACAACTGGAGTGAAACTTAAGTATGCTTCGAGCTATCGTAGGAGATATTATTGGCTCAGTTTATGAAGGTACACCTATTAAGACCACTGATTTTCCTCTCTTTCAGAATTCTTCGACTTTCACAGATGACACTGTACTGACAATAGCTGTAGCTGATAGTATTTTATCTGGCACAAAGTATGAGGAAAAACTAAAGGAATATTTCAGGAAATATCCTGATCGTGGATTCGGTGGTATAGCTGGGGTAATGGTTCTGCCATGCGTGTCACTCCTGTTGGATTTGCTTTTGATACTATGAAAAAGGTTTTTAAAGAAGCAGAAAAAAGTGCTGAAGTAACTCACAACCATCCAGAGGGAATTAAAGGGACACAGGCGACAGCAGCTACTTTCTTTCTTGCAAGAAATGGTGCAAAAAAAGAAGATATTAAAGATTTTGCTGAAAGTACATTCGGTAACGATCTGAGTGAAAACATTGATTCGGTGAGGAAATGGTACCGCTTAGATGTATCCTGTCAGGGAACAGTTTCTTATGCTATAAGATCCTTCTTTGTTTCAGAAAGCTTTGAAGGTGCTATAAGAAAGGCAATATCGTTGGGTGGTGACAGTGATACGCTGTCATGTATTACGGGAGGAATATCACAGGCATATTACAATCACATACCTGATAAAATAAAAAAGGAAGTCATGAAAAGACTTCCAAAAGAATTTAGAGTAATCATTGAGAAATTTTATAATACGTATAATGTAACTGATAATCTTTACATATAAATTATAAGTCACCCTTTCCTTGACGCGTATACTGATGAACCACTTAGGAAATACTTGGAAAATACGAAGAAAAGTATGAACATAGGAAGGCTTGCGATAACAGCAACTGCCATCATAGCACCTTCATTAGAATATTTTTCTGTCGAAAATTTGACTATGTAAAGAGGAATTGTTTTCATTTCTTCACTTTGTACTACTAAAAGAGGCCATAAAAGATTGTCCCACTGCATTCTGAAGGTTAAAATGGCCAGTGTTGCAACTGCAGGTAAGCTGTTAGGCATTATAACTCTCCAAAATATCTTGAATTCACTCGCACCATCAATTCTTGCAGCATCAATGACTTCATCCGGGAATGTAAGCAGATATTGCCTCATTAGAAAAACCCCAAAAGCATTGGTTAAAAACGGCATAATTAACCCAGCATATGAATCCTGCATACCGAATCCCGTAATAATAAGATATAAAGGTATCATTATTGCTTCAAAAGGAATCATCATGGTTGTCATTATTAGTAAGAAAACAACATTTCTTCCTTTGAATGGAAATTTTGCCAATCCATAACCTGTCATAGCAGAAATTATCACAGTGGTAAATGTAACCGTAGTAGCCACAATAACTGAATTTATTATATTTCTAATATAAATAAATGAACCATCATTTCCGCGAATAGCCTGCCAGAAATTCTGCCAGTGTATCCCTTTAGGAATCCAGGGATAAGGCAATTTCATTACATCACTTGATGGCATTAAAGACGCTGTGAACATAAATACAAGTGGGGCTAAAATAATGATTGCAAATCCAATTAAAAAAGCCCAAATAAAGATGTCAGCCAGGATATTTTGCGGTTTGAGTTTTAACGGTCTTGGTTTTGAATTCATCTAAAACACCTCACGAATAAGTCACTTCTTCTGTTTTTGAAACTCTCAACTGGAACCATGTAAAGAGAAGCATTATTAAAAAGAGTATGATACTCATAGCGCTGGCCGTTCCCATTGAATGATCTCTTATTCCTGTAAAATATATATTCATCGTTATGACGTCTATCGGTCCTCTTGGAGCTCCCGATTGAACAAAAAGGTACTGAGTACTAAAGGTTTTTAGACACTGTATCATAGCAACAACTGACACAAGCAAGGTAGTGGGTTTAATCAATGGAAATGTAATATGCCAGAAGTTTTGCCATGAGTTAGCTCCATCAATTCTGGCAGCTTCATGAAGCGTCTTTGGAATGCTTGCCATTCCTGCGATGAAAATAATTGTGAAGTATCCTACATATTTCCAAAAATAAACAAGTACCGTTGAAAACCTTACCATTCCTGAACTAGCCAACCATTTATAATCAACTCCCTGAGAATTAAGAATGAAATTCATAAATTGATTTGCCAGTCCTCTAGGATCAAACATAAGCAACCAGATCGCCGCGGCCACAACAGAAGACAGAACTGCAGGTGAGTAGTATGCCATTTGCATAAATTTCTGAAACCGTCTTCTTGAACTAATAAAAGCAGCAAATATTAAACTGAAAACTACCATTGGAATGAATGTACTAATTGTGAATACAGCGGTTGCTTCAACTGAATTCCAGAAAGTTGATGAAGATAATAATCGAGTATATTGCTTGAATCCTACAAAAGTTGGTGGACCAAGCGAAAGCAAATTAAGTCTGAAAAGACTTGTGTAAAATGCATTAAAAATTGGATAGAAACTGAATAATGAAAAAAAAGCTAAGGCGGGTAGTACGAATATCCAACCCCAAAAAGCTTTCTTCTTTTCAATACTTGTAAAATGTCTTTTGCTTTTTCCTGGCAATGCTAAACCCCCTTAAGTAAAAACAAGCAGACACCGTAAGGGGTCTGCCAGGTTACAAATATTACCAACCTTCAAGTAATTCGTTCATCCTTCTCTTCAATCTCTGAAGAGCAAATGCTGGTGTTGTTCCAGAAAGCATTACAGATTCTACTGCTTCTCTAAGAAGATCCTGCATTCGTGGAGCCTTTTCATGAATAGTAATAATATTGGACTTTTCCATATCATTAAGGAAAACATCTGAATAAGGTATCTCAGCGAAAATATCGGATTCAATTAAGTCAAGTCTTGGCTGAATTAATCCCACGTTTTCGAGATATTCAGTAGGATGACTTAACATAAATCCAATGAACTTCCATGCCCATTCTTGATTTTCATCTGAACTCTGAGCATTTACCAAATAATAATGCCCATAATATGCGCTACCAAGATCATTGACAGCATTTTCGAATCTCGGGAATGGAACAACCATCCATTCTCCACTGTAATAGAAATCTGGATTATTCGCCCTTATTCTGTCTTCCTGATAAAGGCCGGTAAGACACATTGATATGTCATTGTTGTCAAAGTTGAAAAGTTTTCTTGCATTTGTATAAGTTGGAGAACCAAGATTGCGTCCACGCGGACTCCATTCTTTCATATATTCAAGGACTGTCAGCCATGCTTCATCATTTATTATCGCTTCTGTACCATCTTCATTAAGTAACGCACCACCGAGCTGTTCAACCATTGGAACAAGCCATGTTAGATAGTAAGGATAACGGAAGTCAAATCCTCTTCTGAGAAGTATTTCTCCGTCTCTAATAACAAGCTTTTCAGAAACTTCCATCATTTCTTCCCAGGTTTTGGGATAATCTTCTTCTGGGTCAAGTCCTACTTCTCTGAAGTACTTTTTGTTTATGAAGATGCACCAGTTGGTCAATTCCATCGGTAGTCCATAAAGATTTCCCTGATATGTGACTGGATTCAAAACACCTTCAAGATAGCTGTCATATATTGCCTGCACGCTTTCAAATCCTAGTGCTTCTGCATTAACAGGAGCCACTCTTTGGTTCACAATGTAAGGATATTCGTCGTTAATCTCCATGTTGAAAATATCCGGTCCCTGTCCTGCAGAGAAAGCTGTGAGGACTGTTTCCTGGATACGTGCTGACGGATAGGTTACTCTCTTGATATCCACCTGAGGATACATGTTCTCAAATTCTTCAATGTATCTGTTCTCAATCTCTGTCCTGTTTGGATCTTCATGCGTCCAGAAAAGAAGCTCAATTGTATCAGCTCCAACTAATGGGACAGCAAGACCTAGAACAACAAGAAATAATAACAAACGTTTCATTTTCCCACCTCCATGAAATAAAATAAAAAACACTTGTAATAATGAAAGCCCAAAGTAATTCTATCACTTAGAGATGTTTAAAACATAGTGCTAATAGCACTTATTATGGTGGGTCATATCTGATTATAAGCACTCAGTAGTTACTATCGTTTTCAGACTTAGTATGCTGAAATTAGCTAATAAAGCAGGATTTAAACATATATTTTACCTAAACAAAATAAAGAATTTAAGTTAGGCAACATTGGTTGTGTCAAGTACCTGCTGTAAAAATGACCTGAATCCTAAAATAGGTTATATTACATAGTTAAGTATCTCCTTGAAGTTATCCATTCTTCATTTATGTTAATTAGTATAGATACCACCAATCTTAAGAGTGAATCATCATTGGGAAACG
>JAYEJL010000003.1:0-6050 GCA_034660555.1 Thermotogota bacterium
TCAGTTTCTTTATTATCTCGTCTCTCTTTGTCTTCTCTCTCTTCGCTTCCTGGGGATTGTATACAAGAACATATCTCTTTCTTGCTTCTCCCTCACCAACGTTTATCTCTTTGACCTGAAGATTATCTCTGATTTCGCTGTATCTGCCCCTTCGACTAAGTGCTTTTTCTGTATCGCCTTTTCCTGATCGCATCTTCTCTCCAACTATGTAATGGTTTCCGGCTCTCTGTAGATATCTGAGATTATCTTCACTGGAAAAGCCTCGGTCCATTATACTTATCACTCTTCCGAGTTTCCACCCATTGAGGTCTTTCTTCACTTCTTCCACTACACTCATGTCGGAGGTGTTTCCCGGCCATACCCATGATCTTATAGGTATCCCTTCTTTAGTTACTGCCAAACCTATCACTACCTGCAAGAGATCGGATCTCTTGTCCTTTGAAAGGCCCCTCATTCTGAAATCATCTTCTGACTGTGATGGTTCAACTTCAAAGTAAGTGGAGGTGGTATCAAAGTAAATAAGATCAACTTCAAGGTTGAGTAGATTGGCAACCGACCAGTAGACACTCTCCTCAAGCTCGCTCTTCACATCCAACAGTTCGTCCATTGCTCTGTATAACTGCTGGGACTGCACACTCTCAAGATTCTCTATGTGCACTGTAGATATCCAGTCCTCCATCGCAAGTTTACTGGAAGGATCAAGAGCCCTGTTTGCTACCATGGAGAAGATGTGTCTCTCGAGATCGATCCTGTTCTTTGAAGAGAATACTCCTTCGAGTATCTCGTCCATCTCCAGCTCCTTCCACAATTCATTCAGCACCCAGCTCCCGCCAAGTGCCCTGGATGAATGGAAAAGGAAATCCTCTCCCTGTCCAAAACCAGCCTGTATCTCACTAGCTTCTTCAGGAGGAAGTACCCTCGAGATACTACTCACAAGTCTCTTGAGTGAATCCATATCCAGTTTATCTTCTCTACCGAAAGAATAGATTACTTCAGTCTTTGAACACTTCGCTTCACTATCCCATACATTGTGAGCGAGCTGGATATATGTGACCTTAGAACCATCCTTATTTTTGCGAGTCGTTCTTCTTATATACATACCTATATAATACCATAATCATGCCGTTAAATAAAAACATAAAATAACATATCGTGTTACTAGTAATTTTCTCTCAAAAACCTATGTTCAAAACTAAGTTTTCCCTTGAATAAAGGGTTTCAGAACTCCTCTTCTCCCTTTTTGCGCCTATTTAGCCTTTTTTCTGTCGAACGCGGGTCTGCGACAGAAAAGTTATTCCAATAAAATTATACTCTATATAGTGACATTAGTTAATAAAATTAGTCGGGTATATATCAATAATCAATTATGCTTACTGTTTTAGTAATGGAATTTATATAATATAGATATGTTTATGAAGGGGGAATTTTTTATGGATATGTTTTGTTATCAATGTTCTGAAGCCTTAAATCAAAAAGGCTGTACCGTTAAAGGCGTATGTGGTAAGGAACCAGATGTTGCTAATTTACTGGATTTATTAATCTGGAATCTCAAAGGGATATCTTATTGGGCCAAAAGGGCAAGAGACTTTCAAATAACAGACAAAAAAGTTGATTTGTTTGTTGCTGAAGGATTATTCACTTCAATAACTAATGTCAACTTTGATCCCAAAAGTATCGCTGAGAAAATTGAGAGAGCAATTGAAATGAAAAAGAGGATAAAAAACAAATTCGTTGAAAAATACGAGCAAAAAAATGGGAAACATTTTGATGAAGAAATTCCTGAACCAGCTAAGTGGGAATCATCAAGAAATTTACAGAACTGGATAGACAAAGGTAAGAATCTCGGGGTGTTTGATACAAAGAATGAGGACATAAGATCATTGAGAGAGTTTCTAACTTACGGTCTTAAGGGAATAGCAGCTTATGCAGACCACTCTTATATACTAAATAAAACAAATGACGATATTCTACATTTTTTAGAGGATGGACTTGAATCTACTATAGACGATTCACTGACGGCTGATGATTACGTACAATTAATAATTAAAGCAGGTAAGTACGCAGTAGAAGTCATGGATTTGCTGGACAATGCTAATACATCTGCATACGGTAATCCTGAGCTTACACAGGTATTTACAGGAACGGTTGAAGGACCTGGTATTCTCGTGAGTGGACACGAACTGCTTGATCTTGAAGAGCTGCTGGAACAAACAAAAAAAACTGGAGTGAATGTTTACACTCATGGTGAAATGCTGCCTGCTAACGCATATCCGGGACTTAAGAAGTATGACCATCTAATAGGAAACTATGGTGGTTCATGGTATAAGCAGCAGAAGGAGTTTTCTGATTTCAATGGAGCCATTGTGATGACAACGAACTGTATACAAAAACCACTTGAAAACTACAAAGATAGGATTTTCACAACAGGGCTTGTTGGATGGCCTGGAGTGAAGCATATACCAAATAGAACAGATGGCATGTCTAAAGACTTTACACCAGTTATTGAAAAGGCAAAAGAAATGGGTAGTTTGAAAAAAAGAGATGGTAAAAAGATACCCATCGGATTTGGACATGCGCAGATAAATGAATTTGCTGACAAAATTATTGATTTTGTTAAAACAGGAAAAATAAAGCGATTCTTTGTTATGGGAGGCTGCGACGGAAGATTTAAGGAAAGAGAATACTATACTGAACTTACAAAGAAGCTTCCCCATGACGCAGTTATATTAACTGCTGGATGTGCAAAGTATCGTTACAATATGCTTGATCTTGGATATATTGAAGGTATTCCAAGAATAATTGATGCTGGGCAGTGTAACGACTCTTACTCACTTGTTACAACAGCCCTGAAACTGAAGGAAGCTTTTAATCTTGAAGATGTTAATGATCTCCCTATATCTTATGATATCGCATGGTATGAGCAAAAGGCAGTCACGGTGCTTCTTGCTTTATTGTATGTGGGAGTAAAAAGTATAAGACTTGGACCAGTACTGCCAGCTTTCATATCACATAATGTTCTTGATGTTCTTGTAGATAAATTTGACATTAAGCCGATAGATAATGTCGAAGAAGACTTAGAAATGATGCTCAAGGGAAAGTAATCTAAAATAAAAAGCGGGGAATTAACCCCGCTTTTTTAATGTTTATGCAGCTGTCTTGCCTTTGTCTGCTACTCCAATGATTAAACCAATAACTCCAATGATGATCTTTAACCACGCATACCATGTTGGTTGTGTAGCAATTTCCATACCAGTTAAACCTAATACTCCCATGATAGCAATAATCAAACTGAAAATGATCAGTGTAACCTTTGACATGAACTCACCCCCCTGTAAGAGACTCTTATAAGTTGAATATGATTTTATTTCATGATTATGTTACCATAAATAACTATTTTTTCTAACATTTTTTTCCAGTTCAGTTCGTTTTATAAGGGTGTTTAAGCAGATAGTCATATCAAAATTAACAAAATAACAAAGAAATTTCATACATTTGACTGATATTTCGGAAAGAGAAAATAATTATTTGCAATATCACAGTTGTTGAAAAGGCACTACATTCATTGACGGATTCTCTAGGACAATTAAATAACTTTTCTTGCTATTAACAAATAAAAGCTTGTCTTTTAACCTCATTTGGCACTTTCATAATGATATGTTATAATATGTTTAGTTAAGCGGAAATTTTGACATTTGATTTGTATGCTTGTTAGGGTTTTGTACGAGTTTGTTTATACACATGACCGCCTTAATAAAAAAATCCTCTTATAAAATCAAATAATATTTCTCTACTCCTGTTTATTTTTGAAAGGAGGAACATCGTTGGAAGTACTAAACTACTTAATTAAAAATAACCAACTCGTTCTTAGACAGTTAGCACAACATCTTAAAATAATTGGTATAGCTATTCCAATAGCTATTGTTATTGCTGTTCCTATAGGGATTTTCATTTCTCATCATAGGAAAATAGCAAGAATAGTGATCTATATAGCCAGCGTTTTAATGACAATACCTAGTTTGGCGATGTTTGGCGTAATGGTAGTTTTATTGGCTCCTTTTCAAGCGGGTATTGGTATAGTTCCAGCAGTAATTGCAATAATCGTTTATTCATTATTGCCCATGATAAGAAATACACTGGTAGCGATAAGAACTGTTGATCCTGCAATGGTAGAAGCAGCCAGGGGAATGGGCATGTCAAGGCGACAAATACTTTTCAAAGTAAGATTACCACTTGCAATGCCTGTAATTATGGCTGGGGTGAGGAATGCTGCAGTTCTTGGGGTTAGTGTTACTACTGTTGCATATTTGATAGGTGCTGAAGGACTTGGGTACTTCATATTTGGTGGTTTAAGCAGATCACGTTTTAGTATGATTTTACTGGGAGCCCTTATTGTTTCAGCTTTAGGAATTGCTATAAACTATGGTCTTTTAGCTCTAGAGAATGCTCTCACATCAGAAGGCTTGAAAATTGAGAGACGGAGATAGTATTGCTCGAAGGGAGTTGAGTAAGTGGCTATAGAATTAGTTGACTTGAAAAAGCATTATCCTGATGGCACGAATGCAGTTAACGGTTTAAATTTGACAATTGAAGATAAAAAATTGACCATTCTAATTGGACCATCTGGTTGTGGTAAAACCACAACTTTGAAGATGATCAATAGATTAATTGAACGTTCAGATGGAGATATTAAGTTTGATGGTACTTCAATCGATGACATTAACCCAGTACAGCTAAGAAGAGAAATTGGTTATGTTATTCAAGAGATAGGACTGTTTCCGCATATGACTGTTTACGAAAACATAGCTATTGTTCCAAAGCTTTTAAAATGGAATGAACAAAAAATCAAGGACAGAGTTGATGAATTACTGGATCTTGTAAATATGGATCCAGAAATATACAGGAGTAGATACCCTGCTCAGCTCTCTGGTGGACAGAAACAACGTATAGGTGTCGCAAGAGGATTGGCGGCAGATCCTGACATATTGCTTATGGACGAACCTTTTGGTGCTATTGACCCGATAAATCGTGAGAAACTGCAGGAAGCTTTTCTTGAAATTCAGGACAAAATTCAAAAAACAATCATATTTGTAACGCATGATATCAGAGAAGCTATAAAGCTTGGAGATAAGATTGCAATTCTTGACCAGGGAAAACTTGTACAGTACGATGATACTGAAGAAATAGTACATAATCCAAGCAGTGAATTTGTTGAGGATATATTGGGTTCTGATAGAGCCTTACGAGGTCTCGAGATAATGAAAGTGCATGACTATTACGACAAAGACTTTTTCGTACTGGAAATCAAAGACAAGCCAAATGTCAAAGATGCTCTTGAAGAAATGAAAAAACACAATAGAACGTATTCCTTTGTTATTGATGAAAAAGAGAGAATAATGGGATACGTTACAAAGAAGAAACTTGAAAAAGCGGATAAGAACAAAGACATAAAAGAGTTTATAAAATCCGCTGAAGTGATTCAGCCCTATTCAAATCTCATGGAAGGTATGACAATAATGATGGCTTCAGGTTTATCTGTTGTTCCTGTTGTGAACGATAAAGAAAAGATACTTGGAGTGCTGCGTTTTAAAAACCTACTTGATGTATTTGGTGGACTTGAAACACCTGTCGAAGGAAAAGGACCAGGACAAATAGTCGAAGAGTCTTCCAACGAAACATATCAGGAGTGATTTAGATGTACTCTAATGTCCTAGATTATTGGGCTCAAAATCTTGGAACAGTTATTGATAAATTGTGGGAAACCCTATTTTTGTTTTCAATTTCATGGGCGATTGCCATTGTAGTAGGAATGGCAATAGCAATATTTGCTACCAGACCAGGCCGTGAAAAAGCCAAAACGCTTACATTGTCTATAACAAGTACTGCTCAGGCTGTACCAAGTGTTGCTGTACTAGCTTTAACATTTATATTTGTTGGAATCGGAGCAAAACCAGCATTAATCGCATTATTCTTGTACAGTTTGGTCCCTATTGTTTTTAACGCAGCTTCTGGATTAACCAATGTTTCTTCAGGAATTAAAGAAGCAGCAAGAG
>JAYEJL010000004.1:0-6040 GCA_034660555.1 Thermotogota bacterium
GAATATTATATCTTGATGGTCAAACTATCCTCGCATATTAATAATTTTTTCGAGGAAAGAATACCTACTGAGACATGTATGTGTTAAACCCATTATAATTCAAATTCTATAGATATTTATTAGCCAACATTTTAGGAAATAATTGGATCAATAACAATTATTTTATGATTTTTTTATCAATATTCTTCTGATCTGACTAGGTATTTTTAGCAGTGATTATACGTTATTAGAGGGTTCTGCCTTTTTCTGAGGGGATTTTTATTAACAGCATAGAATTGTTATAAATATTTAGGTTCAGAAACTAACTAATTATAAAGGAGATTTCTTGTGGAAAAGTACAACAGATCAGCTGTAGTTCCCTCGGAACTAAGAGTAAAAAATCTCAAGACGATTTTTGGAATAGTCTTCAAGCATCAACCCATTTCAAGAACTGAAATTTCAAATCACTCAGGAATCAGTAAACCTACTGTAAGTAAAATAATCAGATCATTATTAGATGATGAGTTTTTAATCGAAGCTGGTAAAACATCCGAAGGAATAGGCAAAAATAGAACTCTGCTTTCACTGAATCCTAAAAAGATTTACACAATTACTGCTGATATTGGTCTGGACAATACAATTGTAAGTATAGTCGATCTATCAATGAAGCTTTCTAATAAGCGTGTAATTACAACTAACAAAAAACTGAATAAATTCGTTGGTGAGTTTGCTTCTTGTATCGTTGAATATCTTGAAAAAAAGGAAGAAAATCCAGCACATTTGGTGATTTCTGTTCCTGGATTGGTTAAATCAAATCTTAGGGAAGCGATTAATATTCCATTACTACACTGGGAGAATATTGATTTAGCAAAATTAATCGAAGAAGAGTTAGCAAAAAAGGGTATTTCCATAGAGGTGTTCATAAATAACGACGCAAAACTCGCCACGTTGGCCGAAGTTTCCTTAAATCCTGAATTACCAGGCAATCAACAAAATATTGTATGTGTACTTGTAAAAGAGGGAATAGGAACAGGTCTGTTTCTGGATGGTCGTTTATATACAGGATCAAACCATACTGCAGGTGAATTTGGGCACATGGTAATTGACCGTAGTGGTCCTATTTGTTCATGTGGAAGAAAAGGCTGTTGGTTAACTATGGCGGGTTCAAGAGAATTAGAGAAATACGTCAAAGATTCCAGATTGGATGAGTATATCGAGATTTTTAGTATAGGACTGATGAATATAATAAACGCATTGGATCCAAATATTGTTGTAATAAATGGAGCTGTAGAAAAATACTGGAATGATATTTATCCTGCATTGGATAAAAAATTGAAACAACACAATCTAAACAACAATCCGGCGAATATTAAAATACTGTCCTCTATATTTGATGATAGAGTTGGACCTTTACTTGGAGGAGCATTAATGAGTTTTAGAAAGTATATCCAAAAGGAAACGGGCTAGAAGTAGCCCGAATTTGAAAGGAGGGATATTGTGAAACGTCTATTTGTTGTTTTCCTGGTAACGTGTTTCTTGTTAGCTGGTTCAGTAACATTGGCTGCTTCAGAAGATGAACTTATCGTTTATCACTGGTGGACTGCCGGAGGAGAGAAGGAAGCCATAGATGCTCTATTTGAAGCGTTTTTGGAAGAGCATCCAAATGTTGAAATAATCGAAAATCCTGTAGCTGGAGGCGGCGGTGGAATAATGAGAGCCCAGATAAAGACAATGATTATGGCTGGTAACCCGCCTGACACTTTCCAGATTACTTATGGGCATGGGATGATAAGTTCCTTTGCAAGTGTTCTTCAACCGATTGACGATTTAATAAAAGGTTACAACATTCCTGAATCAGTATATGAATGGGGTCGTGTTGATGGAAAAATGTATGGAGTTCCGCTTAACCTGATGCAGAATAACTGTCTCTGGTACAATGAGGATCTGGTTGAAGAATTAGGAATCGAAATGCCCATAGAATCAATCTATGACTTCCTTGTTGTATGTTCAGAAATAAAGGATGCAGGTTATGTGCCTCTTGCAGTTGGTGCAGGAATGGGTCAGAAGTTCTGGCTGGGAACGCTATTTGAGGCAATAAACAGTTCCTTACCAAGCGGTGGCGCTGGTTTCCTTAATGAATATTACGCAGGTAATGTTTCGCCCTCTGAGTCTTCTGTATTCAAAAACACATTGCAGGTCATGAAAACACTCATTGATAATGATTTTATAAACGATGATTTTTCTGCTCTAACCTGGGATCAGGCAGGAGACCTAATGGCAACAGGAAAAGCTGTGTTCTATGTAATGGGAGATTGGGCTAAAGGTCACTTCACTGCGATGGGTTTAGAACCCAGAGTTGACTTTGGATATCAGCCATTTCCCGGAACAAGTGATACTTTTGTAGGACACGCCGATTGCTTTGTTCTGCCAGTAGGCGTAGATAAACAATTAGCCAAAGATTGGATAAAATTCTTGACCACAGTTAAGGCAGCCAATACATTCTGTCCAATTAAAGGAGCAGCACCATTTGTACTGGATGCGCCACTTAATGTGTATGATTCAATAACAAAAGAAATTCTCGGTTACTTTAGAAATGAAAATGTTGCAAAAGTGCTGTCACAGTTCGGTGCACCGCCAGAATCCTATCTTGATGTTTTTGGAACAGCATTCAGTCAATTCTTCAATGATCCAGTTATCAATGAAAGCTCACTAGATAATTTCGATTACGCGTACGAAGAGGTTTTCTGGTATTAAAAATTGCCGGCAGGTGTGAGTGCACCTGCCGACTATTTACTCAACGTTTACTTTAACTGAGGAGTGTATTGTTTTGAGTAAAAAGATACAGATATTATTATTTATTTTACCAGCAATCGTGTTGGTTGGCCTATTCGTATATGGTTTTACAGCATATACAGTTCAGGTTTCGTTAACAAGCTGGAGAGATGTTGGATTCGGAGGAACTTTTGTTGGCCTAGACAATTATATTAGACTATTCACAACTGATAGGGTATTTAAGACTTCTCTAATAAATACATTGAAACTTACAGCAATCTTCATAGGTGTTACGATACCTCTTGGATTATTGTTAGCTGTTTTACTTGACCTGAAAATAAAAGGCAGAAGCATTTTCAGATTAATTTTTCTTTTACCTTTGTCTTTTTCTTTTGTTGCTTCAGCTGCTATGTGGACGTGGATGTTCTCTCCTAATATCGGATCAATAAATGCATTTTTGAGAGCAATAGGTTTGGAAGCGCTTACTCAACCATGGATTACTTCAGAAGAGCAGGCAATAGTATGTATAGCTATAGCATATATATGGCAGTTTTCTGGATTTTCAACATTAGTCTACTATGCAGGCATTAGTGGAGTACCACCTGAGATATCAGAAGCAGCAAAAATAGATGGTGCTAGTACATTTCAAAGATACATGAGAGTTATTATTCCAATGCAAAAACCAGCAACGCTTACAGTTCTTATGATACTTCTAATGTATTCTTTGAGGGTATTTGATCTTGTTTGGTTGATGACTGGAGGGGGACCTGGAACGTCGTCTGAAATACTGTCGACGTTTATGTATAGAACAGCATTCAATCGGAACAGATTTGGCTATGGCGCATCAATAGGAACTATAATGTTTGTTTTGTCTGTGATAATTATAATTCCATTCTTCTTAAAGCTTAGGAGAAGTGAATATGAATAAACAGAATTCGTTGTCAAAAAAGAAGTCAGGAAAAACAATAAAAAAGATATTGATTTATTTGCTTTTAACTCTGGCAGTATTGTTTTATTTGTTTCCAATTTATACAGCTGTAAATACATCATTAAAGAGTAATCAGGAGCTTGCTTATGGACCTGTGAGCATTGTTAAAAGTCCTGAATTCAGCAACTATAAAGATGCATTCTTGAAAATTGACAGACCTATGTTTAACAGCTTTGTAATAACACTCTTTGCAACTGTGATTTCTTCTTGTTTAGGAGCCTGGTGTGGTTTTGGCTTTTCTAAACTTAAATTCAAAGGGAGCTCGCTAATATTCTTAGTTGTAGTGTTAGGATTCTACATAGCACCCCAATCTATTCTTATTCCGTTGTTGAGGTTTATTGGTTCCATAGGTTTGTACAATACTTATTGGGGTTTGATTATAACCCATACAGCTTATGGTATGCCTATAACGACATTGTTATTTAGGAATCATTTTGAGACGCTACCAAATGAAGTAATAGAAAGCGCCAGAATTGATGGCTGTAATTATTTTGGAACATTTTTTAGGATAGCTTTGCCTTTATCATTACCTGGATTTGCAGTGGTTGCTATTTTTCAATTCACAAATATCTGGAATGAATTTCTTTACGGATTATTGCTTACTCAGGGAACAAATTCACAACCTTTAACTGTTGCTATTGCAAATCTAAAAGGTACCACTGTGGCTTCATGGAACATTCAAATGGCAGGGGTAATTATTTCTGTTTTACCGGTACTTCTTGCATATATATTTTTCCTTAAGCTAATCGTAAAGGGTCTATTGATGGGTTCAGTAAAAGGCTGATAATTCAATATTTTAATAAATGGAGGTGGATTTATGGGCAAAAAAGTCTTATTACTTGGAGAAACCTGGACAGTAACGAAATTTCACACCAAGGGTTTTGATGTCGTGCCTCTTGGCGGATTTGAGGATTTTTCTGTTTATTTCAAAGAGGGAATGAAGGCTTATGAAGACATCGAGATAACGCATTTACCAAATCATCTAGTATTGAGTAAATTCCCAAAAAGCATTAATGAGTTATCCAATTATGATGTAGTAATAATAAGCGATTGTGGCAGGAATACGTTAACTATGTACCCCGATATGTTCACCATGCCAATGGGACCAAACAAAGTTGAAATGATAGCTGAATATGTCAGAAAAGGTGGCGCATTAATAATGGTTGGTGGATGGGTAGATTTCCAAGGATTTCAGGGTAAAGGAAACTACCATGGCAGCGCAATAGAAGAGGTTTTACCCGTAAACATAATGGCTAGTGATGACAGAGTAGAAAAAACCGAAGGAGCAAATGTCAAAGTATTAAAATCTGACCACCCAATTTTAGAGGGTATAGATACAAAATGGCCCAGATTTTTGGGCTATCAGAAGGTAGAACCAAAAGAAAACTCGGAAGTACTTGCCACCATATCTGGTGACCCATTCATCATTGTCGGAAAGAGTGACAAAGGTAAGTCAATGGCTTTTATGTCAGACTTAGCACCTCATTGGGGTATAGACTTCGTGAAGTGGGAATACTATGGGAAATTCTGGTATCAAGCTATCAAATGGCTAACAGAGTAAATTAACAAAAAGGGGACATATAAATGCCCCCTTTTTTATCTATAATACTAAAACACAAATGGTATCAGACGACAGGTTCGCCTGGAATATTCTATGTATTCATTGCCAAAGATAGTTCTTAAATATTTTTCTTCAACCAGAAGTCTGTACAAAACACCGATGGTTGGCAAAATGAGGGCTATTAAAGTGCTTAAAGCATAATTGAAAGCGACAACCAGCCCCATGAAACCGACAATTTCTGCTGCATATGCAGGATGTCTTATTATACTGAATAATTTCGTTGTTTGAAGATTTTGTTTTGGCAAAGTACCAATATCTATATTAAAAGATGGACCAAGTTGTTTTACCACCATGATGCGTATGACAACTGCAAAAATCATAAGTATTATTCCGATATATCTTGTAATGGTAAATGGTTCCATGAAATACAACTTCGATTTTCCATCAATGGCTACAGTACCAAACATACCTGTGAGAATAAAAACAAGCATAATATATTTTTACCTTTTTTCTTGAAATTTTTTGCTGAATTTCCTGTTGTGAATGAAAAAAAGATAGATGTCATAACTAACTCATACAAAGAGAGTTATAAAGAATATAAACTGCCCCATAATGTATATGGTCTAATAGACCTGACCCCCCTGGCTCATAAAAAATTGACCCCATACCCTGGGGCAAAATAGACCTCATTGAGGAGGATAATAGAGATATTCTTCTCAAAGGAGGTAACCAGGGAGTGA
>JAYEJL010000005.1:0-28116 GCA_034660555.1 Thermotogota bacterium
ACGGCCCGAATACTTGCTCACCACCCAATTGATGGTTTTGTCAATAGACTTCAGTACTTCGGTTTCCCTGCATACTGCTATTCGCGCTACAGGGTCTCTGACTTTTACCCTGATGGGACTTTCACCCGTTGGATACTCTTGCCTTACCTGGACGTACACACGCCTCCCCGCTGCGCGCCACTCCCCTCAACTCATCATTACCCATAAGTCAGGAAGAGAAGATATCTGCATATTCCAGCACAATGAGTAATTTAATCAGGCCTTGCCAAATAGTTTTTACCCCTGGGAAGCCATCTCTTTTCCTTCCAATGAACCCACCAACTCTTCCCAACATGTATACGATCTCGTTTATCGTTGGCGGTTTATCCGGTAATGGTTTGTTCCTGTTAGCCATTTTGTACAAAATCTTCCATTCTTTTTCATCTAAGAAGAACAAGGATCGCTTTTCACCGAATTCTCTTCCAAGGTATGTTAACCACAATAAGAACCATGCAACAATATTGTATATGGCTATTGCAACATCAAGTCTTTCTCTCTCCTTTAGCTGAAGACTTTCTACTTTGCATCCACTCTTAAGTGTGTAATGGAATCGTTCTACAATCCATCTTGTTCGGTATATTTTTATTACCCGAATTACATCTTCTAACTTTTCCAAATGCATTGAGGTAATAAGTAACCATTTCAGTGGTCTTTCCTTTTCCTTTAGTTCAGGGACTTCTTCTTCATTAACAATTATTGCTGTGACTGTTGTCGTTTTTCCCTTCCAACGATATGTTCCAGCTATCTCAAATTGTTTGTACCTTATGCTCAGTATGGCTTTTCTTCCCTTTTGAAAGCTAGTGTTGGCAATATCTATCGTTATTCTTGCAGCTTCATCTTCTTTCTCAAGCGTTTCATACATCTTTTGTTTGGTTCCATAAATATATCTTTCACGACATGTCCGTACAACATAGTCACTGTTTGAAGGTCTATTTCTGAATAAGAGATCAGCCATATCTGATTCTCTATCTCCTACTGTTATTACATGAACGTTATCTGGAATGATTCTTTCCGTTTCTTCCATGGCTTTTATCCATCTGTAACTCTCTTTTTCTTCAATAGGCCTGGAACTTCTCTTTTTAGTCTTCCCCAGGTCTTTTCTGTCCCTGATCCAGCTCTGTTGGGAAATTATTCCTAATGGTTTTCCTTTTTCTGTTACTGCTAATGTTGTATGCATTATTATCCCGGAAGCAGTTTTAACATCCAAATAGCCTAATCCATTGGTATTTTTATGATTCGTGAAGTTAAGTGATGTTGTATCTTGTACTGCTAATATGGTTTTATATTCTTTCAACCTTTCTACTGTCTTTTTTGTGTGTGACCCCAGTATCTCTTCTCTTGTTACTTTGGGATTGCTCAGGAATCTATATGTGGCCTTAGTTTCAGCCCAATATCCAAAACTCTCAGGTATACTTTTTTCACTATTTTTTGCGAATGCCTCCGAAATGTTCTTTAATCTTTTGTTCAACCTTTTGTCTCCAAAGTTACTACCTTCAAATTCATCACTTATTTTTATCATCTTATTCACACCTCAGACTATTTAAAATATGAAAGTAAATCCCTATTAATCAATGCTTTAATCTATCACATTATCCTATTTTTCTCCAATATTTGTGGGTAATGATGAGCCTCAAGGGGAGAATTTTAAAACTGGAGCAGTAGACTTAAAACCGTTATAAGATAAAAACCCTATAAATAAAGCATCGTTTATGCTTTTAAAAGCATTCTTAATATTTCAGCGTGCTTTTCTATAAAAGTCTAATGGATGAACTCAAAAGATTGGTTTATGAAGTGTGTCTCATTAGGCTCTAATGTGAAAACATTGTGTTCTGTGATTAAACGCAAGGCAGGAATCCCACCCATTTCGAGTTGCCAATTTTTACCCCATAGTTGGGCAAATTTGGAGGTTTCTTTCTTCAGGTTCATTTTGAAACCTTTGTTGATTAATGTATTTATTATCCCTATGTATGTTGTTTGGTTTTGAAGTTCTTTGTAAGTGTATTCATCAAAGTCGTTGAGTGTTTCGTCTGCTAGCCAGGGATTATCTGATATGAGTTTTAGTGGCGCTTCCATGTTGAAGTTTATACATTCCCAGAGCATTACTTCTTTTGGCTTGGTTTCTACGTTTTTTATTATCATTCCTACTGTTATTTCTGGGTCATTCTCTTTTATTGTAATTTTAATTGTGTTATGTAACCCTTCTACTTCGTTGAGTCCTTTCATTTCTATAGTAACGTCATTTTCATTATCTTCAATTGTGTAGTTCAATGGATAGGGCTGATTACTTCTATCATTCCAGGGAACAGACACGTACCCTCCACCAATTTCAAATATGTAATTTGATGTTACCTCATCCATAAAAGGCATGGGATAGTCTGCTTTATTATATAGCAAGCCAATTTCACTATTATCGCTGGAGAATATCTGCCAGAAAATTCTTCCCCTGTTTGGAAGGATTTCTATCTTGAACAATCCGTTATCTATAATCAAAACATCAGGCTGTGAACGGGTTATATCGAGTTCATCTGCAACAAAAATTTCTCTCTTTTCTGTTGTTACCTGTATCCCAAAAATCGATAATGAAATTAAAATCACCAAAGAAATAAGCATTACCTTTCGTGTCATTATACACACCTCCTATTCTTTTAAAGCGCCCGCTGATAACCCAGAAATAAAGTACTTCGATAGTGGCAGGAAAAAGATCAAAACAGGAACAACAATAAGTGTTGTGGCTGCAAGCAATGGCCCCCATTCAATGTACTGGTCTGTCATATATGTTGCTAGCCCAAGTGGTACTGTTTTTTTTGCACCCTCTGTTATTATGAGCTGAGCAAGTGTATATTCACCCCACGTCGAGACAAATACAAACATAAATGCTGTTACTATTCCTGATGCACACAAGGGCAGTGTTATTGAGTAAAACGCTCTCAAACCAGAAGCTCCATCTACTCGAGCAGCCTCTTCCAATTCAATAGGAACTGCTTCAAAGAAAGACCTTAAAAGCCATACTGCAAAGGGAGAATTAATAGCTGTGTATACAAGTATTAGTCCCGGTAAAGTATCTACCAGTCTTATTCTTGCCAATAGATCATATATAGGTAGCAACAAAGGAATACCTGGTAGTACATAAACAACAAGAAGCATTTTACTGAAGGTTGCACTTCCTTTAAATGGAAATCTTGCCAGACTGTAGGCACCTAAAACAGATATAAATATAGATATTATTCCCGTTGATATACCTACTATAATGCTGTTCATTATGTTAGCCGGGAAATCCTTTGAAGGATTCCTTATTGAAAATAGAGAATGGTAATGTGCTGTTGTTGGATCCTTAGGAAATACTGAGGGATCCATGGTCATTATTTCTTTGAAACTCTTAAATGATGAACTTATAATCCAGAAGAATGGGAAAATCATTATTGCAAGTACTACGAGCACGATAATTTTTCGCATGATTTCTTTTGTCATGGTTGCTTCACCTCTGTATCACTTTTTGGTGAGAGCAGGGTAAAATATAGAACTCCCACACCAATTAAAATGAGTGTTGAGATAAAAGCTGCAGCTGATGATCTTCCCGCATCATACATTTTGAATGCCAGTTTATATATATAAGTTGGCAGGGTCATTGTGGCATTAGAGGGTCCTCCCTGTGTCGTTAACCATATAAGGTCAAAGGTATTGAAACTCCACATAAATGCCAGAAGTCCTACAAACCATATTATTTTCCCTATTAATGGAAAAGTTATATAAATAAATTGTTTGAAGCTTCCCGCACCATCCACTTTTGCTGCATCATACAATGATTGCGGAACGGTAGACAATGCAGCGAGCATCAATATCGTCCCAAATGGTATAAAATGCCAGGAATTTATTAATACAAGAACATGAAAGGTGAGATTCAGTGAACCCATAAAATTAACTGGCTCGAATCCCATGTTGGTAATGAGATGATTTACAAATCCAATATTGGGTTCCAGTAGCCATCGCCAAACAATAGATATGACAACCATGGGTAAAACCCAGGGTATAAGTATGAGAGATTTTGTCACTCTATAAAATTTTGTCTGCTTGTTAAGTAATAACGCTATCAGAAGAGGAATAGTAAGTTGGATAAGAAGATTCTCCAGTGTCCAGATAAAACTTTTTCCAACTGCACCTACAAATACTTCATCGTTGAACAACTTTACATAGTTGCTTAAACCGATGAATTCCCCCTTACCAAAACCGAACTGTGTCTTAAGCAATGAATTGTAAATCATATTTACTATGGGTAATATAGTTATGAGTGCTACAAGTGATAAAACTGGAGTCAATAATAAAAATCCTTTAAATCTTGACCGCATGCTATCCTCCTAATAAAGGATGGGAGAGGAGAGACTCCTCTCCCGGTTAGTTAAATAAATTACTCTTCGATAAATTCTCTCATTTTTTCCGTAGTTTCAGACACTGCTTTTTCAACAGTGTATTTGCCAGTAACAACGTTTTGAATCATTTCAGCCAACAGATTACCACCTGATATACCACCAATTGCAAGGTTAACTGCTGAGCCAGTTTCAAATCCATAAAGTTTTCCGTAATTGATTTCGTTTACGATTACACGATTAAGGTGTTCAAACTGGCTTATTATTGGATCATTCCAGTATGCGTCAGATTCCTGTGCTTCAACTGTAATAGGAACAAATGAACCCGGTTCAGTCTGAGCTGTAAAGATAGCGTTGATTTCAGGTCTCATTATGAATCTTATAAATTTATATACTTCATCAAGATGACCTTTTTCTCTTGCAGACTTGAATATGTGTATGTCGTTTGGATATGTTAGACTACCTCTTTGTCCATCTATTGGGAATGGCTGGGGAGCGCCATCAAGATCGTAATTACCCATGTCGTAGAAACGTTTCTGCAATCCACCGAAATAGGGCATCATTGCAATTTTTCCAGCACTGAAGTTCATTTCAATTTCTCCCCATGCCCAGCCTGTTGCACCTGGAGGTGAGAATTTAAAGAGGTCTTTATAGAATTCTACAGCTCTAAGCGTTTCCGGTGAATCAAACGTGAGATTTCCATCTTCATCAAAGAGTTCTACCCCAACGTTTGCCATGACTGTGTAAACTTGCTCCTGTGTGCAAAGATTGTTTCCTGCAGTGAGACCAATACCATATATCTTTTCTCCCTCTGCAGCTGATTTCAGTGTTATTTCCTGTGCAGCGAGAAGCAATTCATTCCAGTTCTTTGGTGGTTCCGATGTTCCAAGGTATTCTTCAAGTATGCTTGGTCTGTAAATCAATACCATGGGCATTGTCCATATAGGTATGCCCCAGTAATTACCATCGATCATGTATGGTTCTAGCTGTGAATCTACGAAGTCATATTTTTCGTCAATTTCATTTATGATGTTATCCAGAGGTATTATGGCGTCTGCCTGATAGGCTGTTATGGTTAGTTCTGGTAGCGAGAACTGGAAGTCTGGTGTTGTTCCAGCATCGATTGCTGCCAGTGTTTTTGTCCAGGCATCGCCCCAGGGGACCACCTGTTGAACCACTTTGATATCAGGATATTCCTGCTGGAAGAGTTCGACTGCTTTCTGGAATGCCGCGACTCTATGCGCGGGTGATTCGTGATGCCAGAATACAATTGTCGTTTGTGCCATAATGAATGTTGCCAACAATAAAACAATACTTACAAACAGTACTTTTTTCATTTAAAAAACCTCCTTTTTTGAAAAAAGTTTATCTGTGATATTTTGGTAAAATGAAAAGCGTTCTTCTATGTCTTTGTTTTTATCCCCTCCTTTCAGTTTTTCACACTTTTTCAGTTTGATCATTTGTTTTTGCGCCTGAGTAATATCTCTATATTTTGTTATGCCTACTGCCCCCAGAATCGCTCCACCAATTATCGAAGATTCTTTTGTTTCTGGGACGTATATTTCTTCGTCGAAAAGGTTTTCAACTACTGTTTTTATGAATGGAATTTTTGCTGCAAGTGATTGAGCTACGAGTTTTTCCCTTGATCCCAGTTCTTTCGTCATAACTTCATGGGATTCTTTTAAGGAAAATATGGGACCCTCAATAACAGCCCGGGAGTATTCATCTAGGCTATCATTTGAATCTATCCCGTTGAAACCACCCATGGGACGGTAATCCATATGGGGTGTTCCTGTTCCCTGGGTAAAGGGCATATATGTTAACGATGATTTATTGTTTGCTCTTTCCGCCTTTGATATTATCTCTTCTTTCGGAAGTTTGGTGAGTTCACTAAACCAATCGAGGGAATAACCACCTGCAGGCACTGTTCCAAGATATAAATATTCTTCCGGGTTGACATATTCAAAGGCGAATATTCTATTTGACAGTGATTTAACAAGTTTTGAATCTGTAGTGAGTAATTGTCCTGCAGTTCCATAAACAAGAACAAAAGTTTCGTTGTTAACTCCATTCCCCAGTGAAGCGGTTATTAAGTCACCTGCTCCTGCAACAATCGGAGTACCTTTTTTAATGTTGGTTAGTTTCCTCCCCTCTTCTGAAACATCACCAACTAGTTGCTGACTCTTGTAAATACCGGGAAGAATTTCTACTGAAATATTTAGTTCCTTCATAAATTCTGTATCCCATTCTTTATTTTTCATATTAAACATTAATGTTCCCGAAGCATCTGTTACATCTGTTGCCAATTTCCCTGTGAGTTTGTAAACAACGAAATCTTTTGGTTGAAGCAATTTGTATGTCTTCTTATACTCATCTGGATACTCTTCTCTAAACCGAACTAATTTGCTTAAAGGAAATCCGGGAATAGGCGGATTAAAAAATCTCCGGGATATCTCCTTGGCGTAATTTTCCGTAAGCCATTCGCTGGTTTTTTGTGAACGAATATCATTCCAGAGCCAGGCATTGATTAGTGGTTCACCGTTTTTGTCTATGGGGAGTAATGCATGCATATTTCCTGTTACTGAAACAATATCTATTTTTTTGTGATCTACTATTTTTTTTGTCAGTTTAGAAACACTATCCAACCACTTATTTGGATTTTGTTCTGTTGGATTTTCTTCTTTTCTTATATATTCACTTTCAAAATCAACTATTTCTCCATTTTCAGCAACTACTGCAACCTTAACCCTGGTAGTACCAACATCTATAACTAAAATATGCATTAATTACTCCTCCATTATGGTAATAAATACATGTCTCTTACCCGTTCTTTATCAAAAAGTTCCTTGTTCATTTGCTCACCTTCAGGAATATTAGAACTCACAAGTATATCGGGTTGCTCTCCATTTTCTAAATATTTTTCCGCAACCCTCATAGAAATACTATGCAGAACAAAAGCTCCAGCATAGGTTGATACAGGACCCATAGTTACTCCATTTACTGGAATAACACTATCTCCTTCAGGCACATGATTGTTTATTACAACATCAAAGATTTCATCGCTGAGCTTTTTGCCTGTACTGTGTTTACTATCAAATTTTTCGTAGTTCTTGGATGTTAATGTAATGACCTTTGCTCCACGTTTCTTACTCTCAAGAGCCACAGTTACTGGAACTGCATTCCTTCCAGACGTCGAAATAACTATTATGCAGTCGCCCTCGTTTATTCGCGAAGATTCAACAATATCCTTACCATATTGTTCGTTTCTCTCAACATATGAAGTTAGACGTGGTTTTGTTGTGGTTACACTTAGTCCTGGAGCAAATATGGGTTCAAACAATGCAAGTGAGCCAGCCCTATAATAAACCTCTTCTGCGAGAATAGATGAGTGTGTACAACCAAAAATATAAACATGTTTATCGTTTCTGGCTGATTCATAAATCAATTGGGCAGCCTTTTCAATATTTCCTTTCTCATTTTGTTCAACTTCATCCAGGACATTTTTTATTGATTCAAGGTATTTATTCTTAGTCTTCATTTGTTCCACCTTCTTTATTTAGAGTGAATTTAAATATGTATTTGTCTCCTCTGTAGAAGGATCTAACAAATTCAAGTGGGCGTTTATTTACATCGTAGGTTTTTCTTATGCGGGAAAGAACGCAGGTATTAACAGGTTGTTTGAGCAATTTAGAAACAAATTTAGACATTTTTTCTATCTTTAGCTCTTCTTCTCCATAATCTGGAGGGAAACCAAGACCTGTCATCTTTTGATATAATGATGTTTTGCCAGTGTAATCCATGTTAAGCAATTTCTCTAATTCTTTGTCAATTGATGTATTTATAAATGCTTCTTGATAAGCAACAGGGACATTTTCCATATATCTTACTCTTGCAAGAAAGAATAACTCAAGATCTTCTTGTGTACCAAAGAATTTTCTTGCATCATCATCTGGCATAACAAATTTCTGTTCAACCACTTCACTGCTGTAGTTGTAACCAAGCTCTTTCATTTCCTGTGTGAAGCCTTTGAGAATGTTTGCATAGTAGATTGTTCTTGGAGGAGAAACAAAGGTACCCTTTCCTGCTTTTCTATAAATAAATCCCCTTCTGGTAAGATTATTTAGTGCTGTTCTCATCGTTGTTCTACTGACAGAAAATTTATCCATTAATTGTTTTTCTGAAGGAAGTTTATCATTGGGTTCTAGTTTCTCAATCATTTTTTCTATATCTTTTTCAACAATATAATAAGAAGGAAGCTTTTTTCTGTCCTCTGAATACATACCATCCCTCCAATCATTAAACAAACGTCATAACATTACTATATTACTATATTTGATTTCAGAAACAAAATACATCTTGTAAATCGTTGTACTTGTTTAATGACCTTGTGCGTTGTGGGTTGTGCGTTGTACGTGACTTCAAAAATGCAATATGAGAAAACGAGAAGTACCGAGGGAACGAGAGACCGAGACTTCATAAAAAATTGGGTTTGGGGTATAGGGTATGGGGTATGGTAAGAGATAAAAATTTCGTCCAACGCTTCGTTTCGTCCAACGAACTAAACTCCGAGACTCGAGATCAGAGATCCGAGAACAAACGAAAACCACAATAAATAATAAGAGACGTGAACCGTTTCCCGTTGTCCGATTGGTTATAATGCCCTCTTCGAGAGGGCTGCCGTAGGCTGGGTGTGTGAATTTTGTTCAAGAAACGTTGTGCGATAGTAGGTTGTGCGTTGTGCGTAAATTCAAAAACACTAAACCATTGATTTGCGTCTTGGGGAGCAGGCGGATTTGCTGATCGAAGATCAGGATATGCGTGTTGTGAAACACACGGATTTGCGCTCCGCGGAAGGATCATAAAATCGGGTTTAGGATCTGGTGGGGTCTAGGGTATTGAAAAAATCAAGAAGAAAAAAACAGACACACCTCTCCGCTTTGCGGTAATCCTCTCTGAGAGGAGAATACAAACGATAGGACATAAAAGCCACTTGAACCGTTTGTTGTTGTCCGATTGATTCTAGTGCTCTCTAAGAGGACTTTCCTCGATGATTAAACTTCTTTTCTTATTACAGGATTTCTATTTGACATCTGTTTCTTCAGGAGTTTCGTAGATGTGATATTCATCACGGGTTTCTTTTAGCTCTGCTTCAACAGTTCCCACTCCGGGGATTGAAACTTTTTCACCTTTTTTATGAGGTTTTTCTTTAGTGAAGAATGTAATCTCGTCAAATCGATATTCTTTCCCAATTCTTTTTACTTTATTCTGTTGTCTTATGAATATTTTGGTTTTGTTGAATTCTGTGGCAAAAAAGTGTTCATTAAGGATATTTTGATCCTTCCAGATTATGTTCATTGGGTCCATTCCCAAAAGTGGGAAATTTCCTTTGAGAGTTATTTTGTAACCATCTGAATTTTCAAATTCATTGAACTTTTTATCGATAAACCTGTTGTAGCGTTCTAAAATGTTTCTTGAATGTTCTATAACATTATGGGGTATCTCTTCAGAACGAGCTTTACTTGTTGTTATATCTGCTAGTTGTCTCATAAAGTCGTAGATATACTTTTCTGAATTCATGAATTTTTCCTGCCAGTGATTATCAATTCTATCAAGGATAAAAGCGATACACATACCCGGTGCATAACAACTGAGTCTTAGCTTCCGAAGACTGAGGTCAAGTTCACCCATGTTTTTTCCTTGTAAAGCTATCACATACTCAAGAGGAAGAGATTCATGTAGACTATAAACTTTTGACTCTACATAAATGCAGTTCCCTCAATACTTTCCTGAGCAAGTTCATAATTAATGCTGTCACCGATAAGCTCTCTTCTACTTTCTCTTAAGTTGATAAATCTCGAAAGATTTTCCCTAAATTCTTTTTCTGAGCTGGAAAACACAACATTTAACAATTTTCGCCTTTCAAGAAATCTCAATGCTAAATTTTGTTCGATAAAAGGATACTCCAGAACCTGAAGTTCATTTGCCCAGCGCTTTTCTCCCCTTAACTTTTGATAACAGTGAAAAGCTTCATGAAAAATAAGTGAGAGTAATCTCCCAAAAGAAATTGACGGCTCTATTGTTGTTAAGTCCCAAATTGCTACCTGTTGACCCTCAAGTTCAATGGCTGTATTTCCATAAAACCTGTTATCCTTCTTACCAACAAGGACACCGCTCTGCTCGTTGAAATTCTTGAGTTCTCGAGGAAAACCTGCTATACAAACCTTTTCGTCATCATATAAAGCAACTGGTATTTCAGGAAACCCAAACCAGAATTTCTTTCTAAAATCCTCATCACTCATGTAGCTGTAGAGTTTCTTAAGTATAATCGTTGCTTGCTCAAAATCAAAACCCATATAAAAACCTTCTTCTCCGTTTTATATGTAACTGAGTTCTTATTATATAACTGCGCTTCAAAAAGCTCACCGAATTTTCGATGTAATTTTATCCAGCGAACAGGACGTAAGTATTTTACATCTTAACTTTACATTTTTTGTGTTGCTCTTCCTATGTTTTTCAAGAAAATACATCGAATCCGTATTCTTTAATCAGTTCAATTAGATCTTCGTTCACTTTGGGCATCATATCGGCCCTGTAATGAAGTCCAAATCCATATTGAAATGTTGAAATGTAACCATTTTTCAAGATTTCTTGAACAACCTTATCGGCGAATTCTTTGTCATGAGCTTTTTCGCATACTTCTCTTATTGTATCTATTCTCCTGTCATGTTCGGATACTTCAAATTTCTGTCCATCGTATTTTCTTTCGACTGCTTCCTTTAATTCTTCGTCAGTCGGTATACGGTATTTCTCATCATGTACCAGCGTATCCATATCAAACTTTTTTCTTATAGGTGGTTTAACCTTTGGATATCCCATTGTCACCAGCACAACGGGCAATACTTCGTCGGGTAGTTCAAATAATTGTTTGCAGCTTCTTAGTGTCTCTGGTTCTGTGAATATCGTTCCAATATAAACTGACCCCAAACCAAGCGAATCAGCAGCTGTGCACACCGTTTGAGCGACTATCACGGTATCTTCAAGAGCAATCCAATAATGAGCAAGAGAACTTGTAGCAGTGAAAGGTGCTTTTTCTATCTCTGCAATTCTTCTCAATCTGTAATAATCAATGCAGAAAAGAAGATTGACCGGCGCTGTTTTAATAAATGCCTGATTACCCGGTTCCACCAGTTTTTCCATTTTCTTTTTATCTCTGATTTTTATTATGGAAAAGGGTTGAAGATTTCCACCACTGGCAGCGTGGGTACCGGCTTCAAGTATTTGACTGAGTGTTTCTTCTGCAACCTCTTCATCAGAAAAATTTCTCAAACTTGCTCGTTCATAAAGTAGCTTCAGCGTTTCACTGGGATATTCTATATTGCTCATGATCCACCTTCTGGTTGATGAGGGTTTGTTAAAAATTATACATTACCAAAAAACAATTAAAGCCTGAATATAGATAGTAAACTTCGTTTTACTATTTTTCAAATATTCGTAAAGTATGGTATACTAAAAATATAATTAAAGTAAAGTATAATTTACTATAGAGGTGAAAGAAATGATCAAGCTTGATGCATATTTCGAAATTCAAGATCGTTTGATGGATTCAATATCAAAGAAGTTTAAACGCTATCTTTATTCCAAAATCGACTGGAAGGCTAGAATGATAGGATTAACTGGTTATAGAGGTGTAGGTAAAACAACATTATTACTACAAAAATTGGCAGATATGGATGTTTCAAATTCGGAATCTCTATATATTTCAGCTGACAATCCTCTCGTGCTAAACGACGGTATTTACAATATTGGAGATACATTTTTTAAACATGGAGGGAAACTCCTTGTAGTTGATGAATCCCATAGATACCCGGGATGGTCATTGGAACTGAAAGCACTATATGATTCTTTCCCAAATAAAAAAATCATTTTTACCGGCAGTTCTTCAATGGAGATAATGAAAGGAAAAGCAGATCTCTCTCGTAGAACACTAATATATAAACTTAACATCCTTTCATTTAGAGAATATGTCCAGATTAGAACCGGTGATACCATTAGCCCGGTGAAACTGGAAGAAATATTGAGAAATCATAATAAAATTGCTAAATCATTGCTTCATTATGAACCTTTGAGGTTTTTTTCTGAATACCTCAGAGAAGGTGCTTATCCCTATTTTATTGAAGGCAATTACTATAATAGGCTTCTCAACACATTGGACAAGATCATCTATGATGACATATTGGGAATCAGTGACATAAAACCCGAGGGAGCAGCAACAATAAAAAGACTAATCGCTTTCCTTGCAACAAGTAAGGTCCCCAGGATTTCACCTGAAAAGTTATGTCGATCGCTAAATATAACTAAACCAACCCTGTATAATTATCTTGATCTAATGGAAAAAGTCCTTTTAATCAACCGCGTACCTCCAGAAAAGATTGGTCACAAATATCTTAGAAGTGGTGCAAAAGTTTTTCTGAACAATCCAAACATTTACTATGCATTAAACCAACCTGCATGGAGTTTAGAGAAACATCTTGGAACTATCCGAGAATCTTTCTTCGTAAACCAATTGGTTCAACAAACTATTACAGCTCCAGATGCTGGAGATTTCACAATAAGAAAAAACGGACAATTCATAGTCTTTGAAATAGGTGGTAAAAAGAAAGACACAAAACAAATAAAAGATATGGAAAATGGTTACGTTTTAAATGATGATATTGAAACCGGCCGTGGACAAAATATTCCGCTATATTTGATGGGGTTACTTTACTAAATAAGAATTATTACTTTCTTGGTCGCGATAGATAAATTTCTTTTCCAGAAATTTAACCTCTTTGCTTATGCTAAAATAGTATCGAATGCATAATACAATACTACTTATTACTTAGATTCACAACTACTCGCAATAAAGTGATTACTAGGCACACTAGGCCTGTTGATTTTAAATCATTTTAAAACGAAAGCACAAAAATATATATCATAGTAATAAGAAGTATCATGCATGTTTCTTAGATTATGCTTAGTATGAAAGGAAAGTGAGAAAAAAATGAATATTCTTCTTGTTTATCCAAAATATCCTGATACGTTCTGGAGCTTTAAACACGCACTGAAATTTATCTCCAAAAAAGCTGCTTATCCCCCTCTTGGTTTGCTAACAGTTGCATCAATGCTTCCTGATGAATGGAACCTAAAGCTTATTGATATGAATGTAAAGAGCTTAAAAAATAAAGATATTCAGTGGGCAGATTATGTTTTTCTTAGTGCAATTGATGTACAACGTGATTCAGCAAACGAGGTAATTGAGAGATGTAAAGGCAACAATACAAAGGTTGTAGCGGGAGGGCCATTATTTACAACCTCTTATGAAGAATTTGATGGCGTTGATCATTTTGTACTAAATGAAGCAGAAGCAACGCTCAAGCCTTTTCTTAATGATCTAAAAGAAGGTAAGCCTAAACACATCTATACTTCCAACAAATACCCGGATATCACAGAGACACCGGTTCCTGCATGGGAGCTTATCAATATGAAAGATTACTCGACAATGAGTATTCAGTATTCGCGCGGGTGCCCTTACGATTGCGAATTTTGTGACATAGTCCTGCTCAATGGAAGAATTCCAAGAACAAAAAGCTCTGAGCAGGTTATCGCGGAATTAGATACACTTTATAAAAAAGGATGGCGAGGCTCAGTTTTTTTGGTAGATGATAACTTCATAGGTAATAAACACAAATTGAAAAACATTATACTACCGGAAGTTATTAAGTGGGTAAAAGATAGGAATGAACCTTTCTCATTTATCACTGAAGTTTCAATAGACTTAACTGATGACGAACAATTGATGGAGCAGATGAGTGAAGCTGGATTTACATCGCTGTTTGTGGGAATTGAAACTACTAATGAAGCTAGTCTTATTGAATGTGGCAAGATACAGAATCAAAACCGTGATCTGTTATCTTCAGTGAAGACGCTTCAAAGTTACGGATTCCAGGTATTTGGTGGTTTCATTGTAGGGTTCGATAATGATACCCCATCAATATTTGACAATCTCATTGATTTTATCCAGAATAGCGGAATAGTAACCGCAATGGTAGGGATACTAACCGCACCTCCAGGAACCAAACTTTATAAACGTCTAAAGAAGGAAAACCGACTGTTATCTAAATTTTCAGGAAATAACACAACAATGTCCACAAATTTCATACCAAAAATGAATTATGATACTCTTATAAATGGTTACAAAAAAATAGTAAAAAGCATATATTTACCAAAAAATTTCTACAAAAGAGCAAAAACATTCCTGAAAAATTACAATCCAAAAATTCCTAAAGGTCTTGGTTTAAAGTTCGAGCATTTTGTAGCTCTGATAAAGTCTATGTGGATTCTGGGAATAAAAGAAAAAGGAGGAAGAAAGGACTACTGGAAGTTCATTTTCTGGACGCTTTTTAAACGTCCACGTCTTTTTCCTCTATCTGTTGAACTTTCTATCTATGGATTTCATTTCAGAAAATCATTTGAATCAATATAATTTTTAGGAAACCATTTAATATCCGGATATAACCCAAAACTATTATCGTTAATATCTGATTTTATAATGCATATACACCTAGTTTTCAATTCTCGTTCCCCAAAAAGCATTTATTTTGTTTAGATAAGTGTTAACAAGGTTAACCATCGGTTCAGGAAGAAGATTATAATGTTTTATTTCTGATCTTTTTACCCAAACAAACTCAAGATGGCTCTCCTTTGAAGATACGGGTTTATCATATTTAGCGCTGGACAATCTAACGTTAAAAATCAGGTTCAATTCTGAATAAAGCACTTCATCCTTTTTACATGTAGCTTCAACAGCTCCTAAAAAGCTGATTATTCTGGCGTCATACCCTATTTCTTCTTCTATTTCACGAATAAGGGCTTTCTCAGCAGATTCACCCTGTTCAACATAACCTCCCGGTAAAAATGTGTTATCTGCTCCAATTTCTCGAGAAGAACATACTCTCCAGAAATGATTAGAGCTCGTACAAGATAATGAAATTTCATTTTTCCCCCCTATAATCTCTATAGTTCGCATTTTCACAAAGAAAATTCGCGAATTCTTCAATGCATTGCTCCTTCCTTCAGTTATAAACCAATATTTAGTAATATGCTTAATAAAATGAAGAAACATGACTGAATACCCTTATTCATGTAAATAATCCGTTCTGAGTGTTTTTCATTTATCTGATAAATACTGTTATAATAAATTAAACTACAAAATACTTTTGTTAATTTGGCAAAAATACATGTCAAAGAACAGGAGTGATAAAATGGCTGAGATTCCGATAATTCCGAGAAAAGTGCTTTTCGGAAACCCCGATAAGGCTTCACCATCAATCAGTTCAGACGGTAAACATATTGCCTTTCTGGCACCAAAAGATGGGGTGCTCAATGTATGGATAGCCCCAACAGAAAATCCCGATAATGCAAAACCAATTACCAGTGACACAAAAAGAGGGATTCGTTTTTACGAATGGGCGCGCGCTGAACAATACTTGTTTTATATTCAGGATAAAGATGGGGATGAAAACTGGCATCTTTTCGTTGTCAACATTCAAAACGGAAAAATTCATGATTTAACACCCTTCGAAAATATTCAAGCCAGAATATTAAAATCAAGCCCAGAATTTCCAAAAAACATAATTGTCGCAATCAACAGAAGGGATCCTCAATGGCATGATGTCTACAATCTCAATATTGAAACAGGAAAACTTGAACTTGTTTTAGAAAATGAAACTTTTGCTGATTTTGAGCTTGATGACGATTACAACATAGTTTTTGGCTATCAACTTGTTCCTGAAGGAATAAAAATCATGAAACCTTTAAATGACGGACAATGGGAGCACTGGGAAACAATAAGTGAAGAAGATCAACTGACTACTGATTGTGTAACAATAAGCAAAGATGGTAAATACGCATACTTAAGAGGTAGCAGAAATCGTGACACTTCAACACTAGTAAAATGCAAACTATCCGATAAATCAAGAACTATATTAGCTGAACATCCCAGAGCAGACATAGATGATGTGCTTATTCACCCAATTGAAAAATATCCTTTAGCTGCTTCATTTACTTATGCACGAAAAGAATGGAAGATTCTCGATGAAAATGTTAATGATGATTTTGAAAAAATAAAAACATTTATAAAGGGAGATTTTAATATTGAAAGTCAGTCACTTGACAATAGATACTGGGTCATCTCTGATACCGTAGATGATGGACCTATTAACTATTATATTTACGATCGTGAAACTAAAAGCTCAACTTTCTTGTTTGCTAATAAAGACGTATTGAAAAATCAACCATTAGCAAAGATGTACTCAAAAACAATAAAATCACATGATGGTCTTGATCTGGTAATTTACTACACATTACCTTTATCAAGTGATAGTGATGGCAAAGAAATCCCGGATAAACCAGTCCCAACAGTGCTGTTACCCCATGGTGGTCCCTGGGGACGAGATTTTTGGGGTTATGACCCACTTCATCAGTGGCTAGCTAATAGAGGCTACGCTGTAATCTCTGTCAATTTTAGATCTTCAACTGGTTTTGGTAAATCATTCATCAACGCTGGAGATCGTGAATGGGGAGGAAAAATCATACAGGACCAGGCAGATACCGTAAAATGGGCAATAGATAAAGGTATAGCTGATCCCGATAAAGTAGCAATAATGGGTGGCAGTTTTGGTGGTTATTCAACCCTGGCAGGCCTAACATTCTTCCCTGAACTTTATACATGTGGTGTTGATATCGTCGGTCCTTCCAACCTTGAAACCTTCCTCGACACCATACCCGCTTATTGGAAGCCTATGTTTGAAATGTTAACAAACCGGGTGGGGGATCCACGAACCAAAGAAGGA
This sequence comes from Thermotogota bacterium, assembly GCA_034660555.1. Taxonomy (GTDB): domain Bacteria; phylum Thermotogota; class Thermotogae; order Petrotogales; family Kosmotogaceae; genus JASMTM01. Next base: position 17,291 of record JAYEJL010000005.1, read on the forward strand.
AAAGAGCTCCTCAAAAAGCATTCTCCTCTCAATTATGTGGATAACATCAAAGCACCTCTGCTAATCGGTCAGGGAGCAAATGATCCAAGAGTCAAAAAGGCTGAATCAGATCAGATTGCTGAGGTAATGAAAGAAAAGAATATCCCTGTTACCTATGTACTTTATCCTGACGAAGGTCATGGTTTTGCCAGACCGGAAAATCGTCTTTCATTCTTTGCGGTAGCAGAAGCTTTTTTGGCCAAGTTCCTTGGAGGTTCATACGAACCCATAGGTGAAGATTTCAAAAAATCCAGCATTCAAATATTAAGCGGAAAAGAAAAAATACCTGGATTGAAAAAGGCATTAGATAACAAAGAAAAAAACTGACACTTCTCACCTCTGTTTATATAGATTATAGGGCAAGCCTAATATGGCTTGCTCTTTTTTGCCGTAGTAATTCACTTATCCATCATTTTAACCGGTAATTTGTATTGCCAATCTCTTTCTTTATCTGCATTTACGGAAGTCCCATCAGGGTAATGATAAAAAAGACAGCTTTAGTGGCGTATGTGGAAGCAATCATGACGTGTTTTTTAACGTGCACGGTTGAAGCGGCATGAGCGGCTGAACGACCAGTATCGATTGATTTTCGAGGGCGATTGTCATCTGGATATTTTTCTTCAAAATAAGAAAGCACACGCTCAGCACATTCACAGGCCCATATCACTGCAGTTTTGTGATCGGCTTTTTTCAAAAGTTCTTCAATTAACTTATGTTTCTACGAATCAATAAATTTTCTTTTAGTCATAAATGCTCCTGTATATGAACTATATACATACCATAAAAAATCATAGCACTTTGAGTTGACCATTTTATATGGTATATTATAAATGTAAATTTACTGAATATATATTTAGTAAATTTATATTTACTAAATTCACATTTATAAGGTGATTTATTATGATCAATAGAACAATGGAACGAACATTTATTACCAAAAAGATGAAATCAGATAAATCAGAATTATTGGTAATTTATGGAAGAAGAAGGGTGGGAAAGACTTTCCTTCTGGAAAACTCTTTTGATTCACCCATTTTCTTCACAGCTGATCTTTCTAATCCCAATCACTTAATGAACAGTTTTGTCGAGCCATTAAAAGAAATTCTTAATCTTCCTTATGGATTAACCATTTCAAGCTGGGATGAATTTTTTCAACTTCTAGCCAACGCAATAAAAAAGATGAAAGGAAAACAGGCAATTATTTTTGATGAATTCCAATACATCCCTCAAAAAGATGATTCTTTTATGTCAATCTTCCAAAAATGGTGGGATAAACAATTCTCCAAACTACCTGTTCTAATTGTACTTTGTGGTTCATTTATTGGTATGATTGAAAGAATTGCTCTTTCATCAAGTAGTCCGCTGTATGGAAGAAGAACTGGCCAATACTTGATCCGACCAATGAACTACTTTGATTCCTCTCTTTTTCTGAACAAAATGAATACAGAAGAAAGAATAAAGACCTACTCTATTACCGGTGGTATCCCCCTATATCTTAATGAATTCAGAAACTACTCCAGTTTCGAAAAAGCGCTAAAAGAGAAGATTCTAAGTCCTGGTGAATTTTTATTAGAAGAAGGGAGTTTCACAACTCTTGAAGAGTTTTCTAGAGATTCGGGTTCCTATTTTGATATATTGAGAGTAGTTGCTAATGGTAGAACAAAACCTAATGAGATTTCTACTGTAACCGGAATACCTCATAACGGAATTGGCACATATCTCTCTAAACTGGTTGATCTAAGACTCCTGAAAAAAGAAATGCCTTTTTCACTTAAAAAACCAAGAAAGTCACCTTTCTACTACATAGACGACGATTACCTGAGGTTCTATTTTAAATATCTTTATCCTCATAAAGAGCTTGTATATAGAGAAAAGGGTGACATTTTATCAGCCTTAATACTTAAAACATTTACTGAATTTGTTTCCTTTACATATGAAAAAGTCGCCTTGCAATATCTTGAAGAAACAGTTGCACCTGAGAAAATCGGAAGATGGTGGAAAAAGAATGAAGAGATAGATATTGTTGCTACAAGAGAAAACAATTTATACGTTTGTGAAGTTAAATGGTCCAATAAACCTGTTAATAATAAGATATTACAAAAACTCCAGAGAAAAACCGGGTTGCTTTTGGAAGATCTGAATAAAAATTTTGAGAACATTACATACTGCCTTTTCTCAAAATCAGGTTTTGAGGGGTTAAGTCCACAGAAAAATTTATTAATGATTAGTCTGGATGATATAGACAAGCAGATAAAAAAGTACTATTAATAGATCTAACGTTCACTACTCTTTAATTTATTTTGTCTTCTCCACAAAACAACGAACATTATACCCGGGATCATAATGAATAGGTTTATTCCGTAGGGAGCGATCAGGTAGTTGATATTTTCAGTTAATGGCCAGTGTATGAAATAAATAACGAAGTTTACTGTACATAAGCAGATTGCTATCAGCCCTCCAATGAGTTTCCATTTCCATGCCAGCGCTAGTCCAATAGCACTTAAGAAACTAAAAATTGGAGGTAAGTTTTCAATAAACGGATAATTTTCAACTACATTGGGGTCTGTTGTTCCAGTTCGAAATAAATCCACGATGGATCCACTGAATATAAACAAACATATTGCGATAACGATCCCTGACCATATTCTTGCTATCAACAGTAACCTCGATTTATTTTGACCTACCTTTTTGCTTTCTTCCATACCAATCATCTCCAAAATAATATGGAATGTGTTTATCCTTGCAAAGAATATCGCTATAATAAAAACTTCAGTAAATTAAATCATCACCAAATATATTTCTGTCAATGGGAAATTCGATAATACCTCTGTAATAAGGGGCGATCTCATAGAGCTGAAAATAGATAACCAGTTTGTCTTCTGTCAGATAGAAACCTTTATTATAGTTAAGGGTATCAAGTTGATCCTGAAAATATACATGAGGGTCCTCTTTCAGCTCTTTTTTGATAACTGAATTAATCTCTTCAAGTATCACCTTCTCATAGTTTACATTCTTTGTAAAAATATCAGATAAACTTAGTTTTATTCCTGTCAGCAAATCATAGTTGAATGATTTCCTTTCGGTCATACCATGAGCGCCACCTGTAAATCTATAATAATCAACGTAAAAACTCAAACAGTTATCGTTATTTAGTCCTATTTTGTAACCCGTTGCTACTTCAAAATTTCTGAATTCCCAACCCTGCTTTTCAAACTCTTTCTTGTCTTCCTCGGCCTATTTAAACAATAGATCTACAAAATAACTGGCTTCCCTGTATTGTTCTTCGTTGATATACCTTTCTACAGCAAGGTTCTCCATTTCAAAGAACTGAGGAATTTTAATCGTTCCAATAACCAAAGAATCAAACTTCATCGTTAAATCAACAACCTGCGCTCCCATTACAAAACAAGAGGCAATAAATATAAATAATACAAATAATAGCTTTGATTTAATAATGGAACCTCCTTTGAATTTAACGCAATATCACCTATTAACAAGCATAGCACTTAAAGGTTTATTCTAATAATAAGTTTATATGCCAACGATAATAATAAGTGGCCACCTGCGATAACAATAAAATGACCATCACCAAATAAATTTCTTCTAACTTTACTAAAAGAAAAGAAATCGCTTATATAAAGAGCTTATAATGGTTATGATATCGAAAGCAGGCAAGTAATATCTATCTTAAACCGAAAATGGAGTTTTTTACTGTTTGAACTTTTAGGGTTCTTCGCAAACTCAAAGGTGGTGTTCATTTTGGGAAAGCTTCAACCTCATATTAAATGCAGAAAAGGGTAGGTTAATCCTTCTGTTTTGATTCCCGGAGATCTGGATGGAGCGGATTACATAGATGAGAACTTTTTTCAAAATTCAAGTATCATATCCGATAATAAAGAATATCGTATCTACAACGGTGAATATTCAGGAAACCCAATGGCTGTATGCCCGACTGGCATAGGGCTGTAAACAACGCTGTTTGTGATTGGAGCTCTAAAGCATGTAAAAGTAGGTTCTATTCTTGTGGTTGCAGGAAATCTCGCGACATCAACAAAACCAGATCCTGAAAAGGAAAGCGTAAACAAAGTAATTGAAATATCCTGTGATGCAATGGTTAGGCTTCAGGAGGCGGAAAAACGAAGTTATGCCATATTGATATAGAACCCGGAGAAATTAGTGAATGTGTTGTATTAGTTGAAAGTCCTCAGCAATGCAAAATAGTTGCAGATAAGCTTGATAAGCCAAAACAACTCGCCTCAAAAAGAGAATATGTAACATACAGCGGCATATATAAAGGCAAAAAACTGAGTGTAACTTCGGCAGGATTCGGAGGCCCCGCAGCGTCGATAGCCCTTGAAGAGTTAATAAAGGCAGGAGCCAGAAAACTTATTTATATTGGTACTGCTGAATCAGTAAAAGAAAATATCAAGTGCGGAGACCTGGTAATCCCAACAGCAGTCATCAGGGGTGACGGAACAACCCTGGAATATGTCCCTGAAGAATTTCCAGCAATATCATCAAGAACCATATATGAAAGCCTTGTAACCGCTTCAAGGAATTCAAGCCACAGAGTACATTCAGGAATAGTCTGTACTCACGACGCCCTGCGCCTTAACTCAAGGCTCGCAAGCAAATTAAGCAAAGGCGTATGGAAAGACACAAATATTGCGGGAATAGAGGGCGTTGTTTCCACTTTATTTGTTTATCGCATATCTAAGGAGAGTAAAACTTGGTGCACTTCTGGGAGTTACTTCCAGCACTCATACTGATAAAACTATTAGCAAAAAACAGGGATTTGAAACACTTTTCAAAGTAATGGCAGAACTTTCATTTGAAGCGTTAGTAACTGAAGGAGATAAGTAATGGATTTGCTTGTAAAAAACGTAAGGTTTTTGAGTCCCGATGGAAAGTTATCTGAGAATAAAAACATATCCGTAGAAAAAGACAGAATAACGAAGATTGTTAACGCGTCAGATAAAACTAACCTGAATAGAGAATCCCAAGTTCTTGACTGCAATGGAGATTTCGCAGTACCCGGTTTCATGAACCGCCATACTCACCTATTCCAGTGCTTTGGAAGGGGATTAATGGACGATATTGAACTCACCAAATGGTTGGAAATAATATGGAAGTTTCCAGAGTTGTTTTCTGAGGGAGCTATATACTACTTCACTCTCATAGGGGCAATAGAAACTCTCAAATCGGGTTCCGTTTCTGTCGCAGATATAATACATACCAGAAAATGCTGTGGCTGATGCGATAACATCTACCGGACTTCGACTGATTTATGGAAAAATGGCAAATGATTATATTGAAGGAACCAACACCCCCGCAAAATCAACATAAAAATCTCTTCAAGAAGCGGAAGACTTTTATCATAAATGGCATGGAAAAGCCAACGGAAAGATAACTACCAAATTCGCATTTATGGGTTTACCCGCTGCAACAAAAGAACTTGTTGTGGGAATAGGCGAATTGAGCAGAAAGTATGGAGTTGGCATTCATACACACGCTGCTGAAGGAAAAAACACCCATAGAAAAAGCCAAGGAACGATTTGGAATGGAAAAAATTCAGGTTTTTGAAACCGTTGGCGTTCTTGGAGAAACGACCCAGCTTGCTCATGTGATTTGGATTGACAATGAAGAGATCGAAATACTTAAGAATACCGGAACTACCGTAATTCATTGCCCCTTAACGAACTGCAAACTAACCGATTGACTCTCTCCCATGTACAAATTCCAAAAAACTGGAATAAACATAGCCTTTGGAACCGATGGCGCCGCGAGCAGCAACCATGATTTGTTGCTTGAAGCGAGAACAGGAGCAATGCTTCAAAAGGTTGCCTCAATGGATTCAACAAGTTTCGATGCGCCTTCCGTGTTTAAAATGTTGTGTAGAGGTGCTGGCGATTCCGGTTTCAAAAATCCCGGAGAAATAAACGAAGGAGACCCCGCTGATTTTCTTATTCTTGATCCCAGTGACTAAAGATTTTTAGTAGAAGAATCATGCCTGAATAATCTCATTTATGGCAGCACAGAAAAAGAAATCGTTAGGCACGTAGTCATAGCCGGTGAAGTAGTCGTTAAAAACAGAGAAACAACGCTTATATCCGAAGAAGAAACAATATTAAAAGCAAAAGAATCCTGGAAAAAGAAAAGCATAAATTTTTAGAAAGATAAAAGAACGATTCGCTAAAATATTAATACATTAATTTACGTAATTCTAGTTCACTTGATTTATTCTTTAAAAAAACTTTCAAATTAACAAAACCTCACCTCTGAAAATCTACAATTAAGCATATAAATATAGTGCTTATGAATTCAAGTACAATTTGCATTAATCCCTCTTGAATTTTGTCTTTGTTCAATAAAATGCTAAACTAATATTGATCAAGTTGGGAGGGGTTTCTTTTTGGGGTAACTACCTTACTTTTTAGAAATGAAAAGCTATTTTCTAATCACTTCCTTGAACACAAAATCAATGAACTAAACGAGTGGCAGGAGGACATATCAGAACCTTTTAAGAAAATAAAAACCATTTATCTGCAGATGGAAGATTATCTGCCTGTTTTAAACGAGAACCAGTTAGAAGAAGAGTTTATAAGAGAAGTCCTTAAAATACTTGGGTGGGAATATCTTTCTCAGGGAACAACAAAAATTCAAGGTGGTAGAAGGATACCCGATCATGCACTTTTCATCAATGACAGTCTTAAAGTAAAGGGTATAAAAGAACAAAGAGAATCCCCGACTGGTGTTTTTTTCCACTCACATGCAATAGAAGAATCAAAGGAATGGAATGTCAATTTAGATAAAAAGGGAAAAGAAGATACACCTCATTTCCAGATGATAAACTATCTTACCTGGCTTAAACCCCATTATGGGATACTGACCAATGGAAGAATCTGGAGATTGTATATCAAAGGAGAAAACGCCGGGGAAAGGACTTTTTATGAAGTTAATCTTCCGGAACTGCTTGAAAATCAGGAAGCTTTTAAGTATTTTTATCATTTCTTTGCCAAAAACTCTTTTTGTTCACTAACACATGGAAGACCCTTCATTGATAGAGTCCTTACTCAGAGTAATGAATTTTCAAGGGAACTTGAAGAAGATCTTAAAGCAATAATCTATGACAGATGTATTGAAGATATTGGAAAAGCTTTATATAATTCTGCACTGGAAAAGAATGTTGATTATTCTCCAACAATTATATTTCGTACTACCCTATTGTTGCTTTATAGATTGCTTTTTATAGCCTATGCTGAAGCGAAACACCTTCTTCCCCTCCAGGAAGGCAGCATGTATTACAATTACAGCTTGAGAAAAGTTTTAGATAATTTAATTTCAGAAGGCTATGCTTCCCTTGAAAACACGTTTATTATAGACAATCACTTGAATACTCTGTTTGGCTTGATTAATAAAGGTTCTGAACAAATAGGCATTCCACCATATGACGGAGGCCTTTTTTCAAAAGAATCAAATGAGTACGACAGCTTTAAGGAAGCTAAAGAGTTTCTAAGTCAGACGAGTATCAATGATCAAGCCTTTATCAAAATACTTGAAAATCTATTGCTCTACACAACAGACGGACAAAAGCATATAAGAGACTACTCTTCTCTTGATGTCAAAAGACTTGGAACGATCTACGAAGGACTAATGGAATACAATTTCAAAATAGCAAATGAACCCAAATTTCTCGTAAAAGATAAAAAAACAAAAGAAGAATGGTATATAGATCCTGAAGACCATACAGATGATCTCGTTATCATCAGAAAAATAGAAAAAGGTGAATTATATCTTGTAAAACACAACAATCTTAGAAAATCCAGTGGTTCATATTACACCCCTGATGAATTTGTTGATTTCATGGTAAGCGATGCAGTAGATCAGTTATTTGAAGAGAAAGAAAAAGAATTTATCAAACAGCATGAAGAAATGGTAGAACTCCAGGAGCAACTGGATAAAGAACTTTACGATGGCACCTTGCGTAAAGAGGCTGAACAGCTCCTGGATATAAAAATTCTTGATGCCGCTATGGGTAGTGGACATTTTCTTGTTAGCGCATTAAGATATCTTACTGAAAAGATAATCTCTCTTGGTGGGCGTTTCCCTGAAAATGGGATTTATAAAAAACTTGAAGAAATCAGACAAATGCTTAAAGAGCATAGCATAATAAAATCAGACCCGGATGACGCTTCACTTTTGAAAAGACTTATTGCCAAAAATTGCTTGTTTGGTGTCGATATAAACCCCATGGCAACAGAATTAGCCAAATTATCTCTTTGGCTGGAAACAGCAGTCCCGGGTGTACCTCTATCCTTCTTATCTCATCACTTAAAATGCGGCAACTCCATTGTTGGATCCGATTTAGACGAACTTCTCAATGAACTCAAGGAAAAAGCAAAATCTGACATGTTTGTTCTGACCATAGAAGATAAGATAGACGAGATTATAAAAGATCTTGAAAAGATTGAATCACTGGAAGATATTACATTAAATCAGGCAAAGAATTCTCGTTACACCTTCGTTAATGTAGCCCGAACCATTGAACCTGTAAGATTTCTTCTTGACTTGAAAACAGCTCTTGACTACCCTGGATGGAAAGAAAAACTCGAGAAATGGGATTTTTTCAAAACAGGTAATTACAGAGTTCTCGACGAAATACTTCTTGATGGAATAGACGCAGCAAACAATGAACTTAAAACAGCTATTAAGGAATTTCGAGGAAAATTGAATCCATTTCACTGGAAACTTGAGTTTCCTGAAATCAGAAAACGCGGTGGTTTCGATATTGCCATAGGGAATCCACCATGGGATAAAGTTAAACCAGAAGATGAAATGTTCTTTTCACAATATGATCCTAAATATAGAAGATTAAACAAGCAGAAAAAAGCATTTCAAAACAAATTGCTTTCCAAAAGTGAAGTTAAAACCAAATGGGAACACAATAAAAAAGAGATAACAGACTTTGCCTATTATTTGAAGAATAACTATATCTACTACGCTGATAAAGGGGACATTAACCTCTTTAGAGTCTTTACAGAAAAGAATTTAGAAAATTTGAATCATGATGGAATATTGAACTACCTTGTTCTTGGTGGAATTTACCAGGAAGAAGGGTCTGATTCATTGAGAAAAGCTCTTATAAATGAACACCATTTAAGATACATACTTGGATTTGAAAACAGAGACAAAAAAGGCAAAAAATTCTTCCCTGATGTAGATTCTAGAATAAAGTTTGTCATTATATCAGCTATCAAAAATCAAGCCAAAACTGAAAAGGTAAAAACTTTCTTCCTTTGTAACGATAAATCATCTCTCAATAATCTTACAAAAAGTGTACTTGATTATCCGGTAGAGCTACTGGATAAGTTTTCACCAAAACACAAATCCTTTCTTGAACTCAGATGTCAATTTGATATAGATATCGTCGAAAAAGCCTACTCTCTTTTTCCAAAACTCAGTGATAACGGAAAGTGGAATATAGATTTTTGTAATGACCTTCATATGACAAATGATAAGAACCTATTTCATGAAACAGGTGATATACCATTATTTGAAGGTAAAATGATCCATCAGTTCAGACATGATCTAAAAGGGCCAAGATATTATCTGAAATTTAAAGAATTGAAAAAGATTAACAGACTAAAAGCTTCAAGAAATAAAGAAAAAGAAACCTGGAGATGGGATTATTATAGGGTAGCTTTCAGACAGTCAGCAAGCAATACAAATGCGAGGAGTTTAATTGCAGCAATGTGTCCCAAGTTTTCATTAACAGGAAACTCAATTTATGTTGAAAAACTCAAACTTTCTAATTCTAAAAAAATAAAATTATTTAGTATAGCAATATTGAATTCATTTATTTTTGATTTTCAAATAAGAATGCTTATATCTTCTAATATAAGTAAAACATATCTTATGCGACTCCCATTTCCACGTTTAGAAAGCGGAGATCCATATTTTGATGAAATAGTTGAAAGATCAGCAAAATTAATTTGTTATGCCCCAGAATTCGACGAACTCGCAGAAAGTGTTGGATTGAACTGGGAAAAAGATGGGATTCCACCTTCAGAAGAAAGTCAACGCATTAAACTTAGAGGTGAAATAGACGCAATGGTTGCTAAAATCTACCAGCTTAACAAAACCCAGTTCGAACATGTCTTGAATTCTGTGAAAGCAGGAAAAGACTCCGACACCCCACTAAAACGCTACATGAACAAAATCAAAGCAGAATCCCTAAAGGCTTATGGGAAACTTTGAATTCTTTGAACAAATAAGCTGTATGTTTTTACTAAAGGAGGAATGAAATGTCCAAAAGAAAGACTTATCACGTCGTTCCAGATAAAACTGGATGGGAAATTAAACAACAAAATTCTTCAAGAGCCTTAAGAAAGTTTAATACTAAAGATGAAGCTGTAAATTTTGCCAGAAATCTTGCTAAACAAAATGAACCAAGTCAAATAAAAATCCATAAGAAAAATGGCAAGTTTCAAGAAGAAAGAACTTATGATAAAGATCCTTATCCACCTAAGGGATAGGATTAGAGAAATGACTTCAAGTGTTTTAAAATAACAATTGAAGTTAAAATAGGTTTTGCAAAAGGCTATGTGGATCTGGAGCTAACATGAAAATAGCTTTCAATAAAAAATGAGGAGGTTTAGCTTGTATAAAGTCAATAGTTTATTGACCCCCCAGGGTCATAAGTAATTAACCCCTTACCTCTCCTGGGTATTGTTTTTTGTTCTTCTATAACTGTTTCCTGTCATGTTTATTATTAAAGCATTATGTGT
>JAYEJL010000006.1:0-28042 GCA_034660555.1 Thermotogota bacterium
GCTGTTACAATGACTTTCTTCGCGCCAACATTAATATGTGGCATTGCCTTTTCTTTGCTTCTAAAAACACCTGTTGATTCAATAACAATCTCTACACCCAGATCTCCCCAGGGCAAATTCGATGGGCCTTTTTCAGCATAAACTTTGATCTTTTCACCATCCACTATCAATGAATCATCTTCAACATTTACGTTTCCTGGGTATCTACCGTGTACAGTGTCGTATTTGAGTAAATGTCCCAGTGTTTCTGCATCCGTTAGATCGTTAATTGCTACAACATCAACTCCATCTCTCTTCAGCATTTCTCTAAAAACTAGCCTGCCAATTCTTCCAAATCCATTAATTGCTACCTTCATTTCCTACACCTCCTCATTTGTTTAAGATATCTTCAGGTAAATTCAAATCACCTGTTAATTTTGACGTTTCTTCATCTCTCTTCTTTTTAATATTTTCTAGAACTTCATTAACTCCAGCAATTATCAAATCCTGGACAATTTCAAACTCCTCTTCCTTTAAATCCTCGTTTATTTGTATGTCTTTTATTCTGTAATCACAGCTAGCTGTAACCTCTACTGCTCCTCCTCCAGATGTTGCAGAAACTTCAATATCTTTGAATTTTTCTTCTATCTCCCCCATTCGTTCTTGTGCTTTTTGTGCCTGTTTCATCATTTCATTCAATTGGTTTGATTTTTTGGACGATCTTTTTCCTATGCTTTTTCCTCCCAATCCTCTTATTTTTTTAGCCATTATCTTCCTCCTCAATTATCTCAATATCACTGTTATAATCAAATAAACTCATAACACGTTCAATGTATTCCTTTTCTTTCGGAGCAAGCTTTTTAAGCAGTTCTCTGTTTTCATTTTTCCTGCCCAAATTTTCTTCCAGAACAAATTTCATTCCCAATTTTTTCTGTACGAGCTCTTCTAATAACACCAATCTTTCACGTGCTATCGTATAAGAAATTGAGTCTCCTTGTTTAAAAGTAACCTTTAAGGTATTATTATCTATCTCAATTTCAGCAATGTTGAGAAGAACCCAGTCGAGAATTCTATCTTCATTGTAAAGCGAATCTAAAAATTGACCTACTCTATCCGGTAATGTATTTTTTTGTTCATCCACAGATGAATTTTCTTTCTCAGAAACATCTATGCTTCTACTTTTTCCTGTCGTTTCAGATGTATTGGTGATAACTGAACGATCTTCTTTCTCAAGTGACTTTTTCTTAAACTTTCCGCTTATGATATTTGCCTTTAATAAATTTAACACATCAAAAGCTGACTCTTTATCTTCAGCTGTTTTCAATTCTTTTTTGAGATCCCATAATTCTGTAACTAATTGCGCAATTTTGTTAAAATTTTTCTTTTCTTTTATTATTCTTTCTCTTAACAAATCGATTGCCTGTTCTACCATTACCTCATAAGAAAAACCAAGCTTCTTTACCTGTTCCGAAATCAGGCTTAATGCATCCATATCAGCATTTTCGAGAGCTCCCAAATAACCCTTAACAACGTCTTCAGGGATTATTCCAAGAACCTCTCTGACAGCTTTTTCATTGATTTCATCGGAAAATACCATTACTCTTTCAAGCAAATTAATCGCATCTCTCATTCCACCATTGGATGCCTTTGCAATAATATCTAATGCCTTATCTTCATACTTTTTCTCTTCCTTTTCCAATACGTTTTTAAGATAAACTAATATTTCACCTTTCGATAATTCATTGAAAGTAAAAATTTGACATCGCGAAAGTATAGTTTCAGGCACTTTTTCAAGGTTTGTTGTAGCCAAAATAAAAACAACATGATCTGGTGGCTCTTCTAATATTTTCAAAAGCCCATTAAAGGCTTCTCTTGTTAGCATATGAAACTCATCTATAATATATATCTTATATCTGCCCATTGTAGGTCTATAAGAAGCTGCATCTCTGATTTTTCTTATCTCATCAATACCCCGATTTGAAGCAGCATCAAGTTCTATAACATCCATATGGTTCAATCTGTTTATCGCAATACAGGATTCACATTCATTGCAGGGCCTTTTTTCTTTAGAAAGACAGTTAAGCGATTTTGCGAGTATTCTTGCTGTAGTAGTTTTGCCGGTTCCTCTAGGACCATAAAAGATATAAGCATGTGACACCTTACCCTTATCTAGAGCCTTTTTTAGAATATCCTTTACCTGATTTTGTCCGATTAACTCATCAAAATTTAATGGTCGATATTTTCTATAAAGAACCTCTCCCATAACTCACCACCAATCATTACTACGTTAATTATATCAGAAAGGTTCAATCTGCTGGTAAAGAATATTTTAATAGAACATCAAACTAAAAACTGGAGCAATGAAAAAAGCATCGCTCCATTACAATAAAGTACTATACCAGTTTATAATCCCATGAATTTTGTTTGCAACTTCTATTAATTCATTCTTCCAAGATTAAGTAAATCTGAAAAGCTTCCGTTTTTCAGTAATTTGCTTACCTTCATCCAGCACGTATAACTATAATTTTGATATTGATAGTAGTCAAGGTCTATCGGGTTGATTCCATCAATATTATTCATTGGCATAAGTGTTCTACCCTCCCAGTTTTTTGCAACAATACAAGCCAATCCTTCTTCGATCCAGTAATATAATTCATATGCTTGTAGTTCCAAATGTGTTAATTCATGAGCCAGTGTTGTAACAAGTGATTCATGTGAACTCATTGGCTGTAAGAAAATTACGCCGTTCTTGACACCAGCCATCACCCAATGGGGTAATCTCGATAATTCGACAAATTCAGAAACTGAAGAGGCTATATACACCCTATAATTTGTACTGGTTGCTGTTTTTCCTATATTCTTTTCAAATCGATCTTTGAATTCTGCAGTTCGCTGTCATACCACGATACATACGTGACAGAAAATGCAAAGGATAAATTTACAGAAATAATAAGCACGAACGTCAGAAAAATACTTTTCATTCTCTATCATGAACTTCCAAAATTGTTGATTCTGAAGTTCTAAAGCTTTCTTCGTCGTACATTCCCCACACTTTTGATGGAGGAATCACGTATTCTCCTGTAGCTATCATTCGATAAGCTGAACTGATTACTCAGTCACTTGGATAGAAATATGAAGCTTTCTCGTATCGTGGTTCAAAATGCAAATAACCATGTTGATAGGAAAAGCTTGAGTACTTACTGCAGAAATGACCAATATTATCATGAATTCTGTATTCATCAATGTATAACGCTCCAGAAGGAACAGGCTCTTCAAAAATGAAGTATCTTACATCTTTATCAAGTATAAGTTTGCTTTCCGCAATAATGAGATCTCCCACCTCAAGCGGTTTGTTTTCTGTCAATGAAAGTTAATATACTCAACCCTGTCGTTATACAGCTTATGCTTTAGTAAGAACTCTGATTTGCCTATCTTTCCTAACAGCTCAATATTTGAACTCATCCAACCCAGTCGATATTTTCCAAGACAGAGTTCATCATTGTCAATGTGCAGCATCATTCCGTCATATTCAGTCCTGGTAATGTTTGGAATTTCAGTATTTTCTTCCAGTTCAATTTTTTCAAGCTGTCCGATTACGTAAGGTGAATCTATCTGAGGAATGTTTTTTCAACGAGTGAATTCCTTGAAGTAATCTCGACCTCTTTTCGGAAAAATCTGGTTACAGTCATACCATTACTTAAAGGCTCCACCGAATCTAGGGAGTATTTTGCTTTACTATTAACAACGTTGAAAGCATTTCCTTCTGTAGATATTGAAATCGGACTTCTTAATTCAGGACTAATTTCTATTCTTACGGAAGTTGAGTCATCCATGAATCCGTTGTCAATTAATCCCGAACTGTCACTTATGATATATTTTATCTTCTCATTTGCCACGCTTTTTGAGAAATCTGAGAGCTCACTCACAGCGAGACAAGTCGTAATGGTTCTATCCCATCTTCCTCCATTATTTCTGTTAAAGATAGCCTGACCTATACGCACGACAAGTTCTTCATCGTAATCTAATTCATTAATGACTTTAAAAAGCATCAAAAGAGATAAATCGCTTTCAAAGAAATAGCTAAAGGAATCGTTTTGTTTTACTTCTAAATTGTTATCATCAAACTTTATAAAGTCCCAGGCTTTTTCTATAAACTGAATTGCTTCCTGCCTTTTCCCAACATTTTTAAGTGCCAGCGCAGTCAACGCAACTGATGCAAGATCACTACCATATTTTTGGATAACCAAATCTGGACTATTATCGTACAGTGTATATACATATTGAACAAAGGGATCTCTATTGTTATTCATCATATATCCAAGTATTCGGGCTCCGTTCTTTATAACATCATTATTAAGCTCTATTCCAGCCTTTTCTGCAAGATAAAATCCAAACATAACATATGCAGTCATAAAACTACTTGTTGAATCATTTTTCCACCAACCCCAGCCTCCATCATGGTGCTGATATCCATAAAGACGTTCAAGAGCCTCATCATTGTAGATCGAAATTTTGTTCTTCATATCAACCGTAAGGATATTATCCAGATTCTTTGCTGCAATTACCGGCAACCAGGTGCTCATTGTTTGCTAAACGCATCCATAAGGATACCTGAGAAGATAAATTATTGACTCAAGTAGCACATCATTAATGTCTGATGTTATGGTCATAGTGCCATATTCGTTTCCCTCAAAAGCTATTACATTTTCACCGTTAGAAAGCAGGGTTCTTTCGGTATCAACAGTTAAAAATCTTTCTTTGACAGGTAACAAAAGTTCAATAGCATCTGAATATTTATCGGAATTCACAATAAGTTTGATGTTCACCTCATCTTCACCAATTTCAGGTGCCACATCCTTTACAGCATAATCAAATTTTAGAGTATTTGAACTTTTATGTTTCAAAATCAGGTTGCTTTCTTCAATTAACTCCTGATCAATATAAAGGCTACAATTTGCTAAAATATCTTCATTCGTACTGTTCATTACAGAAAAGGTTAATTGAGCATTATCACCGGAAATAAAGTATTCTTGATTATAAGTATTTATGGACAGGGGTAGCCATGTTTCAAGCTCACCCCTGCGATAACCAAATCCTTCCATACAAATGATAGCGCTCTGATGCTCCACAAGTCAAGGTTATCGGGCATTTTGAAAGTAATATTAACCTTCCCATATTGATCTGTAAACAGCCCAGTATTCCAGAGTGCGGTATCAGAGAAGTCTCTTCTAACATCTGGTTTACTCTGAGCAGATGACCAACTTTAGCTTCAGCAACTATAAAATAATCTTCTGTATAATCGATGATATTTGTTATTGAAGGGAACATACTGGGTAATTCATCCGTTAAAATACGTGAATCATAGGTTACAAAACCTCTGTTAAACAGTGATTGAACAGAGGACTCCCATCCATGCTCTTCACCTTCAAACATCTTTCTAAGAGACTCTGATAATCCAGCAACAGTTAAAGCTGTTATTGCAGGATTACCATCATTATCAGTAACTTCTAATGAAAGCTCGACTCTTTCCCCGGGTAATGCTCTATCTGGAAAGTGCAAATCAGTGTTGTACGGAAAAGGATTCTTCTCAAGATCCACCTGTCTTTCAATTGTTTTTACAATCCCGTCGGTAGAATAATGTAATGTAAAATGAAAGGATCCGAATGAATACCCATCTGGTTTTTGAATAATGATGCTTTTTTCGTTTTTGTTCATTGAAAACTCTCTAGATATGAGTTTGCCTGAAAAATCTGCGACCAGCCACACGTCGGACTTTACTCCTGTTACCAACCCAATTTCTATGTTCCCGTCTTCTAATGTCTTTATTTCTTTTAAAACAATTCTGTTTCCAATATTTTCTTCAATAAACAAACTTCGATTCAATGAATTTTTTTCTTCTACTACATTTCCATATTCATCTTTCGTAGTTAATTTATAATTTAAATTTTTCTTCATCGGGAATGAAAATTTCAAAATTGCCCTCAGAATTAGTTGTATATGTTTCATTTCTTACAATGAATTTCAAATTTATTGTTTTTATTCCGTCTTCAGTATAATTGGTTTGTTTTTCTATAAACCAGAGTTCGAAGTTGAAATCCAATGAAACTGGATTTTTCATAGAATCAAGGCTCTCAACTTCGATAATTACACCGTCTTCTACTTCTTTATAGTTACTATTTAAAATATACATACCTTGAATTACTTCGAATTCTACTGATCGTTGAAGTTCCATACCTGTGTCATCAGATACTGTCAAAATCATTTTATATGTTCCAGGAGAAAGTTCTTTTCCGTAACCAACAACTGTATTTCCATCACTGCTAATCTTTGTTGTACCATTGTCTACATATCTACCATTTTTTGGATTACATACGAGATATTTCCGCTTCTAACAGGTTCACCAAAGTAATAATCAGCTTTAACATTTACCGTAACAGTATCCCCCACTATGAATACTCTGTTTCCTACATCAACTTTTGCATCAAATGTTGGCTTTTTGTAATCAGATATTTTGAAATACTGGGTGTAACTAACATCATCCCAATTAAGCTGAATCTTATAAGACCCTCTAGTGATTTCTTTGTTGGTAACTATTGATCCTTCAATTGAACCAGTTTTATCTGTTCTGATAACTTCATTCTTTACTTCTCTATACATGGGACCATAAACTACTAAATTCACTTCTTTTTCAAGAATCTCAAAGCCCTCAAAAGCGACCTTCCGCAGAAATGCTCTGAAATTAACTGTCTCACCAGCTTTATATGCTGGTCTATCGGTTACTATGAGCGCAATTTCTCTTGAAGGAACAGTTTTTGCAAATTCATCAGGTTTCCACAAATAATCTCCATATGATGTATGAAAAAGAAAAGGGTTTTCAGGTAAAGGAATGAAATTTAATTTACTTGCTTTTTCATTTTCTATATGCTGAACAAGTTCCCCGGTTGTTAAGTTATATATTTCAATATCTTTAACCATTTCACCTTCATGGTTCCATATAGATAACAAAAAACTGTCTTCGTTATAAACCAAAACAGGAACAATTGTCTTCTTGAATAACATATATTTCCTCGATTCAACCTCAGAAACAACATTTAGATAGATAATGCCCTTCTCGTCTTCAAAAGGTAACTCTAAAAATTCACTCGTAAGAAGTTCTTTTTTCGAATAATAAAAAGGTTCCCTTCCGGGATCTATATCAGCAATTGTTTTTGCCATTGATAAATCTTCTGGAAGTATTTTGTATGCCTTTATCTCAATAACATTATCGTATCTACTCGCGATTATTTCCAGAGAATCAGCTGAATAGAATCCTATAAATCTATCACTAACAGGACTTTCGTTTTTTATTAAACTGAAGGAAAAAATACTTAAAGATAACGCAGTTATTAATGAAAAAACAAGAAACAGTCTCTTCATCGTTACACCTCCACCTATTTATTCAAAATTCTGAATCGATAAAATCCCAAAAAGAATGGGTTCTCTTTCACAGGTAGCCATTGTATGGGCATCAGTCTTAAGTAGTCATCAAGTAACCACAATTTAACCTTGCCCTTGTCATCTTCAGAAACAGGCCCTGTATGATAAACCAGTCCATTACCCGTATATATCATACTGTGAAATGTAGAAGGGTCAGGAATATGAAAAAAAAGTATATCTCCAGGTTTTGCTTCTTCAATATTCTTGCTTATAAAATCAGTATTGTGCCTTAGTAAATTATACGCATCAGCATATGCTAAGTATTGACCTGACTCTGTTAAGAACAATTCAGTTTCAATGACAGGAACATATGGATAATTATATGAATCTATATCTTTAAGATTTGAAAGTTCAACTCCAGTTAATTTCTTCCATTCTTCCCTATTAAAAACTAGTGATCTAAACCAGTTCTTATCATGTTTTTTTAGCGTTTCTTTATACGCAAACCTAATCAAACCCACACAATCTCTTTCATTTTCTGACCAGTATTCTGAATTATTTATCGCCTGAAGAACAGCGATATTGACAAACTATATTCTGAATCTTTCAGTATCAGACTCATTTAGTTCTACTACATCAGGGAAACCATTGCTGTTAAAATCATTCCAGTCCTGGAAGTGTAATTTAATTTTTTTAACTATCTCTTTGAATCCTGAATAAACCACTTCTAAAATGGCTTCCTGTTTAATAATCTGCATTTTATATGTGATTCTGGCATCATCGTAATCCTTTGATACTATTCTTAATCCATAAGCATTTAATGCAGTAATTTTTTCAAAATATCTCGCTGGAAGGCTGACTTCAAAATAATCTCCAAGATTCAATTCTTCAGATATGATAGGTTCGTATTTCTGAACGAAAGAAGCATCCATTGAAGCTATAACAAAAAGAATTGTAATCCCGCAAACCGCAAAAAGGTAAAATAAAATAATAATAGAAAATTTTTTCATAATTATTTTATTTTAACATTATATCACCTTGAACCCTTACAATTTTAAAGGCGATAGAGTTAATTATTCTTCAAATAATGTGGTAATATTGGCAAATGAAAGATTGTTTATAGGCGTTTTTTGGTTGGTGATTATGATGCTCGGTGATTCCAGAGAATACTATGATGACATAGCAGAAATTTACGATTCTATGTATGAAGAACCTTATTGGAAACTATATCATAGTGTGCTGGAAAAGTTGATAGTTGCTCAACAACCAGAAGGCAGTATTCTTGATATTGGAACGGGTACCGCTCGATGGGCTATCTTTCTTGCAGAAAAAGACAATAGCGTAAAAGCCATTGATGTTTCTAAAAAGATGCTTTCGGTTGCAGGTCAAAAAATTAATGCTGCTGAACTTAATGTTGATCTTATAGAAGCATCAGGAGAAAGGATTCCCTTTTCTGATAACTCTTTTGATATTGTTACAGCCTTTGGCGATGTTCTATCATATACAGATGATTTTGAAAAAATGCTTGGCGAGATAAGAAGGGTATTAATACCCGGTGGCAAACTACTCGCGACGGTGGACAATGGTTACGCTTTTTTACATGACTTTATATCAAATGCTGAACTACGAAATGCTCACAGCTTATATGAAAAACGAAAGAAAGTGGTTATAGGTGACAGTGAAGTGAGCAAACACAGTTTTTTAACACGCCCATTTTTTCCCGAAGAAATAGAGCCTATTCTGAAAAAATTCGACATGCATCTAATAGACCTTGCTGGTGTCGTGGTCTTCTATCCCTACGTTGAAAAACGACTATCCAGGCATATTGATGAAATCGCGGAATGGGAATATGCTTTTTGTAGAAATCACGAACTTTTTGGAAGAACTGAGCATTTATTTTTCTGCGCGAAAAAGGAGAAAATAACTTAATGAAGAATTTTACGCTTTTTATAGGCATATTTTTAATCATACTTTTAATTGTTAGTTCAAGCCTTTCTTTTTTAACACTGGCTAAAGTGAATGAATTAAATAATGAAATAAAATCATTTCAGAATAAAACAAATGAAAGAGTTAATAATTTTACTTCGAAATTTGAATCAAATATTACGAAAATAACTGATCTCATAACACCTGGAGGCGTACTTGAAGAATACGTGGTAGCAAAATCCTTTATAGAAAACCTTGAGGAATATCTTGCGTTAATACTAACCGAAGCACAACAAACTGATGATAAACCTTATTTCAGATTTTTTATTACTGGCAAGGATCAAATATGGATAGGATTAAAGAACAGTGAAAACGATTCATCTTATTTTTTCCAGAAAAACTTCTCACCTGGTCTGTCTAAAGAAAAATTTTTCTATTTCAAGGAACCCTTTGTTGAAACTCAATACACTATAAAGATTAACAGCGATTCGTATATTCGTACAGCCAATCCTGCATCTGTTTATTTGATCTTTTTTGGATTTGATAGTGGTAAATTAGTTCAAATGCCAGGTACAACAGTTGAAAATCTATCCAAAGAATTCAACCTATATATACCAGGGCAGTAAGGGAGAAAAAGATGAGTAAATTACGAAAACATTTTTTAATAACAGGTTCAGGTGGATTTTTTGTATTTGGGTTTTCAATCCTGATAATTGGTAGTGCATTACCAGCTATTGAAAAATCGTTAGGAATAGACCATCAACAGGCAGGATTGATATTTGCAACATCTTCAATTGGCTTTGGCTCATCTGCATTTGTCAACATGATCTTTTCCAAAAAGCTGGGGCCCTTCAGATCTTTATCTATTGGCATTTCAATTGTATCTTTATCACTCTTTATTTTTGTTTTCTCAAGAACATTTTCACTTTTGTTGATAGCAAATGCTATTCTGAACTTCGGAACAGGTTTGATCGAAGTAAATGCTGCAATAGGAGTGTCGGTATTAAAGGAAAAGAAGAATGCCGGAGTTCTAAATTTTATGCATGCTTTGTACTCTTTGGGAGCATTAATATCACCAATTGTAGTCTCACTATTTCTTCTAAATGTAGACGATTGGTATAAACCCTTTGCATTTGCAGCAATTATAAGCACATCTTTATTTGCATTTTCATTGATTCTATTCAAATATGATGTTGTATATGAGCCTTCCGATACACCTTTTGAGCACTGGTTGATAGTCAAAGAACCTTTGTTCTGGTTAATAATTGCTGGAGTTTTTCTTTATGTTGGTTATGAAGTTTCATTCTCTTCATGGCTATCCGCTTATTCTAACGAAATAAAGGGAATACCCATGAGAATTTCAAGCGCCATGCCTTCATTCCTATGGTTGGGATTATTGATTGGAAGGTTATTTTCTTCGGTAGTTTCTGAAAAACTTGGTTACAGCAAATTGATGCTAATGCTTACCTCAGTTGCTACTGCCCTGTTTATAACAATGCTTTTTATTGAAACAATGTGGATTTACATCATTTCCATTGTGATAATCGGTATGGGATTTTCTACCATGTTCCCGACGTTGCAGGCAACATTAATAAGACATAAACCAAAATATTCAACAGTGTCTGCTGCGTTATTTACTGTTGCAGCATCAGCAGGTGCTGCCCTGGTTAATGTAATAATAGGTACTCTGGGTAAATTTCTTGATCTGCAATACGGAATGTATTTCATTCTTTTATTGCTATTGGCAGAATTGATAGTAATTATTTTAATATACAGGAAGGAAAAATATGAAACGCCATGATGTCATTGTTGTAGGAGCAGGGCCCGCAGGAATTTCAGCTGCCAAAGTGCTTTCTAATGCTGGACTTGATGTACTTCTGATTGATAAATCAGCTTTTCCGAGAGATAAAGGTTGCGGTGGAGGTTTAACTCCTCGTTCAATAAAGCTTTTAAAAAGGTTGTTTCCAGATTTCAACTATCCAAAAAACGTCGTAAATACTTTTGAGTTTGGTCAAATTCAAAACAAATCGTTTAAACCGTTTCACAGGGTAAGAATAAAAAGTGATATCCATACGGTTAAGCGAAAGGATTTTGATAATTTATTACTTAAAGAAGCAAAAAAATATGGAATAAATTATTCTGTAGATAAAATAAATTCGATAAAAGTCGAAAACAACTCTTTTATCATTGAAGGTAATGAAAAATACAGCTCAGAATACGTTATTGTAGCTTGTGGTTTATTCGGACCGAAATTGTTGAAAATTCCTGATATTGAATTTGAAGTTCCCAGGTTTTCTTTTGTTTACCACACTTCAAAAATAACTGAAAGTAATATCATAAGAATTGGATTTTTTTCTGATGGATACTTCTGGCATTTTCCGCAAACAAAAGGTTCTACAACAGGAATGGGTTTCTATAACAAGAAAAATAATGATCTTCAAATGGCAAAAGAGATTTTGGGAGAAACAGATAAAAGGATAAAAACAAGCGTCATTCCTTTATTTGAAGCTGAGAAATCCTTTAAAAATAACAACAGATTTGATGGTTGTCTGTTTGTTGGCGACAGTGCAGGGTTTGTCGATAACTGGACGGGCGAAGGAATAAGTTTCGCTTTAAAATCCGGCATGGAAGCTGCATCAGCAATAATTAAACATTTCACAAAACCCACCAGGATCAATGATCAATACCTATACAATATTAGAAAAATGGCAAAACATTTGATACTTGCAGATTCTTTTAGAAAAACATTTTATGGGAATTTACCAGTTAATCTGAATTTGCTTAAAGAAAAAAGATTACTTAAGTTATTTATAAGTTATATAAGCTCATTTAGTAAGAGTGCTAATTATCTGCTTATGAAAAGCATTTTTGTAAGGACTCCAGATTCAGTTCACTATTTTCAAGATACTGAATAGATCTTACTTTTAATAAAATCTTCGTTTATAGCACCATTTACGAGTTTCACCTTGCGTTCTCCATAATTCATGGCAAATTCTTTATTATGAGTAACCATAACCACTGTCATACCAAGTTGTTTATTGATTTTCTCAGTAAGATCCATTACTTTTAGAGCGCTTTTTGGATCAAGCGATGCAGTATGTTCATCAAGCAAAAGTAATTTTGGCTTTGCTGCGATTGCCATCACCATTGCGAGAGCCTGTTTTTGACCACCAGAAAGTTCTCCAGCAAGAACATCTAACCTTTTTTCAAGTCCCAATTCCAAGTTTTTAAGCAATGTAAGCGTTGTATTAGAAAAATTACTGAATGTTAATCCTCTTAATCCTTTTCTGGAAGAAATAATGAGATTTTCTCTTATGCTCAGATTAGAGAAAACGCCAGAATTTGGATCCTGATATACTCTACCAATTAACCTTGCAAGTTTTGCGGTACTTTTTCCGTTCATGATCTCTTCGTTCAATCTGTAAATTCCCGAATCAGGACTTATTTCTCCAAGAATGATCTTAAGTAATGTAGATTTTCCAGATCCATTGGGACCGATAACTACAACAAATTCTCCTTCGCTGATTGTCATATTGACATTGTTCAAAGCAACTGTCTCATTTGTCATTCCTCTATTATAAACTACACTGATGTTTTTGAGTTCGACCATAACTTTCTGACCTCCAATTTGAACGTTGACTTCCTTTTCTTGGAAAGAAGGCTTATACCGATCATTCCAACTATAAATAATGCTGTTAATAGTTTCATGTCACTTGATCTAAAGCCAATTCTATACCCGTATCTCATTACTAATGCCAGGATTGCCTGATAAATTATGGCTCCTATAATAGGAGCCAATAAGCCAAACAGTATTTTTCTTCTTCCAAATAATATTTCACCAAGCATAACCATAGCCAATCCTGTTACAATCATTCCCTGTCCCATTGTTACATCTGAGAAACCACTATAAAGGGCAAATAATCCTCCACTTAAACCAACCAGTGCATTAGCAATAACAAATCCGAGAACAGCTATGAAGGTTTTGGGAACTCCAAATGCCTGCACACCATCAGGATTGCTTCCAAAACCTCTCATTACCATTCCCAGATCAGTCCTAAGAAAAATACCCATTAGAATTACTACAATCAGCGCAAATAATAATAGAATGATTAGATTACCAAATGTTCCATCAGTAGAAAAAATATTATTTGATGTATTTGCATTTCTAGAAACCATAATATCTGATTTTGATTCATTAGTACTTTCTGCATCTCCAAACAAACCTGCTAATGGATCTTCACCTGTTATCTCTTCGTAACTCTTCATGGTATTTGTGATGTTAATACTGGGAATAGGAAGATTTGGACCGTTCATTATTCTTAGATTCACAGAATAGATCATGGTCATTACAAGTATCCCGGCCAGCAGGGGATTCACCTTTAGTTTTCTATGAATTAATGCTGTGATCATACCTGCAAGTCCTCCAAAAATGGCTCCTGAAAGTAATGCAGTTAATGCTGGAGTTCCAGTAATCAATAAACTTACGCTAACCGCACCTCCCAGCGCAAATGAACCATCAACTGTAAGGTCTGGCATATTTAGTATCCTGAAGGATAAGAAGACTCCAAGAGCCATTATTCCCATTATCAAGCCTTGCTCAAAGATAGCTATCACGTTATCAACTCCCTGTTATTTCAACGCCTTCCATAACCAAAATATCTGCCCGATCGATTAAAGTTTCAGGCAAACTGATGTCCAGTGCTTCTGCAAGATCAACGTCAACATAAAGAACCAAAGAATCTGCTCCTACTATCTTCGATTCAATTTCTGAAGGATCTTTGCCCTGTAAAATTTCAAAAACTATCTTTCCCGTTTCTCTACCAACACTATAATAATTAAAGCCAAAACCTATCAGTCCTCCACCTCTTGCAACATCAATGTCTGCCGCAATTAAAGGTACCTTATTATTTCTTGCTATATTACCTATAGATTCAATACTTGAAGCTGCCGTGTTATCTGTTCCAACATAAAGGGCATCAACGTCAGAAATCAATGCATTAAGAGAAGAAATCATCTCTGGTGCAGTAGTACCTGTAATTTCGATTAACTCCATTACCAGTTCCTGACACGCTTCCTTTGCAAAATCTGTAATTACAGCTGAATTTGTCTCACCGGGATTATATATAATTCCTACAGTTTTAATATCAGGATCAATTAGTTTTATCAATCTGAACTGGGTTAGTACCGGAGTCATATCACTTATACCAACTACATTTCCTGAATTAAACCCAAAATTCTCAATTAATGAAGCAGCAATTGGATCGGTCACAGCAGAAAATACTATAGGGATATTCTTGATAACGTTCACACATGCTTGAGCTGAAGGCGTAGCAATTGCAACAACAACATCTGGCTTAATAGATAGAAAATGTTGAGCTATCGAAACTGCAGTGTTCATGCTACCTTGAGCGCTTTGAAATCTAACTTCAAAGTCGGACCCCTGTACAAGCCCGTTGTCCTTTAGTTCATCTATGACACCCTCTCTCACAGCATCCAGTGCGGGATGCTCGACTATCGCTGTGATCACAATAAGATCTGTTGAAAATGCTGAAAATATCATTAGAAAAACAACTGCAAAAACCAAAACCAACCTTTTCATACACACACCTCCTAGAATAAAAAAGAGGGTATCCGTTTTGGATACCCTCTCGTTATTAATCGTCTGACTATGCCATGGCACATTTAGGCAAAGCCACAAGAGGGCTTTGTCTTATACCAGTAAAAGTTAACAAATTGTGCCAGTCGCATTTGATCAGTCATAATAATCCTCCAAAATTGCTTATCTTTTTATACCACAAATCGGAAGCAAAAGTCAAATAACTGACGGACTATTACTAAAATAAAATATATTCCCGGCTCAAAAACATTAATATTAATATGTTAATCAACAAATAGATAAGTAAGTTTATCCGGTTCAATCAAGATGATGATAAAACAAATAAACTAAAATGAGGGGTGAAAAGATGATTAGCGAAAAATTGGTTAAACTTATTAATGATCAGATCAAAGCTGAGCTTGAGTCTGAGTATATTTACCTTGCAATGGCAGTATGATGTGCAAAAGAGGGTTTTACTGGGGCATATAGCTGGTTGGTCAAACAGTCTGAAGAAGAGCATGCACATGCAATGGAATTTATAGAATATCTCAAATCAAGTAATGCTGAGGTTATTATTCCTTCGATATCAAAACCAGACACAAGTTTTGATTCTTTGCTTGATATTTTTGAAAAAGCCTTCGAACATGAAAGGTATATCTCTTCACGGATTTTCAAACTTGTAGATAGTGCTGTTGAAGAAGATGACAAATTTACTTAAGATTTTCTTTCATGATATGTGGAAGAACAAAGAGAAGAAGAAACAACTTTCAATTTCGTCGTAAAGAAAATCAAGCTTGTGGGATCTAATATTCATATTCTAATGATGATCGATTCCATGCTCGCAAACAGAGAAGATTAGAAGAGAGTAAATTACTGAACATTTCATTTTCTATTATGCAAACTTTTAGTATTATTTAACAAAAAAGACCCTCAAAATGAGGGTCTTTTCTATAATCTATCTAATTCACATGAAAAATGGTTCAACAGGGAATAATGAACCAAAGACAAGTGAAATCACCGACATTAACTTTATCAGGATATCCATGGAAGGTCCTACTGTATCTTTTAATGGATCGCCAACGGTATCGCCAACAATGGTAGCGTCATGAACATCTGTACCTTTGCCTCCAAGATTCCCTGATTCTACATACTTTTTAGCGTTATCCCAGGCTCCACCTGAGTTCGCACTAAATAAAGCTATCATAACAGCGCTTCCAAGACCACCTATCAATAGACCTGCAACAGCACTTCTACCAAAAAGGAAGCCAACAATAAATGGAGTTGCTATGGCTATAACACCGGGTAATAACATCTTGCTTAGAGCACCCTTGGTGGTTATTTCAATACATTTTGTATATTCAGGCACTTCATCACCGGTCAATATACCTTTGTGCTCTTTAAATTGCCGTCTAATTTCCATAATCATCAAATCCGCGGTATCAGAAACTCCTCTAATTAACAGAGACGTGAAGAAGAATGGTAACATTACTCCAATTAATGATCCAATTATTGTATATGGTTCTACTAGATTGATTACCGGATTCACTACAATATCTTCAGTTGCCCGAGCTGAACTCCATATATATGAAACGATTAGTGCGAGCGCAGCAAAAGCTGCTGATCCTATGGCAAAACCTTTACCTATAGCAGCTGTTGTATTTCCAACTGAATCAAGTCTATCTGTAACCTTTCTAACCTCTGGAGGCAACTCAGCCATTTCTGCAATTCCACCAGCATTGTCCGCAATAGGCCCATAACTGTCAGTTGTTACTATATATCCTACAAAGGAAAGCATACCAAGAGCGGCAATTGCTATACCGTAAACTCCAGCTGACCAGTACGCACCCAATATTGCCATTGAAAGCACTATAACAGGCCACAGAGTACTGCTCATACCAAGAGCCAATCCTGAGGTGATATTTATCGCCACCCCGCTGCGTGTCCTTTCAGCGAGTCTTCTCGTTGGCTTGTAATCATCGGATGTGTAGTATTCAGCCAATCTGCTTATTATTATTCCAGCAACAAGACCACAGGCTATCGCCAAAAAGAATCTCCACTTAGAAGTGAATTCAGGATTTATGATGAAAGCATCCTTAAACTTATAGTTGTCTGGTGCTACAAAACCTATCACAATAGCTGTAGATATTAGAACTAAAGCGCCAGTGAAAACATTACCAAAGGCCAAGGATTTACGTGCATTATCAGATTTACGGAATCCCACAAATATAACACCAATCATGGATGATATAGCTCCTGCAGCAGCAATAAGAACAGGTAACAAAATCAAGCCATAGTACTGGTCTTTGCTCATTCCAAAAACAACTTCTCCATTGATTACCTGTTTGTCAGCCAATTTCATAAATATGGCAAGTACTATAGCTGAGATGGTTGATGCTACATAAGATTCTAGAATATCTGCTCCAAGTCCAGCTACATCTCCAACGTTATCCCCAACATTATCTGCAATTGATGCCGGATTACGCGGGTCATCTTCAGCCAGTCCTTCTTCAACCTTACCAACAAGGTCAGCACTCATGTCCGCGGCTTTTGTGTAAAGACCGCCTCCAACTCTATCAAACAAAGCAATCAAGCTGGCTCCCAACGAGTAAGAGCTAACAAGCATTACACTGTCAAGAAAGGATATTCTACCAAATGCTTTCGATATGCCTGTAATGTTTTCATAAATAAAGAGATCTTGATTAACCAAAAGGACCACTGCTAAACCCGCCAGAGAAAATCCAGCCACAGCAAGTCCCATTACAGAACCACCTGAAAAGGCTACTCTAAAGGCCTGAGATAATCCGCTTCTTGCACCTTCAGTAACTCTGCTGTTCGCTCTTGTAGCAGCGTACATTCCAATCACACCGGCCATTTCAGATACAAAAGCTCCAAATAAAAGGGCTAGCGGAAATCTGAATGATTGAAATATTACACCCAGAGCTGCTGCTATAAGAATAGTCACAATAAAAATCTTTCTTGCTTCCTCTGAAAGAAATGCGGAAGCGCCTTTCTGAACATATCCTGAAAGCTCTTTCAACCGTTCTGTACCTTGAGAAAACTTAAACGTTCTTCTTAACATTATAAAAGCAAGAATCGTGGAAAGTATTCCAGCTATTAGTGGAAAATATAAAGCATTCACGTTTTCTCCCTCCTTAGTTACATTTAGTTATATATTATCAGAAATCCCAGCCTATATCCCATTTTTCAACAACGTTTTCTGGTATTTTCGAAGTAAAATCATGACCGGTTCTAAACACGAATTTGTTCCCCATCATAGGCCTGCTTCTTCCGCCTCTCTGTCTAACGATATATAAAAAGTCTCTACATCTTGTTACAGCGACATAAAATATTCTTTCCTCTTCATCATAATTACCTTCCATAATAGCCATAGCATGAGGGAAATCTCCTGGATTAACTGCAAGAATAAAGACTACATCCCATTCGAGTCCCTTTGCCTGGTGAACGGTAGTTAAAACTATGTTGTCAGAGCGTTCTTTTTCTTCCCGTTCTATATCAACCTTTTCACTAACAGCAAGATCTTCAAGCAAAACACCTATATCATCATATCTCTCGCTAATATCAATAAGTCTTTCAACATCAAGCCTTCGTTCTCTCGCGTTTGGATATTTTTGATCAAGGTAATCGCCGTAAAATGTTGAGTAAAAATCCTCTATTGGATTCGTAGGTCGATCATTGGTATCATTTCTCTTCAATAATTCAACTATCTTATCGAGATTGTATCTGTTTGATTCGAAATTACTGATTATTGTATAAGGTTCAACACCATCATTTACAGCTGACATTATTGCAGAGATGATTTTAAAGGATGTTTTTGTTCCAACACCCGGGAAAAGTCTGAGTAGACGTCCCCAGGAAAGTTGATCCAGTGGATTAAAAATAACTTTAAGAAACGCTAGGATATCTTTCACATGGGCAGTCTCTACAAACTTGGGTCCAGAAAACAATATATAATCGATCTTTCTTTTATCAAGCTCCATCTGCAGCTCCATTGAGTGATAATGCGATCTGTATAAAACAGCTATTCGTTCAGGTGAGATGCCGTCATTTAAATGTTCTTCAATCTTTTGTACTACGAAAGCTGCTTCTTCCAGATTATCCCATGTTTCAGCAATAACTGGGGCAGGCCCTGAGTCCCTCACGGCCTTTAATTCCTTTTCTAGAGAGCTACCTGGTACGATTTTGTTAACAAGCTCAACAATCTCAGGAGTAGAACGATAATTGTTTTGAATTTTAAAAATATTTGCATCACCTTTATTAAGGAAATCATAGACATTTTCAAATCTTGCACCACGGAAAGAATATATCGACTGGGCATCGTCTCCAACTACAATCAAATTTCTATTTACGCCGGAAAGCATTTCAACCAGTTTGTATTGTACTATATTGGTATCTTGAAACTCATCAACAAGAACCCATTGAAATCTTTCTGACTCTTTGTTAAGTATTCTTGGGTTGTTCTCAAATAATTCTGTAGCTTTTACTAGAAGATCATCATAATCAAGGGCATTGTGATCAAGTTTTATTTGTGTATAACGTTTCCATATTTCTTCTATATGCTCGTATACACCAAGGAATTTTCTGTTCTTTCTTACAATTGATTCTTCAAGATCTACCAAACAGTTTAAGCAATAAGAAAAGATCGATAATAGAACTCCGGCGCTTGGTAATATAGGTGCTTCTTTTTTGCCAATATCTTCAAGTAACTGTCCTCTAACGTGCTTAATCAAATCCTTGGAATCTTCTCTGTCCAATATAGTAAAATTATCGTTGATGTTTAGATATTTAGAATACTTCCTTATGAAATAATTACAAATATGATGAAATGTACCGCTTAACATCCCTTTAAGACTGGTCCCGCTGGCCTTACGAGCTCTATCAATCATTTCCTTAGAAGCCGCTCTGGTAAATGTAACAAGTAAAATATTCTCTGGTTTTACCCCCTGTGAAATGAGATGTGCAATTTTGAAGGTAATGACCCTTGTTTTTCCTGAACCAGGTCCGGCTACAACAAGACTTCTACCCTTTGAGTTAATAACAGCATTTAGTTGTTCGGAATCAAGTGAACTCTGCAAGAAATCGGGCACAGAATGTGGTTTTAAAGAATATTTTTTCATTGTAAACCTCCAATAGTTGATTTTATCATAAATTCTTTTTACCATTATTCTGGTATATTTTATCTAGGGGGTGAAATAATCAATTCAAATAATACAAGTATCACCAGATCCATAATATTATTGATAGCAGTTATTGTTATTGGAGTAGTTGGCTATAGCATCATTCAGGACTGGGATCCCCTCCAATCCTTTTTTATGACAATTATTACCATTTCAACTGTGGGGTATGGTACCCCAGAAGACTTAACAATAGCAGGTGAAATATTTACCAGTATTTTGATTCTTGCCAGCTTGACAGTTGTATTATACGCGCTATCCAATATTACTGCATTTTTTGTTGAAGGAAGAGTAAATCAGGTACTTAGGAGGCGAAGATTCTTGAAAAAAATTGAGAAATTCAAAGAACATTATATAATTGTCGGTTCAGGTATGCTTGGCAGAAACATATGTCGCGAACTACTGAAAATGGGTGAAAATGTCGTTGTTGTAGATAACAATGAAGAATTGATAAAACATCTTGAAGAATCAGATCAGCCAGGTAATGGTGAAGTAGTCTATTTGCTTGGGGATGCAACTAATGAAGAGGTTTTGGAAAATGCTGGTGTGAAAAAGGCAATGGGTCTCATTACAACTCTTCCTAGCGATGCCGACAATGTTTTTGTTGTACTTACAGCAAGAAGCCTGAATAAAGACTTAAATATTATTTCAGAAGTTACCGATCCCACAAACATGAAAAAGCTTGAATATGCTGGAGTAAGCAGGACTATCCCGCTTCCCGAAATAGGAGCTCACAGAATTGTAAATATGCTTCTCAATCCTGATATCGTAGGATTTCTCGACTCTATAAACAGATCAGGTGGTCTTGAGCTTCGATTTGAGAAGATAGATATTCCTGATAATTTTCCTACTAATGGGTTAACCCTTGAAAAAATGAAAATTCCTCAAAGAGCTGGACTTATTGTGATTGCCGTTTCTGATGGATCTCAAAGCATTTTTAATCCCAGCGCATCAACGGTAATCAAAAAAGGATATTCTATTATGGTTCTTGGAGAATACAGCAAAATCGAAAAACTTAGAAACCTTGTTAGTTCTGGAGAACTAGCTACTTGAATCATTTTTTTCAAGATACTCGACCAGTGCTATAAAATTGAAGAATAGCATACTGCCATGATTTATCTTCTTTCCATCATCTTTTTCAGGATGAAATTGAAAGCCATAGATGTATTTTTCTTTATGTTTGATTATCTGTATCGTTCCATCAGTATCAGTAGCAAGGAGTTCAAAACCTTCTGGAATATCAGCCAGAGCGTAAAGATGGTTTTCCCAGACATTGCACTTCTCGGAAACACCTATAAATATAATGTCTTCTTTTACCACATCTAAAATGTTCCATTTGCGCTCTTCATCAAATTTTAATTCAACATCGTAAGCTTTTCCAATAATCTGACATCCTAGACAAATTCCCAATACTGGTTCGTTTGTTTTTTTTATTAACTCAACTCCGATAAGTTCTTCATTATTCCCATCAAAATAGTTGAGAAAACTGGACCCTCCACCTACAATTAAAGCTGAATAATCGTCAGCTTCAGGAAATTCACCCTGGAAGGTTTTATAGAGAGTATAAGGAATTTCATTTTTCTTAAGAAACTTTTCCATCGGAGATAGATTCTCTCCATAATCTGGGTTGTTCAAAAGTAGCGCCAGTGGTGTTTCAAGTGCAAATATTGAATTGAACAAAACTACAAAAATTATAAAAGCTAATAATGTTCTTAAATTCATGAAACTTGACACCCCCAAACCTTGATGATAAACTATCTATGCCAGTAGCCGAGGTGGCGGAATTGGCAGACGCGCATGATTCAGGTTCATGTGAGCGCAAGCTTGTGCGGGTTCAAGTCCCGCCCTCGGCACCAGCAAAACGGGGATAGCAAAATCAACTATCCCTTTTTATTTTTTCTTGATAATGCAGTAAAGAATCAACATCAAATCGCTCTTAACTTCTTCTCTTAATAACATAAATTCAAAGATTTGCCTTATTCAGTAAAAATTCACTTACAATTTCAAAGTCCCTACCAAAGTATCTGTCACCGGCATCCTCCGGTAAGAGATCGGCCAACTCACCACAAAGCTCATCTAAAATATTACTGGATTTCATAGGTTTCCTAAACTGTATAGCTCTGTAAGAAAGCATTAATTCTATCGCGATTATTTTTTTCCAATTTTCATATATTCTATCAAGTTTAATTGCTCCCCATGCACCCATACTCACATGATCTTCTTGAAATCCTGAAGTTGGTATACTATCAGCTGATGCTGGATGTGCAAGTGTTTTATTCTCCGAGGACAATGCAGCTGCCGTATATTGCCATAACATATATCCCGAATTTAACCCTTCAGGTCCCTTTGTGAGAAACGCAGGAAAGTCATTAAGTTTTGGGTTCACCAATCTATCAATTCTTCTTTCGATCATATTTCCCATATCTGTTAAAGCGATGGACAGAAAATCATATACAAGAGCAAGCGGTTCACCATGAAAATTACCACAGGAAATGACATCACCATTTTCAAATACTAACGGATTGTCTGTGGCAGAGTTAATTTCAATTTCTAAAGTGTTATACACATGGAACAAAGTATCATAAAAAGCACCATATACCTGTGGTATTGCACGTAGAGTATATGGATCCTGTACTCTATCACAATCCAAATGTGAACTTCGAATTTCACTGTTTTTTAGCGCTTTTCTTAGTTCATCAGCTACAATTCTTTGTCCTTGATGCTTTCTGGCATTCTGCACCCTTTCATCAAAGGGTGATGTGCTGCCTTCAAGTGCATCAACCGATAATGCCGCGACCTTTATCGCTTCAAAAAACAGCCTATATACTGCGTAAGCTACACAGGAACCAATTCCAGCCATAAAAGCAGTCCCATTTACAAGACTTAAACCTTCCTTGGCTTTGAGAGTTAACGGCTCTATGTTATTCATTTTCAGAGCTTGTAATGTATCTATTAATTCGCCCTGATAAAATACCTGTCCTTCTCCAATTAATGACATGGCTATATGAGATAAAGGCGAGAGATCGCCACTAGCTCCAACAGAACCCTGCGTAGGGACATATGGACATATCCCTTTGTTAATATAATCTATGAGCCTTTTAACAACTATTGATCTTATGCCAGAATATCCTTTACACAAGCTGTTTGCTCTAATAAGCATTACAGCCTTTACATACTCAACTTTGAGAGGCTCTCCCACACCAGCTGCATGTGACTTAACAATGTTTTCCTGCAGCTGTTCAATTTCTTCCTTTTCTACTCGTTTATTCTCAAGTACCCCAAACCCTGTATTAACACCATAAATAATCTTTTTTTCAATATCCTTGTCTAGTCTTTTTCTGGACTCATTCAAAATTGAAAGGGTTTCTTCTGATATGTTAACCTTTTCACCTTTGAATGCGACATTGTAGACATCTTTTATAGTAAGGTTATTACCGTCGATTATGACCAAGAAAGACCCTCCATACTAACGAACAGTTTCCAGTCCGGGAATTCTAAGCTTCTTTTCAACCTTGCCAAAAAACCATGTAAACAGTAGAACTATTACAAGATACATCAAAGCAACAATCAAATATACCTTAAAAAACTGGAAATTTCTGCTGGCTATAAACTTTGCCTGCGTCATTAATTCAGGAGCACCCACAATATATGCTAAAGATGTGTATTTCAAAAGATAAATAAATTCGTTTGTCCATGAAGGAATCACCTTTCTCAATGCTTGAGGAAGCATTATACTTATAATTGATTGAATCCTGGTCATTCCCAGGGATCTGGCAGCTGTCATTTGATTACTTTCAATAGATTG
Organism: Thermotogota bacterium; assembly: GCA_034660555.1. Classification (GTDB taxonomy): domain Bacteria; phylum Thermotogota; class Thermotogae; order Petrotogales; family Kosmotogaceae; genus JASMTM01. The sequence continues at coordinate 23,915 of JAYEJL010000006.1, forward strand.
AAACGAACCACGTAAATATTCAGCCTGATAGGCAGCACTGTTGATAGTAAAACCAATTATTGCAGCTGTAAAGGGTGTCAGGTTTATTCCATAAGGAGGGAGTCCGAAATACAAAATGAATAACTGGACAAGTAACGGTGTTCCTCTAATTATCTCAATAAACACCATAACTATAAAAGAAAAAGGCTCCGGTCCATAAACCTTAATCAAAGCCAAAAATATACCTATGACAAAACCTATTGCTACAGCCAAAAGCGTCATCTGCAAAGTAACACCAAGGCCTTCAATTAACACTTTCCAATGTTTTGAAAAAATATTTATTAACTCTTGTGAAAATACAGTGAGTTCTTGAATTTTACTTATGAATGATCTAAATAAGTCATTAAACAACTCCACTACTCTTCACCTTCACCGTAAAGTTCTGTTAGCCTGAATAAGAATTCCTTTGTGCGGGGCACTTTAGGATTCTTAAAGAGCTGTTCCGGATTTCCTTGCTCCACTATAACACCCTTTTCCATGAAGATTATTTCATGAGAAACAGTACGTGCAAAACCCATTTCATGAGTTACTACCAGCATGGTCATTCCACTTTTTGCAAGATCTTTCATAACTCCGAGAACTTCTCCAATCAACTCTGGATCAAGCGCTGAAGTGGGTTCATCAAATAGAATAATCTCCGGATCCATGGCAAGTGCTCTGGCAATACCAACACGCTGTTTCTGCCCGCCAGATAATTGCGCTGGATATTTTTTCATCTGATCTTCAAGGCCCACACGGACGAGTTTCTCTTTTGCAATTTTTTCAGCTTCTTTTTTATTCAAACCTTTAACTTTTGTCAGACCAATCATCACATTTCTCAATGCTGTCAAATGATTAAACAATCCAAAATCCTGGAAAACAAAACCAATTCTTTGCCTTATCTTATTAAGATCTTTCACTCTGGTTACATCTACCCCTCTGAGTAAAATCTCTCCTCCATCTGGTTGCACCAGCATGTTTATACAGGAAAGAAGCGTACTTTTTCCAGTTCCGCTGGGTCCAATAATGACCTTCGTCTCTCCTTCTTTAACATCGAAACTGACATCCTTCAGCACAACCTTTTTATTGAAATTCTTTCTTAGATTTTTTACTCTAAGTAGAACCACTTCATTGTTATCAGTCATCGTATTCTCTCCCTTGTTGAAAAACCGGGTATTTCCAATCTTTTCTCAAGACTTCCAATTCCTCTGTTCACAACAAGTGTTATGAAAAGATATATTCCAGCAACGGTAAGATAAATCAACATCGGTTCATATTGAGTTGAAATTATGTATCTACCCTGTCGAAGTAATTCAGTTACTCCCAGAGCAAACGCAAATGAAGAATCCTTCAAAACTATTGTAAACTCGTTAGTCCAGGGAGGTAAAGCAACTCTAGCAGCTTGAGGAAGTACCACATATCTGAAACCTTCAAAACTTGTCATGCCCAGTGACCTGGCTGCTCTCATTTGTGTTGTGCTAACAGACTGTATTGCTCCCCGGAATATTTGAGACTGGTATGCAGAACTCCTAATTCCAAGTCCAATGAAACAAGCTACAAAGGGCGAAAAACGTATTCCGACTTCCGGAAAACCGTAAAAAACCAAAAATAGTATCACAAGTCCTGGTATACTCCTTACCACCCTTTCATATCCACCGATAATACTTTTAATCAATTTATTTCCATACACCTGACCAAAAGAAAAGGGCAGGGCTATAATTAGCCCCAGCCCTAGAGAAAGAAAGGTTATTTTTAATGTTACCCAGGTTCCTGCCAGCAATGCTGGAAATGAATTCACTATAATCTCAAATTTTTCGATATCGTTATCTTCCCTTCACCTGTAAAAAATAGTATTACTTAAAGTATATACCTATTAGTTCATCCATTTTGCCTGATTCTCTAACCTTCTCAAGCCCTGCATTTAATTTCTCAAGTAGCTCCGTATTGCCTTCTCTTACTGCAATGCCATATTCTTCATATGTTTTAATAATGCCAACTATCTTTACCGGTCTAATTTTTGCATATCTTTCTGCAACTGGTTCATCAAGGACCACGCCATCAACATTACCATTAACAAGATCGGTCATTGCAAGAACAAATGTCTCATACCTTTTAAACTGTCCTTCCAATATTCCTGTGTTAACAAGATTTTCTTCAACCCAGATATCGCCGGTAGTTCCCGTTTGTGCTCCAATCTTGTTGTCACCAAATAGAACTGTCAAATTTTTCTCAGTATCTTCTTTTACAACTACACTCTGGTCGGCTGTCCAGTAGGGATCAGTGAAATCTACCGCATCTTCTCTCTCTTCAGTTATTGTCATCCCAGCTATAACGATATCAAGATTTCCCGTCATCAGAGCAGCTATAAGAGAATCAAAGCTCATATCAACAATCTCTATTTCTATATCTGCCTCATCCGCAATAGCCCTTATAAGATCCATATCGAATCCAACATACTCTCCATTTTCAACATATTCAAAGGGTGGGAAATCAGCACTGGTACCTACTTTGTAAGTCTTTGCAAGCCCAAAACTGATTGAAACCAGGATTACAAGAGATATAACCACTAATTTCTTCATATTTTCACCTCCATATTTTTGTCTGATAGTAACCCCAAAAAAATCTATATAAAAATCTGTTACTATTCTTATTATACTAAATGCAACACTTTTATCAAAAAAAGCTGATATATTTCTTAGGGTGATGTATATGAAAGTAGGTATAGCTTTAAGCGGTGGAGTGGATAGCGCATCTGCTGCAATAGATCTTATGAATGAAGGTTATGAAGTTACAGCTTACCATATGAAAACAATTCCAGATGAAACATTCAAAATCTTTCCAGAGAAAACCAAAGTATGTTGCAGCCCGTCAGATACGCTTGATGCAATGAAAATAGCTGATATTCTCGGGATTGAACTTAAAATTATAGATATAAAGAATTTCTTTGAGAAGAATATTATTAATTATTTTGTTGAAGAATATTTAGTTGGTCGAACCCCCAATCCCTGTGTTGTATGCAATGATGTTGTAAAATTTGGAAAATTAATGAATACCGCGCTTGAAGATGGAATGGATATGTTTTCCAGCGGTCATTACGCTAAAATAATCAACTCAGATGCTTTTGGCTATGTTATTTTAAGAGGAAAATCAAAACAAAAAGATCAGAGCTATTTTCTTTCAAGAATAAAAAAACATAAATTAGAAAGAATTATGTTTCCCAACGGAGCGAAAACAAAGCAGGAGATTAGAAAATTAGCAGAACAATCCAATCTTCCTATCCATAGAAAAGAAGAGAGTCAGGAAATTTGTTTTATTCCAGATAATGACTACAGACGTTTTCTCAATGACAGAAACATTAAGCCAAAAGCAGGAAATATAGTTGATGAAAATGGCAAAATACTGGGGAAACATAAAGGATTGCCTTTTTATACCATAGGACAAAGAAAGGGGCTTGGTATAACCTCTGTAGAAAAACTTTATGTAATAGAATTTGATTATGAAAACAATCTCATTATTGTGGGACCCAGGGAAAAAACAATGAATAAACATTTTACTATAAATCATTTAAATTGGTTTGTAGATGAACCGCAAAAACTTGAACTGAAGTGCATGATTAGAAGTTCCATGAGTGCTGTTCCATGCGAAATAAAAGTGCTTACAGAAAAAACAGAAATTATATTTGAAGAACCTGCATCTGCTATCACCCCCGGACAACTGGCAGTGCTGTATCATAAGGAATATGTGATCGGGAGTGGCTTTATTTCCGAGATAATCGAATAATTGTAAGCACGCATTAACTGTGATAAAATCATTGAAGCCAGGGGATAGTTCAGCTGGAAGAACGCTGGTTTCGGGAATCAGAGGTCCGGGGTTCAAATCCCCGTCCCCTGACCAAAAATACCCGTGACATATGTCGCGGGTATTTCTTATTTATTAACACTTAACAAACAAAAAGCTAATGAGAATTCTTCGTTAGTAAAATTTAATGTGAGACTCTCTATATCACTTCTATACTTTATTAATAAAGGGATATCATTAAGTTAACTTAATTAAATGAGGAGTGATAAAATTGTTGTGTCAAGTACCTGCTGTAAAAATGACCCGAATCCT
>JAYEJL010000007.1:0-11236 GCA_034660555.1 Thermotogota bacterium
AACTAGATAACACAGTCCCTTCACTCTACTTCCATTACAAAAGTTTCATCGCTACTACAGACTGTTCCGCTCCTGTTCCTGGCATTGGTACTTTCACCTTCGTAGGTCCTCCACTTATGGCTTTTCCCTTACATCCAGAAACAGGTTCCCAAGTTCCTAATCAGAGCCTGTACCAGGGTCACGCCACCTCTATGCCGGCCACCATCTGGACAGTAAACAGGTTTCTTCCAGACTTATCCCTGGATAGTCTAGCCTCCAGGTTTTGATGACAGCAATGGGTTTTACGACACGTTCACGGTGATTCACTTGTATTTGTCTCCTCTGGAACTTACCTGATAGGATCGTTGTCCTGCCTTTTCCGTAACGCTCATCACCATGGCTCTTTACCACAGCAGCTTACGGTGTTTGAAACCTTCACCTGCATGACGACTTCGAGGGGACCTCCCTCATCTCCGATTAAGCACGGCTCGAAAGAAAAGTTCTCTTTCTTGTCTTCTTGGCACACGACCAAGTGAAACGTTGGACGTTATTTCCCTTCATTCCAAAAAGCTTCTAATACCAATAAACAGCTGGATAGAATGTTGTCAAAAAAAGAGTCTGTCACGGGGTCCTGACTTTTGTCGAGACGCCGCAGTAGGACGGCACATTCGGTGCGCGTGGAGTGGCTAAACACCCCATGATCACGGTGAATTCTGCTATAGGTAATGCCATATTTGATGCTTTAGGTATCGATATTATGGAACACCTATAACCTCTGAAAGGATATGGAGGGCAATTCAGGATAAAAAACCAGAGATGAAGCATGAATTTTGAAACACAAAACTATCAAGGTTTGCAGGAATAGCAAAATAAAAACTTTTCGTGCTTTTTCCGCATGAAATCGTGAAAGATATAGGATTTGGAGCATTTTTGATTCTTCACCTCTGTAAAAAACTGCAGGCTCTTGACAAAAAATAGAACTTCTGTAAAGTCGGAAGGAGGCTAAGCGAAAATAATTTTACAGCCTTAAGATTACAGTTATAGCATTAAGATAACATTTGGAAGGAGGAATTGCAATGACAGACGGTCAAACAAGTGTTGGAAAACAGATAAAGGGGGTGATAAGGCCCGGGGACCTTCTGCCCGTTCACCAGCTTTTGATTTTGGGGCTTCAACACACCTTTACCATGTTCGGAGCAACGATACTGGTGCCTATCCTAACAGGTTTGAATGTTGGTGTGGCCCTATTTACAGCCGGAATCGGGACATTATGGTTCCACCTTGTTACTAAAAGGAAGATTCCAGTTTTTCTTGGTTCGTCATTTGCCTTTATAGCTCCTGTGGCCCTGGTAGTGGAAAAGTGGGGTATCCCTGCAGCACAGGGTGGAATAATAGTAGCGGGTATGATATACTGTGTAATTTCAATACCGATATACTATTTAGGGACTAAATTCTTAGAAACCCTTTTGCCTCCGGTGGTAACGGGGCCGATAATAATGGTGATAGGCCTTAATCTTGCCCCTGTAGCCATCGGTAGTGCCAGCGAGAACTGGATAATTGCCATTATCGTTTTAATTACAGTAGTCATCGTTAATATTTATGTAAAGGGTTTCTTCCGCTTGATTCCGGTACTAATAGGTTTATTGGTGGGATATATAGTATCGCTGATAGCGGGGATAGTAGATCTTACACCTGTTAAAGAAGCGGCAGTATTAGCGATGCCCAATTTTACCTGGCCTGTTTTTAATGCCGCTGCTATCGGCCTGATTGCCCCTGTGGCACTTGCTACTATAGTGGAGCACGTAGGGGATGTTCTGGCCGTAGAGGCTACCGTTGAGCAGGACTTTATAAAGGATCCGGGCCTCCACAGGACGATGATCGGAGACGGTATAGCTACATCTTTGGCTGCTCTCTTTGGCGGACCTGCCAATACCACTTATTCTGAGAATACAGGGGTTTTAGCGCTTACTAAGGTGTGGAAGCCGGAAGTTATGCAGATAGCAGCCCTGATGGCCATAGCTTTTTCATTTGTTGAGAAACTGGGGGTAGCTATAAGGACCATACCGGCACCGGTAATTGGCGGTATTTCAATAGTGCTGTTCGGAATGATAGCCAGCATAGGGCTAAGGACCGTTGTCGAAAACAGTGTGGATTTTAAACAGTCCCGAAACCTCATTATCTCCAGTGTAATTCTGGTTATCGGTATAGGGGGAGCGGTTCTTAGATTATGGGGCAATGTGCAGCTCGGCGGTGTGGGCCTGGCAGCAATTATCGGAATAATATTAAATCAAGTTCTGCCTAAAGAGAGTTAAAAGCTTACAGGTGGGGGGTTCCCCACCTGTTACCTATTTCGTTCAGCAGTTTTAAATAGAACCTAAAATAGCCTGACGCTAAAACGGGACAAGTTCTGTGGTTGTGAATAGCTGCATGAGAAAGGGGGGATTGGTTTGGAATTATGGGAAGCGCTCAATCTTAAAAACAGCGGATTGATCTCTGCAGTAGGTGGAGGTGGCAAGACAGTACTGAGTTTCAGCCTTGCACGGGAACTCAAAGCTCAGGGCAACAACTTCTGGGACAAACTCGTGTATCCAGGAAAGTCAAGTACATTCAGAGGGAGATAAACCCACCAAGGTAAAAGCCAAAATCTTGTAGCTAGGTCAGTAAGGGGGGGAAGGAAACTGGACTCTTGAAGCCTGATGACAAAGCCATCATAAGGGTGGTGGGCGAGTATCTGGACCGTAAGGAACAAGTGAACGCATAGGTAGCCTCGATACCCAAAACTCTGTGGGAAAAGTGACAGACTCCATTTTTTTACAACATTTTATCCGGCTGTTTATTGGTATTAGAAGCTTTTTGGAATGAAGGGAAATAACGTCCAACGCTGACGTTTTGTCCAACGTTGACACTTCCTCCAACGCTCGTCTTGCAACTCGCTTCGTCCAACGATTGGAGCAAGAACAATGATATGCGCGTTAAAGGGCAAGCGGATTTGCTCCAAAAAACGAACGGATATGCTGATCTATGATCAGGATATGCGAATCTGACGATTCGGGTATGAGCTTCGCGGATGAAGACCAAAAGCACACACCTCCACGCTAACACGGGACTCCTTTCTAGAGGGCATTAGAACCAATCGGTTCATGTGTTTTATTATTTATGGTATTTTTCTCGGTTCTCGAATTCTCAAACTTTCGTTTTGCATTTTTAGGTTTTTTTGAACTTCCGTACAACGTACAACCTACTGACGCACAACGTGTTTTTCTAAATATGTATCTCCCTATCGTTTGCTTTTTCAAGTGCCCCCAAAACAGTCTCTGTTAATGTTGGATGTGGATGTATCGATTCCATAAGTTGCAAGGTAGTTAGTTTATTTCTTACAGCGATTACACCTTCCATAATCATTTCAGTCGCATTAGGGGAAACTATTGTAAGGCCAAGAACAGTGTCATCTTCTTCATCTGAAATAACCTTTGCAAAGCCTATTCTTTCTTCCATAGTTCTGGCTTTTCCAGTTGCAGAAATGGGAAATTTTGATACCTTAATTTTTTCCTTTTCAACATCCTTTTCTCTTAAACCAACCGATGCAACTTCCGGGTTTGAAAATATCACAGAGGGAATTGCTGAGTAGTCCATTTTTGTATCTATTCCGGCGATGTTTTCTGCTGTAACTATTCCTTCATGCATCGCTGTATGTGCCAGCATGTACTTAGCTTTTATATCGCCGATAGCATAAACATTCTCTATATTTGTACACATATGATCGTCTGTAATAACGCCTTTGTCTATTTCAACACCGAGCGCTTTAATATCCTCTGTTATAGCAGGTTTTCTCCCCACAGCGAGTAAAACACTTTCTGTTTCTAATTCCTGTTGTTCGTCTTTTTCCTTATTCTTAATAGTTGAAGTGAATGTACCATTTTCCTTTTCAACAGTCGTTACTTCGGTTTTTTCTAATACTTTTACTCCCTTCCTTTTGAGTGATTTTTTGATATCTTCGGCAACATCTTTATCCTCTGTTGAAAGTATCTGATCAAGAACTTCAACAAGATTGACCTTCACTCCGAAGGAAGAAAAGAATGTAGCAAATTCAACTCCAATATATCCACCACCTATTATAAGAATTGATTCAGGGAATTTTTCCATGCTAAAAACATCGTCGCTGGTCATAATGCCTTCGACATTTTCAAAAGGCGGAAAATTGGCTGGATTTGAGCCCTGAGCAAGGATCAAATTCTGTCCTTCAACAAATGCACCGTTCTCTTTAATTCTGATTTTTCCTTTATCTACTATTTCTGCTGTACCTTCAATAATTTCTACATTGTTCTCATTCAACAAATGTTCTATACCTTTACGGGATAGTGTAACTGCTTTTTTTGAGTGCTTCATTACTTTGCCTACATCGTAGCTGAGTTCTTCTGCAGTTACACCGAAACGTTTACCTTTATCATTCATTTCAGAATAAAGATGTGAAGCGTTCAACAAAGCTTTTGTAGGTATACAACCTACGTTGGTACAGGTACCTCCTAATTCATTTTTTTCAATAAGCACAACGTTTTTACCAAGTTTACTTAGCCTAATGGATACTACATAACCTCCTGGTCCTCCACCAATTATAATGACATCATACATAATATTCCTCCTCTCTATTCTTATTTTAGCTTATATAAGCAAAAGAGCAAATGCGTTTTGCAAATGGTAAATGATATAATTAATTGATTGAATGTTTTTCTAATGGTTTAGGAATCATCTTCATTAAAAATTCTGCATCTTGAAGACATGATATTGGAAGAACCTTTGTGCCTTCAGAAATTTTGAACAAGCCTGGAGAACTGAAAACAGCACCACGAACGACTTGATGGAAGCGGTTATTCCGATGGTTTAAAAAATGGAGAGATAACATTAGAAGCCCAAATTCTTGCAATAGCTGATGTAGTAGAGGCCATGACTTCTCACAGACCTTATAGACCTGCTCTTGAATTCAACGAAGCATTCAACGAAATAAGAAATAATGCTGGTATGCTTTACAATGAAACAGCAGTAAAAGTATGCCTTGAACTTTTTGAAGAAGGTTTTGCTTTTTCTGATTAGTTATAAATAGTAATTTACAAAACAAAAAAGGCACCCGTAATGGGTGCCAAAAGTTTAGGTGGTACCGTTCAGCTTCTCCAAAAGAGATCCTTCAGTGCCTGTAATTTCTGTTCCTATACCAATTTTTCTATGTCTTTTGCATTTCTATACAATCTTTTCATTATTATCATCCTCCTTTAAAGTTTTACTTATTACCTGTAAACGTGAATTCTTTTAAGCGTATCAATTCTAGTTGTTTCCAAAATATTATCTACTTCCTTGAAATGGATCTTCTTTTCTCTTTCTTTTATATTGCAACCCCCCTTTTTAAAAGGCTCGTTACACTGAAGGTCTTACATTGATGAGGAGATCTGAATAAACTTTTTCTTTCTGAGACTCAATAATTCCTTCGATGTTGCTGTAATTTCTAAATTTTCTTTTGAACATTTCAACCCCTCCTAAACATCTCGTTGATTTCTATTTATAATATACACTTTTAATTTAATAATGTCAGGAAAAATTGAAGAATATTATAAAATAATTGATAAAATTCAAGAAAAGAATGACAATAAAACAAGAAAAAGTGTCTGTAAACACCAAATATAATCAATTATGAAAGGAAAATAAGAATTACAGAACAAATAAAAAATTGAAGAATATTTATAAATTTAAATCATTTTAAGTAAAAAATTAAAATTTGTTGCTTGGAATGAGAATATTATTTTTATGGACTTGTATATTGTTGGAATTTGATTAACTAATAAATTTGATATAAACTTAATACATACTCAATAACAGGAAGTGTTTATATGTTTCTTGATTACCCTGAAAAATCCTGGTCATTATCGAAGCAAAATGTCTTTGATGAGTGTAGAAGAAAATATTTCTTCAAAACATATGCTCACTGGAAAGGCTGGGAACAAAATGCATCAGAATTTACAAGAAAGGCATATCTTCTAAATAAACTGCAGAATATATATGCATTACTTGGTCAGGCAGTACATGACGAGGTCAAAAAGGCCATACTTAACAAGAAAATACAAAAAGCCTTATCCATTAAAGACATAAGGGAGAAACTGAATGAAGCGTGGAAAGATTCAATTAATAATAGAGCTGATTGGGAACGCTGGCCTAAGGAATTTACAATGCTTCAAGAAATATACTACGGTAACAAAAGCTTTCTAAGGCAAAATTCTTCTAAAATAACAAAAAGAGCTGAGATCTGTATAGAGAATTTTTCTGGTTCGGAAGTATTCAAAAGAATAAAGAATAGCGAATTCCAGATATTAGAAGTTGATGAAGACTTCCCATCATTTAAGTACAATGGAGTTCGTGTTTTCTCGATCATTGATTTTCTTTACAAAACAAATAAAAATACTATTTACATAATTGATTGGAAAACAGGAAGACCCAATGAGGAAAAAGATAAGAGACAACTAAAATTATACACAATATATGTGCTTGAAAAGTATAAAAACGCTGAACTTAGCAACATTAAATGTGTTAACGAATATCTGTTAACTGGAGATAGATCTGTTCACGAATTTAGTGAAAAGGAAATAGCAAATACAAAGAAATATATTGAAAAAAGTATCAGTGAAATAGATAAATACTGCGAAGATCCCCAACTAAATAAACCAAAAGACATCTCCTTTTTTGAGAAAAATCCTGGAAGACGCTGTAATTACTGTGAATTTCTTGAACTCTGTAAGGGAACTGAGTGATCCTAAGAAAGCGAGAATCCGAGAAGATTCGAAGAAACGAGAAACCGAGAAAGAACAAAAAAATGGTTAAATAAAGAGAATAGAGCCCCCGACTAATCTTTCATTTTTAAAAACGAGAATTAGAGAGTGTGATAAAACAACAAAAAATAAGAACCGATAATCCCTAGATTTAATTTTAAAGCTACTGTGCACAAGTGCGCTTAAAGAAACACACCTCACCACTTCGTGGTCCCCTCCTCTCAAATAGAGGAGATTCTAAAACATATAAACCAAAATGCGGTTTTTATCCTGAACTCTTATATTTGAACTTTCCAAACAACGCACAAACTACTATCGTACAACGTTTTTTATTAATGGTTTTAGTCGGATCTCTGATCTCGGTTCTCGAATCTCGATTTTAATTTTAGATTCCACCCTTGAGGGTGGCCAGCTGTACCTAGCTGGGGGTGTAGATTTTTAATTTTATCTGCAAAGCGCATATCCAAGCGCAGCTCGCACATCCTGAGCTTCGCTCAGCATATCCGATTGCTTTACAAATCGCATATCAATGTTTTGTCTTTTGTACTTCCGAACAACCTACAACCAACAACCGACAACGTTTTCTTGATTTTTATCGTCGATTGACGAAGCGCCGCGTTCAGCAAGCGTTAGACGAAACGTCAGTGCTGGACGACTAGACGTGTTTTTCGAACCTGTCGGTTCACGTCTATTGTTATTTATGGTGGTTTTCGTCGAGTCTCGGGGTTTAGTTCGATGGACCAAGTGGAACGTTTGACTTTCTTTTAGTCTCGCTTTCTCGTCAACTGGGTTCTTCTCGTTTTCTATATGAGCTTATCTCAATTTTTAATTTGTTTCACGTGATTTTATTTTTCGAATTGTTTTGTTGTTTATTAAAATTTCGTGCTATTATTTGAGAGTAATAGTCTGTGATTTTACTTTGACCTTTATTACAATAACTAGGATGTTAAAAAAGTTGCAGTCTAGAGGGGGCAAACATTATGAAGAGAATTTCACTTTTCATACTTACAGGTTTGTTAGTAATCTTTCTGTTAACTGCATGCCCACCAAAGGAAATATTGTATCTAAATATAGAAATTGAAACTACAGAAGATGCTTCAGGATCAGTTTACCCCTTTGAAGGGGAATATCTTTATTATGAAGGTATGACACAAGAAATTATTGCAGCTCCTTCTGAAAGCTCAGTTTTTGAAAGATGGATAATAGATGGTATTGAAGAAACAAAGGCATCGACGACAATAACAATAAATAAAAGTCTTACAGCTACTGCTTACTTTGAAAATGCAGAACCACCTGGAGTTAAATATACATTGACTGTTTTAAAATCTCAAGGAGAGGGAGAGATAGAACTTGCTTCAGGAACTTATGAATATGCTGAAAATTCAGTAATTTCATTAACCGCGACTCCAGCTGATGGATGGGAGTTCGTCAAGTGGGAAGTGGATGGAACCGAATACTCTACTGAAGACTCAACTACCTTGATCATGGATGCAGACAAAGAAGTAAGTGCCTACTTTGAAGAAATCTCCCCAGAAGAATATACATTGTTCATGCTCGAACCTGAGGGTGAAGGAGATACATCGCCTACTTCTCCAGGAACCTACACATATGAAGAAGAGATTGAAATTATATTATCCGCTACTCCAACTGATGGATGGAAGTTCATTAAATGGGAAGTGAACGGAGAATTTTATTCCAGCCGTGAATCTGCGACTTTACTTATGAACTCTAATAAAGAAGTGAAAGTATTTTTTTCGAATGATAGTGAGGGTTATATATTAACTACAATAGTTGAGGGCGATGGAAGGATAAAAATTGAACCAGAAAAAAACACATATTCCCAGGGAGAAATAGTTGAACTTGAAGCAATTCCTGATAACTGTTCTAGTTTTGTTAAATGGGACGGAGACATTATTTCTGAAAAAGAGAAAATCGAACTGATAATGGATAATGATAAGATTGTTTACGCTGCTTTTAAAGAGAACGATAAACCTCCATCTGTAGAAATTATTTCACCTCAACCAGTACCAGAATATGTTAATGATTTATCTAAGGAATTTGAGTTTGCTTTCTCCCCCAGTAATGAAGGAGTAAATTTACATAAAATTTCTGCAGAAATATGTTCTGATAATTGGACATTTAACTCTAATATTTATGATAATGTTGGTCGGGGTGAACTTGTTTTGAGTTTTGATCAAGACAAAGTTATTGATTGTGAAACATATTATGCAACTATTACTGTAGAAGATTGTTGTGGTAATGTAGCCTCAAAGCAAATTAATCTTACAATAGACAATATACTACCCAAACTGGATTTTTCAGTATGCGCTTTTAAAAATGAAAACAATTTTGTGGAAACGACTCTTTCCTGGACAGCCACAGACACTTGTTTTGATAAAATAAGAATCGAAGTAAATAAAGGAACCACTACTGAAACTTATACATTTGTCAATAAAGGTAACACAAAATGGATTATTCCTGTTGATGAACTAAACGAAGAAAATCTGGTTGTTAGAGCCACAGCTTACGATAAAGCAGGAAATACAGAGACTGTTTCAAGGACAATACCAGTCAGGAAACTATCAATGAGGGTAAATTCAGAAAATGCCGGGAGTGTTTCTCCAGCTCCGGGTGATCATTACTATCCATCATCAGTAAGAATTGGCTTATCTGCAGTACCAGATACAGAATACGCCTTTGATAAATGGATAGCCACAGCAGGTTCATTTGAAGACGAAGCTTCTGCTGAAACCAAATATTTGATGCCCGATCAAAATGCAACAATTACGGCAAATTTTACTCCTATTTGGAAAGGCTTTACTGAAAATCAATCAATTCTGCAACAGACAGCAAATGTTTCAGTTAATAAACCTCCTGGAGTTGAAACAGGAGATATGATAATTGTAATTCTTCACACAGATAACAGGATAGATGATAAATGGGCGAATGATCCATCATCTTTACAGGGTTTCTCAATTATCGGGCATTCCACTAATGAAAGCGACTATGAAAGACCAACAGTATCTGCAGCTTACAAAATAGCAGGAGAAAATGAACCAGCTTCATATTCCTTCGAAATTTCTGAAGAGATGCATTGGTATATTACTGCCATATGTATTAATAAATTTAATGGCATTGGGACAATTATTAGAAAAACTTCAGGAGAACAATCAGTGGAATCAATAACCTTTGATAATTTAACTACTTCAGATAAATCATTAATAATTGCTGCAATAACTCAAAGACGTTCCACTGATTCAGATTATAATGCAAGATCCATAGTGCCTCCTCAAGGTATGAAAGAAAGGTACTCTTATTATTCATTCGAAACATTTGGAGAAGATGGTAAACCCAATGCATCTGGCGCTTCAAAATTAATGAAACCCGGACAAATTATTAAATCACCAACCTACAGTTGGGATTATACTGGCAGAGCTGCCGGTATAATGTTTGAAATTATTCTCAACGACTAACAGAAATTATTATTTAGAATATTTTTCTATTAATTTAGAGAAAACATATTTAATTTAAGCACTAAAGATATATAATCTACGAACAAAAATTTCTGTTTTCAATTTAACTCCTCTTTTGTAGGAGACGAAGAACATAGAAACAATCATAAAGAAGCGAGGGTCTTTTAGAGCAGGGGGTCTTAGATACTACGGAGATGTTAGTGACATAGTAAAGATGGCGCCCAAATTATGGAACAATTCAATAAGAGAATGTCTGAAGTTAGAGATGCTGTTCCAGGATGTGCTTACGGTCTTATGAGTACTGATATCGATCCTGTAAGCATGGAGAAATGGGATTATATGGCATGTATTGAGGTAAAAAGCTTTAAGGATATTCCTGAAGGAATGGTAGAGGTGGAAGTACTTGAACAAACATATGCCATTTTCACTCATAAAGGAAAATTGGACAAACTAAGACAGTATATAATTGCATTTATAGTGAATAACTGCCACAGTCAAATTACGAACATGTGGGTAAATTCGATTTCGAACTATATGATTACCACTTTATTATAGATAGTGAGTGATCAATCAGAGTTGGACATCTATATTTCGGTAAAACAAAAGAATAAATAAAAATTATCAAAGGAAAAATGCGAATGGTAGAAACTTTGTCTTTTTGTTGAACATATTAAAGAACATGTATGTCTTAATTCCGAGTAATATAATCAGAATACGAGGAGTTGAATTGGATGAAGTTTATTAAGTTTGCTCTGATGTTTATTTTCATAGGAGGATTGGCGATGGTTTCGAGAGGTAATGAGATACCGATTATTGATCAGAATGTTCCAGAACAATTGGATATAGCAACTTTTAGTATGGGTTGTTTCTGGGGATCTGAAGCGAGTTTTGGAGCAGCAGAAGGAGTTTACAGAACTCGAGTAGGTTATGCGGGAGGTACAAAAGAAAATCCAGCCTACTACAGACTTGGTGACC
>JAYEJL010000007.1:11246-27771 GCA_034660555.1 Thermotogota bacterium
TGAATATGATCCTTCAATAATAAGTTATAAGGAACTTTTGGAGACATTCTGGAATAATCATTCTCCATATTATCAATCGTATAGCAGGCAGTACATGTCATTGATTCTTTACCATAACGATTTCCAAAAAGAAATAGCTGAACAGTTTATTAAGGAAAAAGAAGATGAAAGCGGAATGAGAGCATATACAGAAATTAGGCCACTTGAGATTTTTTATCTTGCAGAATATTATCATCAGAAGTATTTTTTGAAGCAGGAATGGGATTTTTACCAGATATATAAAGATATCTATGACGATGAAGAAATAGTTGATTCAACTGCTACAGCAAGAGTTAACAGTTACATAAGAGGTAAGGGAAGTTACGATCAGCTAAAACAGGAAATCGATAAACTAGGACTAACTGAAAAAACAAAAGCCGAATTGATTAGATATTACGAAACGTTCTAACCTCCTTTCTTCCAATAAAAGACCGCGCCTTAAAAAGGCGCAGTTTTTCTTTATACAACAGAGCTAACTCATTTTTTCAATTTCATGTGTTACATCCGGCATCTCGGTTAATTCAACAAGCTTTGTGCCTTTTTGAAGCACATGATGTAGATCATGATAGGTTTATCTTTCTTTTTTATAGATTATCCCCATGGGTATTTTTTCACCAAATTCCAGCGATTTTTCAAATGCTATTACTTTATCAGTTACATCGTATGAATTATCGTCTTCAGATACAATCCTTTTAAAATGGTCTTTTGCACCAGACCATGTTCTGGCTACAAAAGGTGCATTAAGTGAAAGAGCCAGTGCAAGAGGATTGAGTGGTTCGTTAATAACGCCCTTTACCTGAGAACTGGTTTTATGCCCCATTTCTGTTGTTGGAGAACCCTGACCCTTGGTGAGACCATAAATCTGGTTGTTATGAACAAGTATGGTGACATCGAAGTTTCTTCTTATTGCATGAACAAGGTGGTTGCCACCTTCTCCGTACATATCTCCATCACCGGATTCAGCTATAACTGTAAGATCTGGATGAACTGCCTTGGCTGCAAAGGCAACAGGTAAACTTCTTCCGTGCAAACCATTGAAGAAATTTATGTTCAAGTAATGTGGCATTTTGGCAGCTTGACCAATTCCAATAACCATTAATGTTTTTTGAGGTTTTAACTTGAGTTCTTTCAATGTTTCTGCAAGGGCAAGTCTAATAGCAAAATTACCACAACCAGGGCACCATGCAAACTCGGTATCTCTTAGAAATGTCATAATACATCAACTCCTTTTAACTCTTTTTCAAGCCAGGTAGGAGTTATGGGACGTCCATCGTATTTTCCAATTCTTGTAAAGGGAATTCTGACTTCACTGCTTAGATATTCTGCAAAAAGCCCTGAATAATTACCTTCCACAACGACAAGTTCTTTATCCTCAAGGTCATCAAATAGTTCTGTTCTCAGAGGGAACAATTCTGAATAATGAATATAACCAAGGTCATTCTTTTTGGAAACCTCATCAATTACGCCCCAGGAATCGCCCCAGCCTATGATAATCTTTTTTGCTTTAAGATTATGTGTAACGGGTTTATCCATTTCCTCATTGAGTTCTTCAGTCTTTATGTTTCTCTTTTCAACCATTTTCTTTCTTATGTCTATGTCTTCAGTTATGAAACCGTATTCATCGTGTTCGTCGCTGTCCACCCTTACGAGGCCTTTACCACCTGGGATCGCTCTTGGTGAGACACCATTTTCTGTTAATTCGAAACGCTTGTAATCTTCATAAGAATCTACTATAAATCGTTTATTATATTCTTCTACTACTTCAGGTTTCTGACAAATGAAATATGAATCAGTTAGTTGTTGTAAGAGTAATACAACAGACGGAATCTGATATTTATCAGATAGATAAAAAGCCTTCCTGATATATTCAAAGGCTTCTTTTGGTGTGCGTGGGGCAACAATATATCGTGAAAACTCTCCGTGTCCTGCTTTTATGGTGAAAAATAGATCTTCCTGTCCTGTTCGCGTAGGCATTCCAGTAGCGGGAGCGGGTCTTTGTGAATCAACGACAACCACAGGTGTTTCTGTCATACCTGCAAGACTGAATCCTTCTTGCATCAGCGCAAATCCACCACCATAAGTAGTGGCCATGGCCCTTGTGCCCGCATAAGAAACTCCGATAGCCATATTTATCGCAGCGATTTCGTCCTCAGCCTGTTCAACCACTATTGAATATTTGTCTGCGCGGTTTGTAAGATAAAGCATTACACCTGTACCCGGAGTCATAGGATATGTTGAGAGAAATTTGCATCCCGCACTTATCGCCCCCAAACCTGCTTCATCTGTTCCTGTTAATATAATGGTATCTTTCTCACGATTCTTATCTATTTGAGGTTTTTCAAGTTCATTGTTAAGTTCATAACCATATCTTAGAGCTTCATTATTTGCCTTCAATACCTTTTCTTTATCTCCAAATGTTTTCTTTAAAAGTTCCTTTGGGATTTCTATAGGGACATCGAATAGGTTCAATATCATACCAGCAATAACAACGTTCATTGTTTTTTGTTTCCAGCTTCTTCAGCTAGTTTATTGAAAGGAAAGAATTGAGCTTCTAATCAAGGCCATCTTTGCTTTTTTCATTGGCGAGAATAACAGTAGAATCCTTTACTAAAGCTTTTATTGTGTTTGTCGTCTCTGATTTCAATGAAACTATCAAATCAGGCTCTTCTTTTTTACAATTTACGGGGTTATCAGATACTCTTATTCTGTAAATTTATTCACCACCGCGAATCCTAGAATGGTAACTTTTGTCTGTGAAAATGTAACAACCGGCCTTGAATAACGATTTTGCAATCAAATTACCAGCAGTTTGCAATCCCTGACCTGCTTCACCAGAGAGTGCAATGTTGAACTCTTTCACATTATCTCCTCCTGTAATACAATGAAAAAAGGCGGTATAAAACCGCCTTTTTAACTCTGTAATTCATTAAATAGGTTCAAATTCATCCTGGCTCGCACCACAAAGTGGACAAACCCAATCTTCAGGAAGATCATTAAAAGCAGTACCGGGTTCTACACCGTTGTCCGGGTCTCCCAATTCTGGGTCATAGATATACCCGCATACAATGCATCTGTACTTTTGCATAATTTCACCTCATTTGACTGAATATTTTTTTGAACCTTCCCATAGCCCATGGATATTACAGTAAATAACTGCAATAAGTGTACCAGGTTTTTCAAGTTTAATCTGTATTTTTCCCTTAGGATCTGAAAGAACCGGGGTAAATTCAAAATGCGTAAGGTGTACCAACAAATTGCTGTCATCATACTTTACATAAAGGTCTGCCCATTTAATATGATGTTCAAGGGTGTTAGGATGAGGTATTTCTTTACCTACACTAACCTCAACCTCAAATGGGTTACCTGCTTCAACCGTATCAGGAGCATCAATAACAGGAACATGTTTTTCAGATTTCCAATCAGCGCTCTGAATGTAATCACCAATTTTCATACAAAAACCTCCTTTAAATTATCATTTAAGAAAACAAGACAAATTTAGTCGGTCTCATGAATAATTATATCATAAGTTACGAATAACAAAATTTAAAACAACTATTTTGAATTGTTACATATTAATAAGGATCAAGAATATTCAGACATACATGGCTTACAAAAAAATTCTACACCATGGACCATTGTATTTGTCTATTCCGTAAGTGTATTTTTGTTAATTCTTTCATAAGAAAAACTTCAAAAGCAGTAGTGGTCATCAGTAATTAGACATGCTAAAATAAAGTAAGCTTTGCTAATCAACGGAGGATCTGTATGAACAAAGATGTAAGATATCTTCTTTCATATACCGCAATTACGGGCACCACGGTAGCGATGTTCCGTGTGCTTTTTAATCTGTTTTTGAGAGACGCTGGATATTCAAATAGCGTAATTGGTTCTACACAATCTGCCGCGCTTTGGGGAACAGCTATAATAGGTCTTTTAATGGGTATCATGGCAGATGCTATGGGTAGAAAACGGATGATGATCTACACAACTGTTTTAATGCCCGTTGTAGCAATTATGATGACGTTCAATGTAAGTGTTCCTGTATTGCTCACATTATCTTTTTTCAGAGGCGGTTTTACTGCAGCGAGATTTACTATTGTTTTAGCTGCTTTTACTACTAGTACCGATTCAAAATCAAGAGCTAAGGCTTTCGGTGCGAATTTTGGGCTTATGATGGGGAGCGGTGTTTTTGGTAATTTCATAGGGGGGTTGCTTGGCGATATTATTGGTTTGCGAATAACCCTTATACTTTCTATGATTGTTACCTTTGCAGCACTTCTTCCGTTATTCAAACTGGAACCGGATAAGATTAAAACTGAAAGAGTTAATCCATTTGACTTCTCCGGTTTTGACAAACAGCAGAAAAAAATAATGGTTTTGTTCTTCATATCCACTGCGACAGTTGGATTCGGAGCTGGATTATTCATACACTTTGGGAATCTAATTTTTAAAGATCTTTTTGGTATGACACCTACAGGTATAGGTATTGCACTTTCAATAGCGCAATTGGGTACAGCATTAGGTTCAACCTTCTCCCACAAGTTTGGAAAAACCTTTGGTCCGTTGAAATTTGTGCTCACCATGCAAATTTTAGTGGTCCCGTTAATTTTATCTTTTGCTTTTATTAGGGATCCCTATGCCTTTACGGTGGTTTATGCTCTTAGGTTTGTATTTATGAATACTACTGTGCCTATAATGAACTCAGTTGTATTTTCACATCTCCCCTCTGATAAACTTTCAACAATATCTGGTATGAATGGTTTCCTGAATAATTCTGTAAGAGCTGTTGCTGCCCTGCTTTTTGGCCTAATTGTTGGGGCCTCAATTTCTGGTTATACGACATTGTTTATTTTAAGTACGGTATTTTACGCTGCAAGTGCTTTTATAGCTTTCCTTATTTATAAAAGCTACGAAAATCTCGAGACTACCAAAAATCTGTTTGATAGATAAACCATTTTCATAATGTTTACTCATGTCATGTTTGGTATAAAGGGCTTATAATAGCACTTCTATTAGCAATCAAGCTGTCAAAAGAGATAAAACATAATGAGTTCTCGCAGTTTCTTTTATTTGATTTTAAATGAAGTTTTCAACGTATGATTAAGGTGTTATAGTTATTTTGTTGACAAACTTGAGGGGGGGATATTCATGGCAACAAGGTCGAGCTTCAACACTTCTGAGATCTCAAAGGATAACAAAATATTTTCTCGTTTTAGAGTGACAATAGAAACGGCATTTTATAGAAATAATGTGGTAAATGTAAATTCAAGGCGTGAAGCTTACAAACTTGCAAAGGAATCTCCGGGAACCATAGTCACGCAAAATGAAGTATACGAACCAGAGAGACTCGGTCTTGATCCACATACCAAGATATTGTTGTTCAATGATGGCGCAGTATATGGTCGTTATGCAGGTGCACGAAAAATAGTGGGTGAATCCGGATTGGATCTTGATGACCTTGCTACAAAAATCAGAGAAGCCATATACAAATCAAGATATAAAAAGATGTACCATGCCCAGGCATTTGTTGGTTTACATGAAGATTACATGGTTAGGGCACATCTTTTAATTCCTGAAAATCATGAAAACCTCCTTTACAATTGGTTGCTTAATTTCCAGTCTCTTGAAAGCTATTATGTCGATATGTATCAAAGTTCCAGGGAAATACCCGATGAAGGCGATATTTTCGTTTACACAGACCCAGATTGGGAACATCCAGATCATCCATATGGTTTAACGTTTTTCGATTCCGATCATAATGTGGCAGCTATTTTAGGTATGAGATATTTTGGAGAATTCAAAAAGGGAACCCTGACACTTGCCTGGAGTTGTGCAAGCAGGAACGGTTATGTAGCCTGTCATGGTGGACAAAAACGTTACAACCTTGAGGGTGACAGAAGTTTTGTTATGGGCGTTTTTGGTTTGTCCGGATCGGGCAAATCAACTCTTACACACGCAAAACATAAGAATAAGTACGATGTCACCATCCTCCACGATGACGCTTTTATAATTTCACTGGAAGATGGTTCATCAGTGGCGCTCGAACCAGCATATTTTGATAAAACAGCAGATTATCCACCCTCTTCTCCAGACAATAAGTATCTGCTAACACTTCAAAATGTAGGAGCAACGATAGATGACAACGGTGATCTGGTTCCAGTAACAGAGGATATTCGAAATGGAAATGGGAGAGCAATCAAATCCATGCTCTGGTCTCCAAATAGAGTTAACAAGTTCGAAGAATCTGTAAATGCTGTTGCATGGCTGATGAAAGACCCTGTCTTACCACCAGTTTTGAAGATATCAAATCCATGTCTTGCTTCAGCACTGGGAGCAACACTGGCCACAAAAAGAACATCTGCTGAGAGACTTGCTCCTGGTACAGATGCAGATGCACTTGTTTTTGAACCTTACGCCAATCCTTTTAGAACTTATCCATTAAAATATGATTTCATTGGGTTCAAGGATCTTTTTGAAAAGCACAGTGTTTCCTGCTATGTATTGAACACAGGATACTTTATGGGCAAAAAAATTAAAAAGGAAACAACACTCTCAATATTGGAGAAAATTATTGAAGGTGCTGATGGATTTAAAAATTGGGGTGGTTTCTCCGATATAGATATACTTGAAGTGGAAGGATTTGCTCCGGATCTCGAAGACGAAGAATACCTGAGGTTCCTGTCAAAGCAATTGAAGACGCGACTTGATTATATTCTGACGCTTGAAAGAACCAAAGAAGGGTATAACAAACTCCCTGATGAAGCCTATGAATCTATAGAAAAATTTTATAATGAGGTACAGAAGAAAATAAAGTGAAAATGATCTAGTGTATCGATTACGGGATTTCTAGCAATATTAATCTCTGACGTGGGTGATTAATTGATACTAAACCTTGTGCTTCTAAGTCTAGGTTTCTTAATGCTCATCAAGGGCGCCGATTGGCTCGTGGAAGGTGCCGGAAATCTCGCCAGAAGTTTTGGTGTCTCGCCTTTGTTTATTGGATTGACAGTTGTCGCTTTTGGCACAAGCGCTCCTGAGCTCGCTGTTAGTCTTTCGGCTTCTTTCAATGGTTTGGGTGAAATAGCCCTTTCCAATGTTGTGGGTAGTAATATTGCTAATGTTGGACTTATTGTAGGAGTGTCTGCAATAATACTTCCCCTTTGTGTCGAATCATCAACGGTTAGAAAGGAAATACCTTTTGCAATAATTATAAGTGCAGCAGTATTCACAATGATTGCATTTCGGGAAAATCCCGTTTTGGGCATTCGTGAAGGAATAATTCTTCTTTTATTTTTTGTGGTTTTCTTTGAATATCTTTTCTCAATGGCTAAAGGTCAGCAGGAACTACTAAAAAGTAAAGAAAAAAATCAATTTGCTAAAGATTCAAGAATGGAAAAAAATCTGTTTTTGACTGTACTAGGTCTTGTGATAGTTGTTATAGGCGGAAAACTTGTGGTAGATTCTGCCAGTTTTATTGCGACTTTCCTTGGTATGTCAGATGCCATGATAGGTTTGACGATAGTTGCGATTGGGACATCCTTACCTGAACTGGTTACCTCGGTAACTGCTTCGTTGAAAAAAGAAATGGGAATTGCTATAGGAAATATCGTCGGTTCAAATATATTCAATTTATTGCTTGTTTTAGGACTTACATCCTTGGTGAATCCAGTTAATGTAACGATAAATACTTACTGGATTGATCTTTTTGTTATGCTGATATTCACGGGTATACTTATGATTTTTTCTACAACAAGAATGAAGATAAGCAGAATAGAAGGCTTGTTGTTACTTTCGGGTTATTTAATATATATTGTATTTACAATAATTAGAGGCTAAACGCTGTTCAAAAAAA
Source organism: Thermotogota bacterium (assembly GCA_034660555.1). Lineage (GTDB taxonomy): Bacteria > Thermotogota > Thermotogae > Petrotogales > Kosmotogaceae > JASMTM01. The sequence goes on from JAYEJL010000007.1 coordinate 19,138, forward strand.
TTAGTGTATTTGTTTTTTTGATGTGAAGTACAAATGAGAATGTAATGGGGTTATTTAATAACTACGGGAAGTGATGGGATGAAGTTTTTTCTTCAGGCTCTTGGATATGGAGCTTTAGCTTTAGGTTTGTTAGTAATGTTTTCGCTGGGAAACAGCGCTTATATTGCCACTTCCGGTGAAAAGTCAGACGTTTTACAAAATGTAGAATATATAGATGTAAATGGAGAGAAAATTGCGTACAGAGAAGCCGGGAACGGAAACAGTGATGTTCTTGTTCTAATACATGGTTTTCTTGGTTCCTCTTATGATTACAGCAGCATTATTCCTTCGTTGGAGGACCATTATCATATCATTGCTCCCGATCTCATAGGATTTGGTTTTTCCACAAAAAATGAGAGTTTTAATTACTCAAAAGAATCACTATCGGACTTCGTTTATCTAACTTTGAAAGAACTTGGCATTAAAGAATTCAATTTACTCGGGCATTCAATGGGTGGAGAAGTTGCTCTAAATCTTGTTCTAAATCATCCAGAATCTGTAAACAAGCTGATTCTTGTTGATTCAGGAGGTTACATACAGAACGAAAGAAGTATTCCATCCAACGAATTTATTGGAAGTCTGTATCTAAGAGTGGCTTTTCAAAACTATTTCCTTCAAAGAAACGTTTTTAAACTTGCGTTTTATGATCAGAAAGCGGTAGATATTTCAGATTTTAAACCCACCTACAGTTTAGTGTACAACATCCCTTCAAAAACGCTGTACAAATTCAGCAAAGATGACGATGGTGGTTCCATAGCAGAAAAGATTAAGATAGTTAAAACTCCAACACTGATAATATGGGGAGATAAAGATGAATTGATAGATGTTGAATATGCAAAAAGATTCAACAAAGAGCTGGTTAATTCTCAACTGATTATAGTAAAAGATACAGGTCATATACCATATATAGAAAAACAAGAAGTATTTTTGGAAGCACTATTTGAATTTATAAATTAGTAAGCGAGAAGCTTTTAGACAATTAACGATGAACTGGAATCTGGCTGTTTTATGCTAGAATCAAGAGGAATATTTTATGCCACCGGGGTGTAACTATGGATGAGTCTGAATCAACAAAACCGGCGATTCAAGACTTCGGAAAGCACAATTTAATCGTATATAACAGTATAAATAAGCTTGAAGATAAAATTGGTACTTACTTCAATGAAAACCTTAAGAGTGGTATGAGAATGCTTTATATCTACAATAAGTTTCCTTCAAAAGCTATTTATTGTGTATGGACTTGCTAAAGACAATATTGATCTTGATTATTTAGTTGATTCGGGTGAAATGAAACTGATTGATTTTAATCAGGAGTATTCAGATAATGGTTCTTTTGATGCCGATGAAGTGATTTCCAAACTTGAAAATGAGACAAAACCTGCTTTAAATGAAGGGTTTGAAGGGTTGTGTGCTGTTGAAGAAATCTCCTGGCTTTTAGATAACAACATAAGAGTTTCGGAGCTGTTCAAATATGAAGCATTACTCAACCCACTTGTTATGAAGTTTCCTCTTACTGTTAACTGCCTTTATGACTATAAAAAAACGAATATCAGTTTGCTGACGAACCTGAAAAAACTACACCCTGTTAACAAGGTAGAAAGTGTTTCAAAAATTGATAAAACTCAAATGGATGATCAGCAAATGAAACGATATAAAACTGATTTGCTGATGATGGATTTTAAAGAACTTAGCAAGGTGGATTTTTTGCACAGAATTGCGGATATGATTTCCGATATGCTAAGGTTCAGAAATATTTACATTGAGGATCATAATACTAATGTATCTGAGCTTTCAAAAGAAATAGGAATAAAGTTAGAACAAAATGAAGACCAGGTGGAATCTCTGAAAATTGCAAGCGAAATTCACGATGCGGGAATGCTTTCACAATCGGTTGAACTTCTTAATAAACCTGGACCTCTTATGAAACTAGAAAGACAGTTAATCTTTGATCATCCAAGAATAGCTTACGAATTGGCAAAGAAGGCATGTTTGCCAGAATCTTCAGCGAGAGCTGTTCTTGAACACCATGAAAAGATTGATGGTTCTGGTTATCCAAATGGTTTAACCGGAGAAAGAATGAGCATAGAAGGGAAAATACTTGCTGTGGCTGAAGTTGTAGCTGCGATGAGTTTTTACAGGCCTTACAGACAGGATTATGGTGTTAGGTTTGCGTTAAAAGAAATTGAAGATAATTCTGGCAGGCTCTACGATACTGAAGTGGTAAAAGCTTGTTTGCAACTATTTAATGAAGGATTCAAATTTGCGGGAAACGGTATAGTTTAAAATATAAAACTTATAAACAAAAAAGGCCAGATTAACTGGCCTTCTTAATTTTTTATATTAATCTCAAATAATAAATTTACCGTCCTTATATATTAACTCATCATCTGCATAAATCTCTCCACCTGTTCTTATATCGCATAACATATCCCAGTGAATATCTGACTGATTCTTACCTCCACTTTCAGGGAGGGATTGGCCCATGGCTAGATGCACTGTTCCACCTATCTTTTCATCAAAAAGCATATTTTTTGTGAATTTTTTAATGTTGTAATTCGTACCCATGGCAACTTCTCCAACATAATTAGCCCCTCTAATCTGTAAAATCTGTTCCAGTAATTCTTGACCTTTTGTAGCTTCAGCTTTCAAAACCTTACCGCTTTCAAAGGTTAGCCTTATGTCCTCTATTTCCTGTCCCTGAAAAATCCCCGGGAAAGAGAATCGAATCTTCCCATTTACCGTATCTTCTATGGGACCAGTGTAGACTTCGCCAGAGGGCATATTTTTATGTCCATCACTATTTATCCATTTTCTGCCTTCAATATCCATCTCAATATCGGTATCTTCAGAAACAATTCTCAAATGCTTCTTTTTATCCAGGAAATCTGCATATTTTTGTTGTTCATCATGGATTTTATTCCATGCCTTTATTGGATCTTCACTATTTATATGACAGGCTCTGTAAACAAAATCCTCATAATCTGCCAAAGACATGGAAGCTTCCTGAGCATTTGCTACTGTAGGAAATTGTGTGCCGGCCCATCGCAACTCGTTTTTGCCCATTCTCTCAAATAGTAGTTTCTGTAATTCATGATGGCTTTCTGTTTTTTTTCGAATATTGTCTGCGGGTACATTTGACATGATTCTGGTATTAGAAGTGCCCATCAATGTTAGAAAAACATCGGTGTTTTCAACAATGGAAAACATTTTTTCTGGTACATAGGTGAGTTGTTCTTCATTTCCATTTTTGAGCAGTAATTCCCTTAATGAAGGTTCTTCTATGAGCACATCGACCAGAACCCCAGCTTTAAGTGCTTCTTTGTAAACAGCTTTCATAAGTGGAAATACAACATGCTCTCCACTTATAACAAGTTTTTCACCTGGCTTTAAATCCAATGAGTATTTGACCATTACTTTTGCATGCTTCAATATTCTTTCATCCACAGAAATACCTCCTTAAAGAATAAGCTTTTGCTCATGCTTGATTTAGGATTTTGTTTTATATTATAACGTCATTTAGTGATGGAGAAAAAGGAAAGTATAACGGGTTGATTTTATTGTGTTTATTTACACATTTATGTCTATTTTATAAAAAAAACGGTATCATTGTCTACTATCGTTGATAATCAAGCTTAATAGTGCTCAGTTGTGTTTGTAAAAAAACAGAAAAAATTGTTATTATGTTTTTAGAAAACGTTGTATATAACGTTGTATATAATTAGTAAATACTTTAGAAATTGGTAAGCTATCAAGTAGATTCCACTCTCTCAAGTGGTTTCATAGCTTCAGAGATTGGCTTCTACAAAATCCGAAAGGAGTGAGGATATGTCTAAAAAGCTAGGAGTACTTTTTGTTGTTTTGTTTATGGTACTAGCGTTACCCTCAATGATGTTTGCAGCTGAAGATGACCCGGTTGTAATTTATTTCTTCCCTGGAGGTAGCCCTGGAGGAACATTTGCAACTGTAGTATACAATGGCGCAGTACATGCAGCAGAAATACTGGGTGACAGAGTAGAGATGCATTATTTGTGGTCCGAGTGGAGCCCACAAAAAATGGTAACACAACTAGAACAGGCAATAGCTGCCAACCCTGACGGAATTGCCATTATGGGACATCCAGGCAGCGATGCTTACAGACCATTTGTCGAAGAAGCAATTAGAAAAGGAATCATAGTGACCAGTCAGAACGCTACATTGCCAGAGTTGGAAGCCGACTTTGCAAGTGAAGGTTTTGGATATGTAGGACAGGAGCTGTATCCATCTGGCTGGACACTTGGTCAGGGCATTCTTCAGAGAGCTGATGTGGAACCTGGAGACAAAGCCCTTGTATGGGGACTTAAATCACAGCCAACAAGAGGGCAAAGAACACTTGGTGTTATAGAGGCCTTAGAAGAAGGTGGACTTGAAGTTGACTACATAGAAATATCATCTGAAGTGGATAAAGATTCTGCAAATGGAATTCCAGTAATAGTTGGATACTTACAGGCAAATCCAGATTGTAAAGTTGTAGTTACTGACCATGGTAACCTTACATCAGCACAACAAACATACTTTGAAGCTGCAGGCTACGGTCCAGATGAAATTTATGGAGCAGGTTTTGATCTTTCGCCAGCTACAGCCGAAAGTATCAAATCGGGTTATACCGACCTTGTTCTTGACCAGCAGCCATTCTTACAGGGTTTCTTGCCTGTAATGCAGATTTACTTAACGAAGAAATTTGCTTTCTCAGGACTTCATATCGATACTGGTGGTGGGTTAGTCAGTGCAGATAACATTGACTTCATTGCGCCACTGGCAGAAAAGGGTATCAGATAATATTGATAAAAGTTTTACGAAAAACTGGAAGGGGAGAAATCCCCTTCCAGTTATCCTTTGTAATTGGATTATAAAGTCAGTATTGAAGGAGGAAGTCCCTTGAGCGAATATATCGTAGAAATGAAAAACATTCATAAATCTTTTGGAGGAGTCAAAGCTTTAAGAGGGATTGATTTCAATGTTGGAAAGAATGATGTAGTAGGTGTACTAGGCGACAATGGTGCAGGTAAATCCACGTTGATCAAGATAATTTCGGGAGTTCATACCTTTGATGAAGGTGAAATGTACATAAAGGGTAAGAAAATCAATCCCAATAATCATTGCGTTAAAATGGCTCATAAAATGGGAATAGAAACAGTTTACCAGGAAAAAGCACTTGCAGAGAAACAACAGCTATGGAGGAATATCTTTCTTGGAAGGCAAATTACAAATAAGCTCGGTTTTATTAAAGTGAAAGAGGAAATAAAAGAAACAAACAAAATCATGAGAGAGATGATGAGATTTAGAGGAATTGGTGCTGGCGCCGAATCATATATTAGAACGCTTTCTGGAGGAGAAAGACAGGGTGTAGCCATTTCAAGGGCAATGTATTTTGACTCAGACCTGGTGATCCTTGATGAACCAACAATGGCGCTGTCAATACAGGAAGTAAAAAAAGTATTAAATTTTATCAGAACGGTTAAAGAACACGGTAAATCCTGTGTATATATCTCACATAATATAGCAAATGTTTATCCTGTGTCTGATCGATTTGTCGTTATAGATAGAGGAGAAGTCGTTTGCGAATATAAAAGAGAAGAGATCTCTCTTGAAGAATTAAATGAAGAATTAATTAGATATACAAAGTCTAAAATCCAGTGAGAGAACGGAGGATTTTTCTATGACAAAATCGAAAGAAAGAATTGAACAGAGTTTTTTCAGTAAATACAGCTCTCAAATAGGCCTGATCATAATGGTAAGTCTTGTGGTGCTATTCTTTATTATCACAAGTCCCAACGTTTTCTTAAAGAGCAGCATATACTTTTCATTCCTTGCTTCAGTGCCAACAATTGGATTAATGGCACTTGGATTGACTTTTATACTGGGCATGGGAGAAATCGACCTTTCTTTCCCTTCTGTAATGGCTTTATCGGGTTTTCTTTTTGCAACAGTTTTTTCAGCTACTGGGAGTTTCTGGTTAGCTTTATTAGCCTGTATAGGTTCTGGAATACTCGTTGGAATGACAAATGGTTTAATTATTGCAAAGATTGGCGTTCCATCTATTGTTGTCACTCTGGGTATGCAGTTTTTAATTAGAGGATTTAGCAACTTGATATCAAACGGAACCGCTATAATAGTACCCCTGCGTGGAACACTTTCCCAGCAAATTCTGGTTGGAAAAATTGGCAGTATACCTATGCAATCACTATGGTTTGCTGGTACCACAATATTTTTATATTTTTTCCTGTTTAGACATAAATTCGGGGAGCATGTACTCTTTGTAGGTGATAACCAGGAATCTGCCAGAATGATGGGAGTAAATGTAGATTGGATTAAGATTGGGGCTTTTTCACTGATGGGTGCAATGGCTGCTTTTGCTGGAATTTTCGATCTGTATCGAATGGGAACCTGGTGGCCAACGATGGGTGACGGATATATAATGATGATCATGGCAGCGGTTTTTGTTGGTGGAACTTCCATGTTTGGTGGAGAAGCTACTATATTCGGAACTTTCCTGGGTTCATTCATGATAGGCGCTCTTGAAGCCGGAATTGTTGCAGCTGGCTTAAAAGGATTCTGGACCCGATTCATTATTGGTGTTTTAATTATCATAGCTGTAATAATTCATACGTTAATCCGAAAAAGAAAGTAATAAGTTAATTTCTAATATAGTTTAGGTACACATAATGGATCTTACATAAGAAAGGAGATTGATTATTATAAATAACAAAAATTATGAAGTATGGTTTATAACAGGTACAGAAGAACTTTATGGTAAGAAAGTATTAAAAAAAGTAGAGAGCAATTCAAAAGAAATAGCAGGATATTTGAACAGTATAGAGAATATTCCTGTGAATGCTCTCTGGAAGCCAATATTAAAGGAATCTAACCAGATTAAAAAAATAATTAATGATGCTAATATTAATGATAATTGCATAGGGTTAATTGGCTGGATGCACACCTTTTCTCCCGCACAAATGTGGATACATGCTTTGAATGAAATGAAAAAGCCATTTCTGCACTTCCATACCCAGTTTGACCAGAAAATTCCATGGGATACCCTTGATATGGAATATATGAATACAAATCAATCTGCCCATGGTGGAAGGGAATTTGGTTTCATAGCCACGAGGATGGGAATAAAAAGAAAAGTAGTAGCAGGTCACTGGAAGGATGAAAAAGTAGTAACAAGAATTGAAAATTGGGTTAGAGCAGCACTTGGTTGGAAAGAATTTCAAAACTTGAAGGTTGCAAGACTCGGAGATAATATGAGACATGTAGCTGTCACGGAAGGAAACAAAGTGGACGCTCATATAGATATGGGATATGAAGTTCATGGTTATGCTATTGGTGACTACCTGGAATTTGTTAATAAGGTTACAGAGAGTGAAATAGAAAATCAGATAAAAAGATATGAAGATGAATACGCTTTGACAAAATCTACTGTTTCAGAAGAACAATTCAAAAAGTCTCTTCATGAAGCTGCAAAAATAGAAATTGCGTTACGTAGATTTCTTGAAAGCGTTGAGGCCAAAGCTTTTACAACAACCTTTGAAAACCTTTATGGACTTCATCAATTACCTGGATTGGCGGTTCAGAGACTAATGAAAGAAGGATATGGTTTTGGTGCAGAAGGTGATTGGAAAACTGCTGCACTGGTCAGAGCGATGAAAGTAATGTCAAAAGGCAAGGATACAGGTACATCATTCATCGAAGACTACATATATCATTTTGAACCTGGAAATGTTAAAGAGCTAGGTTCTCATATGTTAGAGGTGTGTGAGTCCATTGCAGATAGCACACCGTCTCTCGAAGTTCATCCTTTGTCTATAGGAAACAAAGAAGCTCCAGCAAGATCGGTATTCAATGCCAAAGAAGGAGAAGCAGTTCAGGCTACGCTTGTAGAATTTGGAGATAGATTTAGAATGATAGTTAATGAGATCGAGGTTGTTAAACAGGAAGAAGACATGCCAAAATTACCGGTTGCGAGGGCTTTATGGATTCCAAAACCTGATTTGACAACTGCTGCCACTGCATGGATACTTGCTGGTGGTGCACATCACTCCAGTATGAGTTATTCTGTAAACACTGAGCAAATGGAAGACCTTTGCGAAATTTTGGGTATTGAGTTTGTTGTTATAGATGAAAATACAAATATAAGAGAACTGAAAAAAGAACTCAGAAACAACGAAATTTACTATAAATTGAAAAAATTGTAGTGACTTTAGAAAAAATAATCATACATTGTAAGCCATAATAATAACAAAAGAAATTTTAAAAGGGAGTACAGGATTGTGCTTGAAAGACTAAAAAAAGATGTATATGAATCTAACATGAAACTTATTGAATCAGGACTTGTAAAACTAACCTGGGGTAATGCAAGTGGCATAGACAGGGAAAAAAGTCTGATTGTAATAAAGCCCAGCGGCGTAGATTATAATGAACTTTCACCTGACAAAATGGTTGTGGTCGACCTTAAGGGGAATACAGTAGAAGGTAACTTGAAACCATCCTCAGACACACCAACACATATTGTTCTATACAATAATTTTAAGGAAATCGGCGGAATAGTACACACCC
>JAYEJL010000008.1:0-5946 GCA_034660555.1 Thermotogota bacterium
AATAAAATTATTTTTACCAAACCTTCAACAAGAACGCCCAACAAAACATATTCACGAGGGTTGGCAATATGAACTTCATCTTTGATTACTTTTTGGTAAAGACGAAGGAAATATCCCAAATCTTCAAATAAATCCTTTTTATAGTCATTAAAACGTTCAGGATCATTTGCGATTTCTCGTAATCTTGGTTCAAATTCTTCCTCGTGCGTAATCTTTAATTCCTTCAATGTCATTTCAAGAGTATTTTCTTTCATAATCCGATTCCCAGATTTGTTAGAATATCCTTTAATTTACTATCAGCCTCTGCTCTCTCCTCTTCCGCTTCCTGAAGCTGAACCACAGCATCTTCTAAAGGCATGGTATCATCTTCGCCGTCCTGTGCAACATAGCGGGAAGGACTGAGGTTATAGTCATTTTTCGCCACCTCTTCTTTAGTAATAATCTTGCTGATGCCCTCTTCTTCCTTCCAGTTCAGGTAAATATCAGAGACCTGCTTTATGCTCTCATCAGGCAGATAATTCTTCGGCCTGCCCTTACTGAAGAGCCTGGAAGCGTTGATGAGCAGAATCTGCGCTCGTCTTTCTATCGGTTTGAATTTGTTAATGACAAGAATAATTCCTGGAGCGGTTGTATTGTAAAAGAGATTTTCGGGCAGTAAGATAACAGCCTCCACGAGATCTTTATCCACAAATTCCTTCCTTATGTCCCGCTCCCTGTTTTTACCCACGTTACCGCTTCCTCTTGCTACCGCGCCGGTGTCCAGAACCACCGCCATCTTGCCCTTATCGTTAAGCGATGCGAACATATGCTGTATCCAGCCCCAATCTGCAGAGCTGTTGGGTGGATAGCCATAAGCAAACCGGCTGTAAGGATCGTTTTCATATACACTTTGATCGAACTTTTGATTCCACATTGGATTGGCTGTAACCACATCAAATTTTCTGAGTGATTTACCATCCTGTAAAAATCCGGGTCTTAACATGGTATCTCCAAGAGCGATTTCTGCTTCCAAGTCATGAATGAAGGCGTTCATTTTTGCCATTGTATAAGTTGAATGCTGAATTTCTTGCCCAAAGAAACTTAAGGGCTCAAGCGAAGTGTTTTCTCCATATTTGTCCTTATACCTAAGATAACTTTTAATTAAAAGTCCTCCGGAACCACAACAGGGGTCATAAACTTCACTCCCGGGTTCAACATCAAGTATGTAGGACATCAGTATCGCTACTTCTCTTGGTGTGTAAAATTCTCCTGCCGACGAACCAGAACCTTCTGCAAACTTTCTTAAAAGATATTCATATGCCCTTCCCAGAATATCAGGCTCTACATCATCTAAACCAAGCTCATATCTTCCCAGTACATCAATAAGATCTTTTAACTTCTCATCACTTATAAGCCTTTGTCCGGAAGTGGTAGCGTTGAAATCAACCGTATCAATAACTCCCTGAAGTTTCGGATTCTCTCGTGCAATAGTTCTCATAACATCGGTTAAATATTCTCCAACATCATTTGTTTTTTTGGCTATCTCACTCCATCTTGCTTTTTTGGGCAAATAAAAACGCACAATATCTTTATCCTCTTCAATGGTTGCTTCCGCTAGTTCTCTGTCACCAAATTCTTCAGTAAGCTTATCCATCTCATCATCAAAAACATCAGAAAGCCTTTTAAGAAATATAAGTGGCAAAATATAATCCTTGTACTTGGGAGCATCTACATCTCCTCGGATCTTACAAGCAGCTTCCCACAACCACTTTTCAAGAGTATTTATATTTAATTCCTTCTCAGCCATCATCTCACCTCTGAATCGTTTGAGCTCTTAAAAAACAAATCTTCGATTATCTTTTAAGGATATTTAACTAATCAATTGTTTAAGCTATTATTAAACCTTCCTTAACCAACATAAAGATTATAACAAGAACAGCTATCTAAATGAAAGTGTGGACTATTTGAGGTTTTGTTTTTCACTATAAAGAGGTTATGTATTTTTCAGCGTATCAATTATTTGCTCTGGGCTTTTTAGCACTTTAATAGACAGTGTAAAATTGATGCTGTAAAAAGAGAAAAGCCCTGTATCCTATAATAGGATAACCTATATAAAGGAGGGATACAGGGCATGATACTTGAGAATATTAAAAACAATTTTTGATAAAAAATGAGAAAGGATTAAGACAAATAAGCTCCCTGAAATTAGAGTCTTTTTATTGATAATGAAATAGTGTAATACTGATAGAAGCATTACCTTGTCTTATTGCTCAATCGCTTAGTTTCTATCACATAATACACAGTGTAAAAAAGGACAATTATGCCTATAGGTAGATGAGTAATTACAAGTGTTGTTAAGCCAACACCTATGGATATTAATGAAGTAACTAAAAGGATTTTAAGAGATAACTTTGCATTAGAAAAGGCAACAACAGCACTTACAATGCACAGAACTGGACAAGCATAAACTAAATATTCAGCAGTAAAGCTGTTCGAAATACCCTTTAATTCAATCACTGGAGTTGGGTTGTGTATAATTATAAATAGAGAAAAACTATAGAAAATTGCGAAAATTATTGACATAGTTGCCATGGATTTATTCATCCTTTTAATTTAATGAAGAAGACTTCTGTATAAAATCATTAGATTATTGATCTCCAAATCTTAACTAAAACATCCTCCGAGTACCTTCTTACTTTAATGATAGCAAGATTATGTAAGGTTATAATAATAGTTTAAGGATATTCATCCAATGAACTTTTTAAATAGGCAGAAAAAGGTGAAAATGGATAATAGTTTTACCGAAATAGAGCCAATGAAAAACAAGGACTGCAAAGAATCCAGTCTTGAATGGTACAATGAAGAATCAATCAGCTTTCAAAACATAATAATTAGTGTCTGTCCCCAATATTAATTGGTCCTTCGACAATTGTTTTAACTGATTCATTGTTCTCAAATTCAAGTTAAATAACTTTAAATTCATGTTTTCAAGCTTAGAAGGTTTAAATATTTCTTCAAAGTAGAGCTGTTAATTGGAAACGTGATAATCAAATGTTTTTTATTTTATCTATAAACCTCAATAAATTTCTTTAGATTTGGTTTTACTATTTAAACAATTATAATTTTTTCATTCAGCCAGCTTCTAATTTGACTATCCAAAAATCTGTATAACCATTGTTATCAGTTACATCACCGTCATTTGAGTGAGTGTGACCAGCAACTATATAACCACCATCAATAGTTTGAAGGCCACTATGTGCATAATTGTTATCAGTTCCACTAAGACATTTCTGCCATTGAATTACTCCTTCATCATTTATTCTAACTACCCAGTAGTAACTTTCATCAATATTGGTAAAACAAAGAAGTAAACACACCTTCCCGCTTCGCGGGACTCCTCTGTGAGAGGAGAATTAAGTAAAAATGTGCATCGTCCAGCGCTACGATACGTCCATCGACTGGAGCGAGAACCTCTGATTTGCACCTTGAGGAACTAGCGGATGTGCGAGCGGAGCTCAAGATATACGAGCTGCTTTCGGATTTGCGACTTTATTGGATAACACAACAAAGAAAGCGGGTTTAGCGTCTGAGGTCCAGGGTTTGGTAAGAACGAAAGAAATTTGAGGTCAAGTACACACCTTCACAATGCTGCTCAGGAGGCTTTTGTCGAGGAAAGAATAACAAATACCAAAACTTGAGATCTGAGATTAGCTTGAAACTCCATTTCCGGCACAGTTAAATATATTCTGATTAATCAGGATAAAAAATATTTTTGCAAATTGACTCTTTTGATGCTCATAAAAATGCTTTGATAATTAGTTTTAGTACTTATGAAATTTTGAAATCCGAATGTTTAGTTTAGTGGTATTTTCATAAACATGGTTGTTTTATTGATTATTAGCTATATTTAAGTTTGTCACTTATTAAGTTATAATCGTTTTGTGTCAATTATTAGGCTTTATTTAATAATCCAGTGTTTTTTAACGAGGTGTGTAAATGGATAAAGTGAAGATCGGAATTATTGGAGCAGGTAAAATGGGCGTCACGCATTGTGGTGCTTTTATGAATCATAAGAAAGCAAAGGTTGTTTCTGTTTGTGATATAGATGAAGGTAGAGCCAATGATCTTGCTGAAGGCAACTGGCCAGAGATTGTATACTATAATGGACGGTTTATGCCAAAATATACGCTTAAAAAGGTATATGAAGATTACAGACAGCTACTAAACAAGACTGATATTGATGCGGTTGTTGTGGCTACTCCTGAAGATTCTCACTACAGTATTGTTAGGGAAGCACTGGAAAATAATAAACATGTACTTGTTGAGAAACCCTTTGTTAAGAATTGTAAACTGGCTAATGAACTGGTAGAGCTTGCTGATAAAAAGGACCTGGTTCTTTCTGTCGGTCAATGCTGGCGATTTCATCCGCACTTAAAGTATGCCAGGAACATAGTTAATTCAGGAATTCTGGGTGAAATTACAAAAGTAAAAGGGCATAGTTTGAATGATTCAGGGGAAGAAACTCTTAACAATAATAGTGTAGATATTATAGATTCTATCTCTTATCTACTAAAAGAAATGAAAATAAAGTATGTGGTAGGAAATTTCATGAATACCCTCGATGCAAACATTAATGAAGATATTGGTGTAGTGTTGATGGGCTTTGAAAGCGGAGCTTCAGGAATTTTTGAATTTGGTGGCCCGAATATTACAAAAAATGATGGAGAACCAGCTATTCAACTATTTGGTACTCAAGGATATCTAAATATTTTTCCCACTTCGATCAAGTTGTATATGAAGGATGAAGAAGGACAATTCTACCCTGAACTTTGTGACTGGTATTTTTCTAAGGAATTGTTTATGAGGCAAGTAAGAAGTTTTGTTAGCAGCATTTTGCGTGGAAGAGAAAATATTAATTCCGGGCGGAGTTATCTGGAAACGATTAAGATAAACAATGCGATTGAAAAATCGAAGAAAGAGAATAGGATTGTGTTTTTGGATGGTTCGTAGAATTATTGATATGCTCCTATGGGAACAGGCAGATATATTGAGCGGAGCTCAAGATATACGAGCTGCGCTTGAGTCTGCCTACGGCGGATGACACACCTCCCCGCTCCGCAGGACTCCTCTTTGAGAGGAGAATTAAAGGCGATATACCGAGAAGGACCGAAGAGACTAGAGTTCAGAGAAAAAAACACCCCCAGCTAGGTATAGCTGGCCACCCTCAAGGGTGGAATTTTTAAAACAGACAAAACACGTTGTAAAAGAGTATGTTGTTTGGGAAGTTCAAAAATGCAAAACTAAATTTCGAGAAAGACAAAAAAAGAGAACTCGAGAAAAACACATTATTATTTGTTCGTTGTACATATTAGCATTGCACAACTTATTACTGACCATGTACAGCGGTTTTAAAGAGGGTTGTTGTAGGAGGTTGTGTGTGAAGGCGTTCAGCGGTGTTTCTTAAATACACTGTTGTGAGCCTCAGAAATAAGTAGACAATGATTATATAGGAGCTATCCAAAACTATTTGATAACAAAAAGTCATTAAATGATAAGGAGTAATTTTTTTTTTAACTAAAAAAGGCCTATTAGGATGAGAAGCATTTAGATAGTCTGTCAACAAGTTCCTCGGTTTTTTCTTTTTACCAAAGCTAAGTGAACTTATTCCACCTACATCACAAACTTTAGCGCCTTTTTCTTCACATTTTTCCTTTAAATATTTTAGTGTTTGATTTCTTCCAAGAGCTGCAGGAAAAAAGCTTGTTGCAAGACATATCGCTTTTTTATCTTCAAGGGAAGGAAGCTTTTCAAGATAGTCTTTTACAACTTCTGCTGGGGATGCTCCGTGAACGGGCGTAGCAATGACCAAGCCGTTATATTTACTTATATCTGGCTCTGAATCCCCCAATTTTGCAAGTGTAGTATTGTGTCCAATAGAATCAAGCTTATCCTTCAATTTATTTGCCA
>JAYEJL010000009.1:0-5860 GCA_034660555.1 Thermotogota bacterium
CAACCATTTACAGTTCTCCAGGGAAGGCTTTTCTCAAGATTGCTGGGAAGGACGGAAAATTTTATTAAGCCATGCTGATGCAATTAACGAAATGCGATTTTGTTCAACGTAATGCACTGTTGAGGTATGCGAGCACCAGAACTGATAAGTTGCAAGGTTGGTTCAACTCACCGAGTCAGCTACGAGCTGGAGAGCCCACCGTTTCTAGCATCTTTCCAATATCGTCAAACCAATATTGTTTGTATTCAACAAGAGCCTTTGAAACATCCTCCGGTCTTAAACGCAATTTTATTTTGACTTTAGATCCATTATAAGCAAAACCCTTCTCTCTACCATTTTCCTCAAATAGTTCCTTGTAACCATCAACTTTCCGGTATGCACCTGTATGCTCTGTCCCTTTCGGATCGACAAAAACGATAAAGTACTCATTTCCCTTCACTAACCAGAAAATGAAATCCGGGTAGAAATAGCTAATTCTGTTGATATTAGGGTTATAGTATGGGATATAGACCTCATCTAAGCTTTCATCCAATTTGCTGAACAGCCACCAATCAAACTCTTTAAATTTATTATCACTTCTGGCTAGGTAACCTTCCATATCATCGATGAACTTCACCTCGCTTGGGGTCTTAATTATGTGCTTAATATAATCCAGTCTCTCCTCGTCGGATAAAATGAGCGGAATATAATAATGGTTGGCGACATACTTGATTTTGATTTTCTTATGATTGGTTTCAAAATCCTCCTCGTTTTTTAGATTCTGTGCCATTTGCATATATTCTTCAGCAGATATTTTCCCATACTGCTTTCGCAATTCTTTTATTTGACTGGGATAATCCTTCACGCTTTCAACTTTCCTTTGTATTTCGCTAATGTCTTCTAAAGTTACTTTGATGTTCTTAAAGTGCTTTATCTCTTCCTTCAGTTCCTTTAGCTCTTTAAATTCCTCTGCGGTAAGACCGAAATATTCGAATATACGTTGAGCAAGCAAATCTACATTTTTAAAGCTTCTCTCGCCAAATCTGAAATTGCTTTGATCACTCAAATTGTCTCTCAGAAGTTTTGTTCTTACTGGCTCTGTGTTATATCTCATCAGAAATACCCTGTCATCTGGTATAAACTTAATAAATTTATTGAGAACCTCAAAACCCGCCTTAGATATCTCAAACTTTGTTCCTTTCCTCTCTTTGAAAATGGGTTGTTCTGCCTGCTTGTAAGTAGGCACTAACAACTTGTGCTTCTGAACTTCTGAATTGACAAAAAGCGAGAGTTGCTGAGCTTCACCTGCCCTTTTCTTTTCATTCTGCAATCCCTGAATTACTACCTGTAAGGCACTTCTATTTGTGCCAAATATAAATAGGGTCTCTAACGGCAGAACCCTATGTTTAATCTTGTTGAACAGGGCTTCGCTTACCTCTTTGGCATTATATAAAGACAGGAGCCTTTTCCTTTCATCCTTTATTGGCTCAATCCTTACTCCTCTCCCAACGGACTGTAAAATGAATTTCCGGGCATCTTCACCAATTCCGATGTTAATGTAGTTAATTACATTGGGCCTATTTGAATCCCATCCTTCATAAAAGCTACGGGAGCCCATCAGTATGTTTATAGTGGAATCTTCTCTGTTTAAGCTCTCAAAATAAGTTTCATCTTCGAACCTCTCATTCACCTCATATCCGGCAAATTCGCCTTTTAGCCAGCTTGAGACATCACCGATTTTTATTAGTGCGAAAGGTTTATCGCTAGTCTTGAGCTTGAAAGCTAGCTCTTTTCTGTTGGAAGGCCTTACCAAGATTTCGATTTCCCCGCTTGTTGCTGAGTTGTAGATATAGCGTAAAACACTTTCTGTAGTTATGCTTTTGAAACCCGCTTCATCCATTCTTACTTTATTGCCATCTTCAAACATAAAGTCAGGCTCCTGTTTCAATTCCTGCCAGAGTTCGCCTAACGCTGAGTTAAAAAGTTCCTGTTCAACATCTCCTTTTCCGATCCTCTCCAGTTCCCGGAAAAAGAGCTTAAGGTCTGCATCCTCAGTATTTACCGAATTGACCAGAGTCAAAAGCAATGGATTATGATAGAGCTCCTTTTGGATTTTTGTTATATCCTCATAGAAGCTCTTCACATAGGTAAGAAGTATGAGAGATTTCAAGACTATTTTCTGCTTCTCCTCACCGCTATAATCCTCATCATCCCTAAATGCCTTTGTCTCCTGTTTTAGGATAGCAATATGTTTTCCATAGCCTGCGTTTATGAAACTTGAGAGATTAAATTCGTAGGCACAAGTTATGATGTCTCTATCATCTATAAAAGTCGCCGAGGAGTTAAATAAGAAACCGTTTCTTGAGAGGATGGAATAAATGTGCTGCCTCTTTGATTCCTCTTTATCACCTTTGTGTGCTTCATCAAGGAAGATATACCATTTTCCGTCGTTATCATAGTTTCTAAAATCAATGATTTTCTCCTTTTGTTCATCGCTCAGATTATCAGAGCGATAATAAAACACGGTAATTTCTTCACTTCTAAATAATGTTTGCTGTCTCTTAACTCCCGGATATTCTTTAAGCTCTCTAAGTCGGATGTGAATTTCATCATTGGCGTAATTAAACTCATCTACATGCCTTTTAAGTTGCTGTATCAAATCATCTCGATGGGTTAAAACCAAAATATCCCATGGTGGGATTTCTCCCCGCTCAATCAAAGCTTTTAGAACCTGAATAAGTTTGAGGATGACAAGACTCTTACCGCTTCCCGTTGCCATCCAGAAGCACATGCGGTTTATAAGATGCTCATAAGGAATTCCCTCATTATCTTGAGGATAATATGTGGTAAGAAGGTTATAGACATTCCGTTTCCGTTTATCTAACTTGATACTCAGATCTTCTTCTAGTCCATTGTCTTCATACCATTGGAAAAATCTCTGTTTCCTTTCCTGAGTTTTTTCTAAACTCTCGCCTGCTTGATAATCCACAAAATCCTCAAAGTATTTGCAGAGGACATTTATGGCATTTTCTGTTGCTTTTTGCTGATAATCCCAGAGTTTTTTGCTTTTGGAGAAAGTCTCCAAATCAAACGAATTCCAGCTCGGTGGCAAATCTTCAAACTTTCGTGAGTCCTCAATTGTGTCCTGTAAAAGCACCCGTGCCATAGTTCTACCACCAAATTAAAGGTTTTATGAGCTTGTAATCTAAATTCTCGGTGTCTATAATTTCTCCATCCTCGAACTCTACGAGAGTCGGCGCAATCTTTTTTATCCATTTCCCGCATAGGTTTGAGAGGGTTTCAGGAACATCAATATGTTCATAGAGTTTAGATAAATCTACCTTCACTTTATTATTTTCATAATCAATCTCCAGCGCTTCAAGCATCTTAATGTCTCTCATGAAGACATACTCGCTATATGGGTCTTCGTAGGGATTCTCGAACAGGTCTGAATCTTCGTATCTCACTTTCCTCAAAGTATCCTCGTACTGCTCAAGCTCGTAGTATTTGAAGAATCCTCCACCTTGCCAGTTAACTGCTTTTGAGATACCACATGGCTCATGTTTGCCTTTACCTGCCAAAACGTGTTTCATCCTGTAAAGAGCATCCGTCTTAAAATAACTTGCCATCTCAATCCCTACCCACCTGCGTCCCAATTTGTGGGCTACCGCAATGCTTGTTCCTGAACCTAAGAAGAAATCTAATACTAAGTCCGTTTTCTTTGTAGACAATTCTATAATCCTTCTTAGTAACTGCTCTGGCTTTTGACTAACTTCCGCTCCGTTTGGTGTGTACTCCTTAGCATTTCTCTTAATTTTATTAGAGTGTAATTCCTCGTAATCACTACAGTTCCATGTATCCTCAATAGGATATGCTCCATCCTTTTGCTGAAGTCCTAATTTATATACTTTTCCCATCTCGTCTTTAAAGACTATTTTGGTATTCTTAATGCTCTCCGATACTTTCCATTTCTGAAGGATAGAGCTTAGCTCCGACTGTATTGTATTCTTAGGAAATGAAGAATATGGGACCTTAGCGCAGGCTTTATCAAAGAAAGAAGCAACCCGATTTTTTGCGGCGTAGAATAAGATGGTATCATGGTTTCTGATGTAACGCTCAATAGCTGTTTTATATCCTGATACCCAGCCTATCCTCCAGACTATTTCGTTCAAGAAATTATCCTTTCCGAACATTTCATCTAATAAATACCTACCTATATAGTTCGCATTCCAATCCAAGTGAAGGGATATGGTCCCGGTAGCTGTAAGTGATTTTTTTGCTATTTCTAGCCTGTTTGCCAATAAGGTTAGCCAAGTACTATCTTGAAACTTATCTTCGAACAGAAAATCTGTGCCAGTGTTGAACGGCGGATCAATATAGATCGTCTGTACTCTCTCCTTAAACTTGGACAGGATTGTATTCAAAGCTTGATAGTTCTCACTCTTTATAAGCCAGCCATCCAGCTCGTTGTCCAAGTCATCAAACAATCCCAGAATCTCAAGCTCCAAGTCTTTAAAATACTTTGTATCAATTGGTAGATATTGATATTTGGGGTTTATAGATTCTTCGCTATCGCTCAGAATGACAAAAGGATCCAAAGTGCTCTCAACAATTCCTAAATCCTTCCATTCTTTAACCTGCTCATCAAAATTGGGATGATGCAAAATTCTTTTAATAAGTTCGATGCTTGTCTGTGCAACTCTGTCCAGAGTTATCACATAATTGGAATTCAAAACAAACTTTGGTTTGTTCCAGATTCTTACCAGTTCGTCTTCAAATTGAGAGATAAAATCTATTATCTTAGAAGCGGTGTCCTTTAAGACTTGTAACTGCTTTATCCTCTCTTCTGTCCATTGACTCTCGCCGCTGAAGACATATTGACAGAGCCAGATATCAAACTGCTCCTTTAGAAATTCCCTGGCATTCTGGTTTATGAAATAGTCAACTTCGCTTTGCCTCTCAAAGACTCTGAAGGCATTCTCTAAGGCATCTTGGCTCAGCCTTATTCCTTCCTTTCTCAATGCCTTTAAAATCTCGTCAGCTCTTGTCTTTTTCCCTTTCTCCGAGTAATAAACGTTGAAAGCGAGCACTCCATCATTTCTTCTCTCCTTGAATCGATAAACAATCTCTCTTTTCTCATTTGCTCTCTTATGCTCGAGAGTCGAGACATCGAAGAAGAACTTGAAGCCATCTATTTCTGCTTCCAGATTTTTGAACAACCTGTCGGTTTTGACATAGTAAAGCATATGTGTTTTCCAGAATAAGATAACGTCCTTATCGTCTGTATAAACCTGTTCATAAACATTTTGATGAATCGGCGTGTGTCTAAAATAGATTGAGCCGCTTTCAGAAAAATAGCGATGGAAGAAAGTATAAAGTTTTTCAAAGAGTTCCTCTCTGAATTCTGGAAATGGTTCTAAGGCTTGTTCTATATCTTTTTGGAGTTTTGGAAAGATACCCTTCTCATAATATCTTGACTTGATTCTCATTAAGTTGATGTAGCCGGATTCCCCCTCCACCTTCGCACCTATAAAGATATCCCTTAATGCCTTATAGAATTCCCGCTCTTTAGTCATATTTCATCACCAGCTATCCATCGAGGTATATGTCTTTACATCCATTATAGCACTCCTGTTGTGATTGAATTATCTTATCTCTGCGATATTTCCACTCTATTTAATATCAACACCAATACTAATGCATAATAGCCGCATTATTGCACATTCCGTCTGGTTGTTAGTCCAAACATCGCACTTTTGGCAATAGGAATGCCTGGGTTTACCATGCTGTGTTCGTAATGATGAGAGCTATCTCTTCCTCGGAACCACCCTTCCTTTGTCATCACCTCCATTGTAACCCTGCTGCTGGGGATATCTCCCTG
>JAYEJL010000010.1:0-26375 GCA_034660555.1 Thermotogota bacterium
AACTTCGCTCCTATAAAACTTAAATTACCTGAGAACATAAAAATAGAGGATCTGGATATTTCAGTCTTTTTTAGATCACTCTCATTTCAAATAAGTATGTAGCAAAGGTCTTTAAGAAAAGGACAGGAGTAATGAAATGCTGGTAGCTATTGTAGGCGGAAGCGGAGCAGGAAAAACATCTGTCGCGCAAAAAATCAAATTGCATTTTGAAAACAGAGTTGGAATTCTTTCAATGGATGATTACTACAAAAATCTGGAACCAGGAATCGATCCTAGAGATGTCAACTTCGATAATCCAAATGCATTTGATTTTGATTTATTCACAAAACATATCGAAGATTTAAAGAAAGGAAGATCCATAAAAGTCCCTGTTTATAATATGGTGACTTATCGTCGTGAACAGGGAGTTTATAATACATTTGAACCCTCACCATTAATACTCGTTGAAGGTATTCTGGTACTGTGTAGCGAAAAACTTAGAAAGCTTTTTGATTTTTCTGTCTATATCGATGCCCCAGCCGATGAACGACTGATAAGGCGTATCGAACGTGACACAAAAGAAAGAGGCAGATCGTTTGAAAGCATAATAAAACAGTACCGACATATTGTCGCTCCAGCATTTAAAAGTTTTATTGAACCTCAAAAATACTATTGTGATATAGTTTTACCGGAAGGGGTTCAGAACATAGTAGGACTAGGTGTAATTGTAAATGCCATTGAAAATATGATTAAGAGCTAATCTATGAACCAGGAGGTGAAGCAGTGAATAAGCACTCTATACTGTTGATATTATTTCTTTTATCTATTATATCCGTTTTCCCGGTAGACAAAGAGATTGTTCTGGAAGAATTTAATGAATACGTCAGTGATTATAAAAGAGACGAATCAACACTGGAAGAGGTTATTCAATTAAAGTCAGATCTGGAAAATCTTGCTTTGTACAGATTTTATAAAATTCAGATGGTTGGTAGTGTGGAGAAAAGAGAGAGTTCAACATCGATGGCAGAATTACTTTCTGCTCATATGGATTCACTACCTGAAAGCTTTTTTGCTGATTACAACCAGAAAATTGCTTATTCTGCTTTCCTGGCCTGGGTCCTTTCAGAGATTTCATACGCTGATTTTCAACTAGGTACAATAAATGAAATGCCAGCTTATGCAAACAGTTTCTCTGATTATGTAAATCTGGCTCAAAACAGGGCTGTCGAAGTATATAAAGCCTGGATTTTATATTCTCTTGGGTTAGTAAAAGAGAAACCAGATAAATATCCCGACGATTTAGCAAAAACCGATTCGTTCAGTCAATGGAACATTGATATTGATCAAATTAATGATGAATCAGTTGACGATGTCCGTAGATTTACTGGAAATACACTAATTCAAGAATTAAACAATGTAATAGAAAATATCTCTTTAAATTCCTATAACGCTTCATCAATTTTTATAGAAACGGTACGTGAAAGGGCTAAAATTGTTGCAAACAATGTTCCGGAAAACATTCGCGAAGAAGCCCAAAAACTATTTGAATACTGGTTATATCGATCATTTTCACTTGTAGAGAAAGCTCCGGGCTACCCAGAACAACTTCCAGTAAATGAATTAGACATCCAAAATTTCGAAAACCCTCTACAAAACTCTGGAGTGTTTTTAGATGAAGCACTAGCATTTTTAGATAACAACCCTGATGTGATGACACAGGTAATCACAAATCTAAGGGTACAAAAGATGATGATCCAGAGAGAAGATTTTACTCCAACGAAACTTATTGAAAGCGATGTTGAAAACGAAATTAATAAACTAAAATCTTCAATTGCCATTAAAATGGGAGACACAAAAAATGAATTATCAAAAATGTTAATTGATACTATAGTGGATGAAGTGAATCTTGATTGGCTCAGGTTTATTGGATATATAGTCTTGGCACTTCTATCGTTTACATATCTTAAAATGCTAAAGCGTTATTTTGTTCCTATTATCATTACAGCAGAGGTAGTTTATGTTGTTTTCTTCGCAAATCTTATAACAAATATTGTGAATATCTCGGTTTATTCTTCATTTGTTTTGCCATTATTGCTTTTTACCGGAATAATATATGTTTCAAAGCTATTAACACGCAGAAAGAAAAAAACGATTCTTGATTTCTTGGCGCTGGCACTGATTATCCTGATCATGATTATTCCATTCTTCAAACTTTATAACGAAGTACCGGAAATTGCTCTTGATGAGCATCCTAAATTTCATGAATCTGTTTATTATAATACATTGAAGTATGACATTTTTGATTCAGATAATGCATTGTTAAATAGAGCAATCGATGATTTAACATCATTGATTTCGAGCGAATTCACCGAACTTAGAAGGGCTTATGGGGTATTGTTAGGCAATGCATTTAACAATTTGGCCAGAGAAAGTAATTCTGATATAACGGTCACTAACAATAGAGTAAGAGTAATAATACCTTCATACAGTGAGTATTTTTCAATAGAAAATCATGGTGAATACACCGACCAATTCAAAGAATTACAGAGAAGACTAAAAGAGTTTTCCCGAACGAGCATGGCTAATTATAAGAATTATTTAAGTATGATTGATCAGGTAATCAACCTATCAGAAACTATTGTAAAATATTCCAGTGGTTACTTAAGAGATGATTTCAAAAATTACCTGAATGAAAAACTTGGCAATAATCCTCAGTTTGGAGAATCACTTACGCATGTTGAAAAGTCTTTAAAAGATGAATTTGATGCAAAACCTGAAGCGGGAACCATAAGAGCATATTCATCTGTTGGATTTCAGGGTCTTTTGATCGGTCTTATGTTATTTGGGCCCTTCACAGTTTTGTTTAAAAAACCACTGTTCATAGTATTGATATCTGCAATACTGGTTATCGGATTAGTTATATATCTAATGAATGCAAATATGTTAAATATCTTTGTTCATTCAAATGCACCCATCTTGGAAACACAAACAAGTTCATATATGAGCATTTTGTTTTTAATCCTTTATACCTGTATAATAGTTGTGTCATTAATTTATGCTTTTACACTCTATAAGAAAGGGAGGGAATTAACGTGAAAAAGCTTTTCTTTGTATTAGCTCTAATGCTGATATTTACTTTACCAGCATTCGCTGCCATGAAAGTCATTATGGTTACAGACGTCGGAGGTCTAGGTGACAAATCCTTCAACGATGGAACATGGGAAGGAATTCAAAGAGCAGCAGATTTTCTTGGACTAGAAACTGAAGTGGTCCAGTCACATGAAATGTCTGATTATATTCCAAATCTTTCGAATGCCGCTGAAGAGGCTGATATCGTTTTTGGTGTTGGTTTCATGATGCAGGACCAACTGGCTAAAGTAGCCCGTCAGTACCCAGGTACATATTTCGTAGGAATAGACATTTCTTATGAAGAAACAATTGAAAACGTCGGAACCTATATCTTTAAAGAACAGCAGGGTGCTTTCCTTGTAGGTTATCTTGCTGCAGGTATGACTGAAACAAACAAAGTTGGTTTCGTTGGCGGTATACCAATACCACCAGTAGAAAGATTCAGATATGGATATGAAGCAGGAATCAGAGTTTATGAAGTTGTTAAAGGAAAAACAGTTGACCTATTAAAGGGTTACACCAACGACTTTAATGATCCTAAAAAAGGTAAGGACCTGGCGCTTTCACAGTTTGCAGCCGGTGCCGATATAGCTTTCCACGCTTCTGGTGCATGTGGAAATGGCGTTATAGAAGCTGCTGCTGAAACGGGTGAAGGTTACTTTGCAATTGGTGTTGACTCAAATCAGGATTATATGGCACCTGGACATGTTTTAACAAGTTCATTAAAACGAGTGGACAACGCTGCCTATCAGGCTGTTCTTTCAATTGCACTGGGTAACTTCGAACCAGGGACACATGTTCTTGGAATAAAAGATAAAGGTGTTGGAATGACAGAAATGGAATATACAAAGCATCTCGTACCAACAGAATTGCTTAATGAACTTGACTATCTAAAAACATTAATAAAAGAAGACGAACTTGTAGTTCCTGAAACACAGGACGAACTTAATACATTTGTTGTTCCCGATATAGAGTTTCCCTGGTAAACATTAGATTTAGGGCGCCCTCAAAGGCGCCTTTATTCTTTCTAATGATACTAAAGATCGGGAGTTTTTTCTCCCGATTTTTGGTAACATTAGAACCAATGGAGGTGTGTTGAGTGACTAAAGATACAGAAACAAATAACCAAACTAATCAATCTCAATATGCCGTCGAAATGAAGGGCATAGTAAAACGTTTTCCATCTGTTGTTGCAAATGATCATGTCGATTTCAACGTTAAGAAAGGAGAAATTCATGCTCTTGTAGGTGAGAACGGAGCTGGTAAAACGACATTGATGAACCAGCTTTATGGTTTGTACACACCTGATGAAGGTTCAATTCATATAAATGGAGAAAAGGTATCGTTCAAAGGCCCAAAAGACGCTATAGATAAAGGGATTGGCATGGTTCATCAACATTTTATGCTTGTCGATAACCAGACAATCGCTGAAAATGTAGTGCTTGGTTCAGAACCCAAGAGCTTTTCAATGTTTTTTAACAGGGCAAAATCAAAATCTCTTGTTAAGGAGCTTTCCGACAAATACAAACTTCTGGTTGATGTAGATGCCAATATTGAAGATATATCAGTTGGAATGCAACAAAGGGTAGAGATACTAAAAATACTTTATAGGGGTGCTGATATATTAATTTTCGACGAACCTACAGCTGTTTTAACCCCTCAAGAAACTGACGAATTGTTTGAAGTATTAGGACTTTTGCAAAAACAGGGAAAAACAATTATTTTTATTACACATAAATTGAATGAAGTTATGTCAATAACCCAAAGGGTAACAGTGATGAGACTTGGTAAGGTAACCGGTAGTGTAAATACGAGTGAAACTAATCCCAAAGAGCTTGCTGAGATGATGGTTGGAAGAGAAGTATTATTAAGGGTAGAAAAAGAACCTGCAAAACCCAAGGAAAAAGTTCTTGAGGTTGATAATTTAAAGGTAAGAGATAACAGGAATCTACTCACTGTAAAAGGTATATCTTTGGATGTTAGAAAAGGAGAAATACTTGGTATAGCAGGTGTAGCAGGCAATGGGCAATCTGAACTGATAGAAGCAATAACTGGTTTACGGAAAGCTGAAGCTGGAAAAATAAAATTGTCGGGAGAGGATCTAACTGACGCTTCACCACTAGAAGTAAGACTGAAAGGGTTAAATCATATTCCGGAAGATCGTTTAAGGCGAGGCCTTATAACTGATTATCCGGTTTTTTACAATATGATACTCGGCAAACATGAAAGCAAACCATTTTCTGAAGAAGGGTTCCTAAATCATGATGCGATAAAAAAATATGCCAAGAACTTAACAGAAAAATTTGATGTCAGACCAAATAACCCTGAGACACTTGTGGGAACACTATCTGGTGGAAATCAGCAAAAAGTAATTGTTGCAAGAGAGCTTGACAATCAACCCCGAAAACCTAAAGTAGCTGTAATATCACAGCCAACAAGAGGACTAGATATTGGTGCAATAGAATTTATTCACAAAACAATTATTTCAATGAGAGATGAAGGTATAGGTATCCTGTTAGTTTCAATGGAATTGGATGAGATTTTCTCACTCTCACATAGAATAATTGTAATGTACGAAGGAGAAATAATGGGTGAGGTAACCCCTGATAGAATCAGCAGAGAAGAAATCGGTTTAATGATGGCTGGTCATAAAAAAGCAGAAGTTCTACCTGAAAGCGGTGATAACAATGAATAAAAACAAGCTTTACCCCTTTCTTGTACCTCTGGTATCAGTTTTAATTGCACTCGCTATTGCATCCATTGTAATCATTCTCATTGGAAAGAATCCCATATATGCTTATAGAGTAATGGTAGTTGGTGCATTTGGTGGAGCAGAACAACTTGCAAATACAATTGTGAAGATGACACCGTTGGTTTTAACCGGTCTTGCAGTTGGATTCGGTTTTAGAGCTGGAATCTTCAATATTGGTGCCGAAGGTCAGATGGCCATGGGAGCCCTTATTGGTTCTATGATTGCAATGAATGTAGGTTTCCTCCCACCATTTCTGTCAATTCCACTTGCTCTTATCTTTGGTATGCTTGCAGGAGCAATCTGGGCATCAATTGCAGGTTTTCTCAAAGCATTTACCGGAGCTCACGAAGTTATCTCAACTATCATGCTTAATTGGATTGCCGCGAATATTGCAATATTTATGGTTTCAGGACCATTGGCTATAGGTTCTGGAACTCCAAAAAGCCCGGAAATCTCTGAATCATCGAAGTTGCCAATAATACTGAAGGTGAAAGCTACAGAAATGAGTATCGCAATATTCATCGCTGTAATGGTAGCCATTGTAATATATATACTACTTGAAAAATCAACACTGGGTTATGAACTAAAAGGAGTGGGCTTTAATCCCTACGCTGCTGAATATGGCGGAATAAATATCAAGAAAAGTATTATATTAACCATGGCTATCAGTGGAGCTCTGGCTGGCATGGCAGGAATAATTGATATTTTGGGAGTGCCACCACATAGATTCGTTGGCGAATTAACTGGTGGGCGTGGTTTTGATGGTATTACAATTGCACTTATAGGTAGAAACCATCCCATCGGAATAATATTTGCAGCATTGCTCATAGCCTCCCTCAGAACCGGTTCCAACGCTATGCAAATAACAGCCCAGATCCCCAATGACATTGTTATGATTATTCAGGGTATTGTTATCTTTCTTGTTGCTGCTGAACGTATAGTTGCTACACTTCTGAGATATAGAAAACGAAGGGGTGAGGTTATATGAATTGGCTTGAAGCAATTCTTGAAATATTTGTAAATCCGCTCTTCTATAAAATGTCACTTTTATCAGCAACTCCCCTTATTTTCGGTGCACTTGGAGGGACATTTAGTGAGTCAACAGGAGTTATAAATATTGCACTCGAAGGAATCATGTTAATGGGCGCGTTTAGTTCAATTGTTTTTACATATATAACCGGTAATGCATGGTTAGGTGTATTGATGGCAGCAGTTATTGGTTTAGGATTTACCTGGTTCCATGCATGGGCAAGTATAAGATGGTCAGCAAATCAAATTGTAAGTGGAACTGCATTAATAATTATTGCACAGGGCACGACTGCATTTTTGATGATGCCTATTTTTGGTCAGGAAGGACGTACCGATATTATTGCCAGAGTTCCAAATGTAAAACTTGAATTTATGGAATCGATCCCATTTTTCGGTGAAATTTTTGATGATATAAGTGCTTTTGTGTACATTGCTCTCTTGGCAGTTTTAATTTCATGGATACTCTTCTATAGAACGCCACTTGGCTTGAGAATGCGTGCGGTTGGTGAAAATCCAGAGGCAGCTGATACTCTTGGTATAAATGTTTATGGCATTAGATACTTTGGTGTACTTATGAGTGGAGTTCTTGCCAGTCTTGGTGGAGCATTTCTTTCTGTGGGAGAACTTGGTAGTTTTGGAGAGAACATGACACACGGAAGAGGATTTATAGCTCTGGCCGCAATGATCCTGGGAAATTGGAACCCTTTAGGAGCCCTCGGAGCAGCTTTACTTTTTGGTGCAGCTGAAGCACTGAATCTACAACTTCAAAGCAGCACAGCTGTTACCGTGTCTAACGCTATAAAACCTTTGTTCAACATGTTGCCATTTGTGGTTACACTGGTTGTTGTTGGAGGATTCATTGGTAAAACCAGAGCTCCTGCCGCTGATGGAGAACCTTATGAAAAAGAATCATAGAGAAAAGTGGTTCTTTTTCATAAATAAACCCGCCTTAAAGGCGGGTTTATTTTAGAAACTGTAAGTTGTTCCTTGAGGTCCATCCATTAGATTTATACCCAATTCTAATAATCTATCCCTTATTATGTCAGCGTCTTTATACTGTTTGTTTTCTCTATATTCATTACGTAAATCTATTAGCAGTTTAATTAAACCATCAACATTTGAAAAGTTTCTTTCACTGCTTTCAAGTATTCCGAGAATGGGGCCAAATTCATTTCTTATTAAATAACTGTATTCAATCATTTCCCGTTCATCTTCTGAATCTTCAATGTTTTTTACCAGCTCAAAGATAATGGAAACTACCTTTGGAGTGTTAAAATCATCGCAAAGTGCTTCTTTAAACCTTTTTATATAAACATTCATTCTTTCTGACTTTTCTAAAAGTGGATTACCTTTTAGTTTAGTATCAAAGGGTCGTAAAATTCTGTTAGCGCGTAAAATAGCTCTTTTTGTTTCTTCCAGCATCTCTTCAGAATATTCAATTGGAGAACGATAGTGTTTGGATAGAATGAACAACCTTATAGCATCTTTACCATATTTTTTTACAGCTTCGTCAATACTTATGAATACACCTTCAGACTTAGACATCTTTGAACCAGCCAGTTTCATCATTCCGTTATGCATCCAGTATCTGGCAAATGTCCTTCCTGTTTTCGCTTCGCTCTGCGCATTTTCGTTTTCATGATGTGGAAAAATTAGATCTGAACCACCAGCATGTATATCAAATGTCTCTCCCAGGGTTTCAGTAGACATTACAGAACACTCTATATGCCACCCCGGTCTTCCATTTCCCCATGGACTCTCCCATGAAGGTTCACCAGGTTTGGCAGCCTTCCAGAGGGTAAAATCTTCTGGAGATTTTTTCTTCTCACCAGGTTCGATCCTCGCTCCAGCTTTAAGATCTTCCACTTTTCTATGTGATAATGCTCCATATTCTTTAAAACTGGAAACATCAAAATAAACATCACCATCTGCTTCGTAAGCGTGTCCTTTATTTATCAGTGTTTCAATAAAATTAACTATTTCTTTGACAAAATGAGTGGTTCTGGGATGAAAATTAGACGCTCTTATTCCCAGAGACATGGCATCTTTCCAGTACTGAATTATGAATCTCTCTGCTACCTCCAGCGAATCCATATTGTTTTCATTTGCCACATTTATTATTTTGTCATCAATATCTGTAAAATTTTGTGCCATAAGAACCCGATAACCTTCATACTCCAGAAACCTTCTAAAAACATCAAAAACTATGGAAGGTCTGGTATTACCTAAATGGACATAACCATAAACAGTGGGGCCACATACATACATGGTTAATAATCCAGATTTCTTGGGTTTTAGCGGTTCTTTTTTCCTACTTAATGTATTGTAAACATATATCATACAGGGTTAACCGCCTTGTCTATTCTTCTAATAACCTCATTTCTCCCCAAAAGATATATAATATCGATCAATTCAGGTCCTTCTTCTTTACCTGTTAAAACCTTTCTTAAGTTATGATAAAAATCCTTCTTTGACGGTTCTTTCGTCTTTATAGCTTCTTTAACGACACTGATAATTGACGATTGATTCCAGCTATCAACATGATCAAGGTTACTCCTCATAATAGCCAGAGCACCGCTTACTCTTTTTTCATTGTCTTCTTCGATTGTTATTTTTTCGTAATCCGGTTCATCAAAATAAATGGAGAGTTTTTGCGCAATTCCATCCAGTGTTTCTGCATTTTTTCTAACCGAGTCTACTGCCTTTTTAAGCCATTTTTCATTTGATTCAATTTCCTGTTCTTTCAGCAATCCAGACTTTACAAGGAATGGTTTTGAAAGCTCTGCTATTCTCTCCAGTGATAGCTCTCTTATATAGACACCGTTCATCCATCTAGCTTTGTCTTCATCAAATATGGCAGGACTTGAATGAAGTCGTTCAATTGTAAACATTTTAATAATCTCATTGATATCCATTATCTCTTTTCCATCAGGATGTGACCACCCCAATAGTGATAGATAATTTGTGAAGGCTTCAGGAATAAATCCTTTTTCTTTAAATTCTTCGACAGAAGTTGCCCCATGTCTCTTTGATAATTTCTTCCCATCAGGACCAAGTATCATTGAAATGTGAGCAAATGTAGGTGGATTAACTCCCAGTGCTTCGTAAATAACCAGTTGTTTCAACGTATTTGAAAGATGATCATCACCTCTTATCACATGTGTGATCTCCATATCTATATCATCAACAACCACAGCAAAATTGTATATGGGCAATCCCGATGATCTCATAATCACAAAATCACCTAGGGCACCCTTTTTAAATGTCACTTTACCCTTTACCATATCTACTATGCTGTAGTCTCTTCTTGGCATCTTGAAAAAGACTACCGGAGAAATGCCCTTAGATTTAAATGCCTCCCGTCGTTCTTTGTTATCAAACCCAGAAAACATTTCTTTTTCATAATGGGGTGGTTTTCCTTCAGAAAGCAATTTGTTTTTAATCTCTTCAATCTCTTCTGGATAAGCAAATACTTCATAAGCATTTCCATTTTCAAGTAGTTTTTGTACAGCTTTTTGATATTTATCCTGTCTTTCGCTCTGTCTATAAGGACCAAAAGGACCACCAACATCGGGTCCTTCATCCCACGTTATCCCCAACCACATTAAAGCATTCATTAATTGTTCTTCAGATTCCTTTGTTGAACGTTCAACATCAGTATCCTCTATTCTTAAAATGAATTTTCCATCATTGTGTTTTGCGCAAAAGAAATTAAAAAGTGCCGTTCTGGCTCCACCAACATGTAAAAAACCTGTTGGACTGGGGGCAAATCTTACTCTAATCAAATCAGTCACCTTCCTTTAGTTTTACAGCAAATAGTATACCAGCAATCGTTTTTGAGTCTTTAATATCTCCATTTTTTATTCTTTTCAGGCATTCTACGATTGATAATTCAACCACATCAACAAATTCACCGGGGTCAGGTTGTGGTTCTCCATGATCCTTAACATCAGCTTTAAATATGTGTATAACCTCATCACTAAAACCTGGAGAGGTATAAATCTCCGTTAACTTTTCGATGTTTTTGCAGCTATAACCTGTTTCTTCTTTTACCTCTCTTGTCGCACAATTAAGAGGTTCTTCATTTTCCAGTCTTCCGGCGGGAATCTCCAAAACCCTTTTACCCAAAGGGAATCTAAATTGTTCAACCAGCACGATCCTGTTTTCATTAAACAAAACAACACCAACAGCTCCCGAAAACCGTGCAACTTCTCTTGAAGCAATTGTATTATCTATTAACTTCACTTTATATTTCTCAATATTAAGAATATTTCCTCGAAAAATGGTCTTTTTCTCTACTTCTTTTTCCATTTTTTTCACTCCATTTCAAATCTCATAGGCAATAACTCAAATACCGTTGTGTTTATTGTCTTTCCCTCGCCAACAAGAAACACCTCAAAATCGCCAAACTCAGCCATGAACTGCCTACAAGCTCCACAGGGAGAAATGGGATCTTTTCTGTTGCTCGTTATAGCAATGGCCGCAAATGATCGATATCCTGCTGATACAGCACTAACCATAGCACTTCTTTCAGCACACATGGATAATCCTATAGATGAATTCTCAACATTAACACCAGTAAAAATAGTTCCATCATCCGTTAACAATGCTGCTGCCACTTTAAGATTTGAATATGGAGAATATGAATTTTTTAGAACTGAACGAGCTTTCTCAATCAAAATCTTCTTTTTGTTCATTTTCTTCCTTCTTTCTATTAACATACAATTTGATTTTTTCTATTCGGTTTTTTGTAACAGCCATTATTTCAAATCTGAATCCATTTATCTCAATTTCTTCTTCAAGTCTTGGAAATCGTTCAAGTACTTCCAGCAAATAGCCACCAATCGTTTCAAAATCAGTTTCTGGAAATTCCACATCAAGTTCTCTTTCAATATCGTTAATGGGTATCATACCATCGACAATATATTCATCCTCATCAACTTTTCTTATCGTAAGTTCTTCTGATTCAACATCATATTCATCAAGTATTTCACCGGTGAACTCTTCTAAAATATCTTCAAGGGTTACTATTCCACCTGTACCACCGTATTCATCAATTACAACGGCCAGATGTA
Source organism: Thermotogota bacterium (assembly GCA_034660555.1). Taxonomy (GTDB): domain Bacteria; phylum Thermotogota; class Thermotogae; order Petrotogales; family Kosmotogaceae; genus JASMTM01. Next base: position 11,965 of record JAYEJL010000010.1, read on the forward strand.
TCTTCCTCTTCTTGAATTCTCTCATTAAGTCATCAAGCTTTTTTGTTTCCGGGATGAAGTAAGGTGGTCTCATGATTTCCTTTACCGGTTTGTTCAATAGCAATTCCTCTTCAGATTCGTTTGAAAAAAATATAAAAAGATCCTTGGCGTAACATATCCCTACAACTCGATCTATATTTGTTCTGTAAATAGGTATTCTAGAATAACCTTCTTCTCTTACCACTTTTATGAATTCGCGAATTGAAGTATTCTCATCAACGCATACAATTTCTACCCTTGGTGTCATTATTTCCTTTACCGAGATCTCTTTCAATTCAAGAGATCGTTTCATCATAATTCTTTCCTCAGCCTGCAATATTCCATCTTCGTGTCCATAATCAACTGCGGAAACTATTTCTCCTTCAGTAATAAAAGGTGTTTCATTCATTCTTTTCCCGCCAAGGATTACTATGAAAATATTAGATATCTGCATTAATACCCATATTACAGGTCTCAGAATCTTCGATAAAACAAAAATGATTACACTTACTTTGGGCACCAGTTTTTCCGAATTTTCTCTTGAAAATATTTTGGGTGTTATTTCACCAAAAACCAGAATCAAGAAAGTCATGACTCCTGTAACAATTGCAGCTGCTATGCCCTGTGGACTATCAGGTAATAGTTGTAGCGTTAATAAAGTAGCATCAGAGGATGCAAGGATATTTACTAGATTATTCATGACCAGTATTACTGTCAGTACTCTGTTAGGTCTTACAAGTGCCATGTGTAATGCTTTTTTCTTTAACCTTCCCTTTTCTTTTTCAATTAACTTTCTCAGTTTCAGTTTACTTATATAGGTAAGAGCAGTTTCAGAACCTGAAAATAACCCCGAAAGAAAAAGTAAAAACACGAGGAAAAGCAAATTTAATATAATAGACAAAGGATCTCCAGTACTACCAGGGTCTCCCACTGTAGTCAAACACCTCCAAAATTAGTAATGATAACTCTTTCCAACTATTATCGTTTCAGCTCTGTAAATTTGTTCCAATAAAAAAAGGAGAGCCATTTCATGGGTTAATGTCATCGGTGATAACGATAAGCGTTTCCAGTTCTTTTCATAAATTTCCTTTGAAAAACCAAAAGCTCCACCTATAATGAAATTCAATTTTTCTCTACCACTATTCTGCCACGTTTTAATAAAAGTTGCAAATTGCGATGATGTCCGAAGCTCACCACGGACATCTAAAAGTACTTTTCTTGAGTCTTTTTCCAGATTCTTTAAAATACTCTCTGATTCTATTCTTTTCGTTTCATCAATACTTTTTGATTTTTTATTAACAGCCTCAATTATATTTATGTTCAGATTCAAATATGGTTTTATCCAGGTTATATACCTCTTTATGCCGGCCTTTATAAAAGGCGTTTTTGGTTTGCCTACAATAAATATTTCAGCATTCATTAGTAATCAGTTCACCGCTTTTAACGACACTATGAACAATGTCTTGAGAAAACATATAGGGTATTTCTCTGTAACTATTTAAATCCAGAATGACCAGGTCAGCATCATAATTTGGTTTTATTCGTCCTTTTCTATGTTCAATCCCCAACACGTAAGAGGAATTCACTGTATAGGCAGTAAGGGCTTCTTCAACAGTCAGCCCACATCTTGTAGTAGCCAGATGAATAACAAACAATGGATCAAAAATATTTGAAGAGCCTGGATTGAAATCAGAAGCAAGTCCCAGTATACAATTTTCATCTATCAATTGCCTGCCTGAAGCATATTTTTCATTCAGGAAAAAAGAGGTAGCAGGTAATATGACAGAAGCGGTATTACTATTTCCAAGTGCACGAATTGTCTCAATATCTGCTGAGATCAAATGATCAGCCGAAATCGCTCCTAACTTAACAGCAAGTTTCCCAGCACCTGATTCAGCAAGTTCATCAGCATGTAGCCTTAATCTAAAACCTTTTCTTATAAATTTCTTCAAAAAAGGCTCCACAAGTTCAGGCTCAAAAACACCCTTTTCACAAAAAACATCAGCAGTGTCTGTAAACTCATATACGACATCGATGTAAGTCAATATTTCATCTAGATATTCTTTCTTATTGCTGTATTCGGCCGGCAAAGCGTGAGCGCCAAGAAATGTTGAAACCACATCAACCTTTGAAAGCCTATTGAGTTCATCTAAAACTGAAAGTTGCTTTAATTCTGTCTCTTTATTGAGACCATAACCACTTTTTCCCTCCACAGTTGTCACTCCATGGAGTAGCATCTTCTTAAGCTTTCTTAAATTACAGTCAATTAGCGTTTCTTCACTTGCTTCTCTTACTTCTTTAACAGTTGAAAGGATTCCTCCACCTTTTTCCATTATCTCCATGTAACTTGATCCCTGCTGTCTCATAAGAAATTCATCACTACGGCTTCCTACAAAAGGAATGTGTGTATGGCAATCTACAAATCCAGGTAATGCCGCTCTTCCTTCTAAATCAATCACTTTACTGGCTTCGATTTCCTCCTGGCCCACATAACTGATTTTTCCACTGATAATGCCAACATTTACGTTTTTTTTAACATCTATATTATTCATTTCTTTTCCTCTGAGAACAGATTGCCCTCCAGGAGATGCAAGTTCTCCAATTTTCTTCAGTAATAAATCAACCTTCATCCTTCATCAATTCCTCCATAATCTTATGCTCGATTATGTTCTTCATATCAAAACCTTCCAGCTTCAAATAAAAATCTGCTACATCTACAAGTGCATCCAGTGGTACCATTCCAACAATTTCAGATCCCAAAACAGGAACTCCGTAACGTTCAGCTTCAAGCTTTATCAATTCAAAAACTCTATGAATTTTAGACTTTTTGTAATTTGTTAGATTCATTGATACCTGAACAATGCCTCTTTCTTCCAGCGCAAAGCCTAACGCTTTAACATACCGAAAACCACCACTGATATGCCTTACCGCTCTTGCAATCCTTTTAGCGATATCAATATTATCGGTGCCGAGATTGACGTTATAAGCAATTAAAAATTCACGGCAACCAACAGCGGTAACTCCAGCACTGGGATGAATCTCCACTTTTCCGTAATCAGGTTTCCATTCTTCCTTCTTTATTTTATCTTTAAAACCTTCAAATTCTCCTTTTCTGATCTTTGAAAGGTTCTTTCTTTCTTTGCTGGTAGCAGATTTTTCATATAGATAAACCGGGATTTTCAATTCATCAGCTATCCTCTTTCCAAGAACCTTTGAAAGCTTTATACATTCTTCCTTCGTTACATTGTTTATGGGAACAAGTGGAACAACATCGGTTGCGCCCATTCGAGGATGTTCACCTGAATGTTCTCTTAAATCTATGGTTTCTGACGCTTTCTTGGTCATATTGAAAAGCACATCAAGCGTGGGGTCTACTTCACCTACCAGAGTCACTACTGAACGATTATGATCGGGGTCGCTTGAATAATTAAGAATCATGACTCCTTTAACCTTACGCGCTTCCTCAACTATTGCTTCAACAATCTCTTTTCTTTTCCCTTCACTAAAATTAGGAACGGACTCTATTAATTTCATCTGACTATACCTCCTTAATAATACTGTTTCTCGTATAAATTATATCAGACTGGCCTTTTAAACTACCGTGATAAACTATTAAGCAACCCAAATTAACTTTATTTGATATAATTTCAGTATAGGAGTGAGCTGCATGAGATTTTCGTTGATCGGTGCAGGTAAAACAGGTAGTTTGTTTACATCATTTTTAGTATCTAAAGGTTATAAGATTGATTATATAATCGATAAAGACCCGGGAAAAGCCAAAGTACTGGTTAAATACTTAAATGCCGGCAAAGTTGCTGATTCAAATAGCTTTCCTCTACTTAAAGGAACTGTTTTGATAGCGGTTAAGGATGATGAAATTCGAAAAGTGTTTGAGCAACTCTGGGAATCCAACAAAGAAATCGATAATTTTATTCACTTCAGCGGGGTACTGACAAGCGAGATTTTTGAGGAAGCAAAAAAAGCGAAAAAGGGTACTGTTAGCCTTCATCCAAATCTTTCAATAAAAAAACGATTTATGGAACCGAAAGTGCTTAATAACACAACATTTGGTGTTGAAGGTAATGAAAAGGGTATCTCCTTCATACGTGATTTTCTCATTAATAATGGACTAAACTTTTATTTAATAGATAGAAGCAAAAAGATTTATTATCATAGTGCAGCTGTATTCGCATCTAATTTCACACAAATTCTTGCTTTGATTTCTCGAAAATTATATTTGGAAGCGGGAATAGACAAAAAAACAGCAAGCATTATAGTTGGACAGTTCCTCAAAGATTTAGTAGTAAAAAATGAAACAGAATCCCTGGAGAAAACTTTCACGGGGCCAGCAGTTAGAAATGATAAAAAGACTATACAGAATGAATCTGTTGCTCTAGAATCAATTGATCCAGATCTATCATCTTTATATAAACAACTAACCGAATTGATCATTAGATATTCTTGTGGAGGTGATGAAAACGAATGTAAATAAAATCATTTCATCAAAAGGAAAACGAAAGCTTTCCATGATAACCGCTTACAGTTTTTTTCAGGCGAAAATGGCAGAAGAAGCGGGTATGGACATTTTACTTGTGGGTGATTCTCTGGGAAATGTGATGCTTGGCTACGAAAACACGCTTCCTGTATCAATTGATGAAATGAGCCTGGCAGTTCAAGCAACAAGAAGAGGAGCAAAAAAATCATTTATTGTCGCTGATATGCCTTTTCTTTCTTATCAATCTTCTATTTCAGAAGCAGTGAATAATGCGGGCCGGTTTCTTAAAGATGGAGCCAACGCCGTGAAAATTGAAGGTAGCGTAGAAGTAAAAACGATAATTAAAACGCTGGTTGATTATGGAATACCTGTTATGGGTCATATAGGACTAACACCCCAACAAATTAACAAGATTGGGACATACAAAGTTCAAGGGAAAACTGAAAAGAGTAAAAACAGACTGATCGAAGAAGCTAAGATTATCGAAAATTCCGGTGCTTTCTCTTTGGTCCTCGAGCTTGTGGTTGAAGAAGTGGCAATGCAAATTACGAAAAAAATCAATATACCTACAATAGGTATAGGTGCAGGACAATATTGCGATGGACAGGTTCTGGTCTGGCACGATTTACTTGGCATAAATACTGAATTTACTCCAAAATTCGTAAGAAGGTATGCAAACCTTCGGGAAGTTATAGTCAAATCACTTAAAGAATACATTTCCGATGTAAATGAAGGCAGATTTCCGGCTGATGAAAATGTTTTTAAGGGGGAATAAAAATGAACTTTGATTGGATGGTAGTTATTAAAATCGTCATCTCGATAGGTATTTTTGTAACAGCGATAGTTCTGGCTAAGCTTGTTTTCAAAATTATCCAGAAAACTTACAAACAAAAAGAAAAAGAACTTTCTTCCCCCAATACTCTAAAATTGTTATTGAACATCTCTTTCATTACACTGGCAGTATTGATTATTTTGTCGGTACTTTTCAATAACCTCATTCCAGCACTAACAGGGCTTGGAATTGGTGGAATTGTTCTTGGGTTTGCTCTTCAAAGACCTCTTGAAAATGCAATATCGGGAATTTTCCTTTTGATTGGAAGAAATTTAAAGGAAGGCGATGTTGTAAAAATTGGGAATACAATTGGCGTTGTTGAAATAGTAAGCATAAACCATACATATGTAAATACATTTGACGGAAAGAAGATTCTTATTCCGAATACATTGGTGTGGTCCAACCCAATAACCCATTATTGGCCTACCAGTATTCGTAGAATGGAAATATCTGTGGGGATACCCTATGAAATTGAAGTGTCAAAGGCACTTTCAATTCTAAAAAATGTTATTGAAGAAGAACCGCTTATCGTTAAGCAAGATGTGAACAACATAGTTGCTTTTAAAGGGTTCGGTTCCTCCAGTATTGATTTTACCTTGTATTTCTGGTTTGATCGATCAAACTATTGGGAAGTACAAAATGCAGTTTCTTCACGAATCTATAGCGAATTAAAGAAAAATGGCATCGATATACCTTTTCCGCAGCTTGATTTGCATATAATCGACCAGCCTGAGATGAAAAGGGAGACATAAATGCACATTGGAGACAGAATAGAAGCTTTCACTGAACTTGAATCTACCAACACATATGCTTTAAACAACGCAGAAAAAATACCATCCGGTGGAGTAATCTGGGCATTGAAACAGAGCAGTGGGTACGGACGTTTCAGACGTAAATGGATTTCTCCCCAGGGAGGTTTATGGTTTAGCATAGTTTTCAAACCGAGGAAAATTAAGGATTTCTCCTTTTATTTGAGACTTTCTTCAGTCGCAATAGTTGAAACACTTATTCAGATAGAAGCAAAATTAAAGATTAAATGGCCTAATGATATAGTTCAGAATGGAAAAAAATTGGGCGGAATCCTTACTGAAAGTCTTTCCGATGCTAAAAAGATAAATGTAATCGTTGTTGGAATAGGGTTAAACATAAATAACAGTATACCCAAAGTTTTGTCCGAAAAAGCAATATCCTTAAAAAATATTATAAACAGAGAAATATCGCTTTCATATCTACTGGATAAAATTATAAAAAAAATGGACCGGCTATATTCCCGGTATTCAAAACCTGAGAACCATCGATATCTAACAAGAAAATGGAAGAAATATCTTATGAATAAAGTTAATGACAATATAAGCATAACTCTTCCTTCAGGTAAGATTTTATCCGGTAGAATAACGGATATTAAACCTTCCTATCTGACGGTACTAACTGAAACAAACGAATCAAAGAAAATTTATGCAGGAGAGTTCAATTGTTAGTTTCACTCAAAAACCTGACTCCATAATCTTCCGTTACCTCAACCTTAAGTTGTCTGTTAGAAAAATTCACAATTATTACATCACCGGGATTGATATCCGCTCCCGCTTTTGTGTTTTGACCATTTCTTAGAACGTAACCATTTTCTATTGCCCTTTTGGCAGCAACTCTTCTTTTGATTATTCTGTTCACTTTCAAGAATTTATCAAGTCTCATAGTCCTCCCATAAAAAACATAATTGACAAAATATGGTAGAAAATAGTATACTATATATACGAGATGTTTCCTTCCCCGCTATTTTTGCCCCCGGCGGGGAATTTTTCTACTTTAACAGAAATAATCCTTCTATTCTTTCGAACTCATTCGAATACCATAGGGAAAACAACAAACCGCTTTCTACTTCATTTCCTGTTATCGAACTTATAATATGTCCTGCATTAACAAAGAACAACAAAAATCGTTTTTCCGGAACTTTCTGAACTAATTCATCATAAAAACCGTACTCACTTAAAGGTTTCCCTTTCAACATTTGCTCCAATGTCTTGTCTCTCGATTTCGTTGATGCATATAACCATCCATCATATACCCAAATATGCATATCATCTACTATGACGCCATCTGAAGAATATTCAAATTCTTCCTTACTTAATTCCAGTGTTTTTTCAACATCATTCATGTTACCACTAAAGCCAATTCTGCTAACAATATCAAAACCTGTGGCGTTCTCGGTCGCTTGATTCATCATATCTTGACCGGAACCACTTTGTGAACTCATCAAACCTGACAACAAGCTTTCTATTGCTAAATCCATATCTATTAGTAGTTCTCCAGTGAACTTACCGCTCAGTGATTTCATTGCTTCTGTATTAATGCCTGTTGAAAGTATTGTGTCTTCTGAAGCGTCATCATTTTGATTGACTTCTCCCTGAATAACAGATTCCAGTTTTGAGATATCCTTAACATTGGCTATTACGCTTGCAAATGAAAGATGCTTTTCTTTTTCAAATAATATGGTACTTTCAGAACCAATAATTTCTTTCACAGTTTCCTTTGCCTCGTTATTTAAAGGAGTCATGTAGATCTTTCCCCTTAATCTTTTGTTTTCGTACCACATGGAACCCTGTATAAGAAAATTTTCTCCATCCATATAGACGTATGAAAAACCCTCAGTAAGGTCACTCTTTAAACGCGATTCTGAAATACCTTTTTCTACAGAAGCGTAGGCATCAATGTCACCGACATAAATGAAATCATTTTGTACTTTTATTTCTGGAAGATTGTATTGAACAGCCTGAGTGAAAACCTTCTCAAAAGAAGCTTTCACATCAGCAGCATTCTCAATTGGTCCAATGACAATTATCATCCTCTCATTTCCCTGTTCATCATTCCAGGTAGCTGCCATTAAACCTCCATCAAATATCGCATAAACTTCATCAGGATTAATGTCATTGCTGTAAGCATTCATTTCTATCAGCTGGGCAACCGTCTGTTCTAAAGCCATTTGATTTAAGAAGAAATCCGCAAGCACTGTCTCTTTGAGTTTCGAATAATTGTTTTTTATATCCTCGACCAAAAGCATTGAAACTATTTCTGAAGGCGCTTTTTCAAGTAACGCTGTATTCGAAAATCCAAAACAGGTTATCAACAATAAAATAAATAAAAGTAACTTTTTCACAATATTCACCCCCGCTTTATTTGTATTAATTCGACTTTTCTGATCAAGAAGTTGTTCGTACCAATTCTACCAAAACAAAGAATGATATCACAATAATATTGCTTTCACACGATCATTCTCATGTTGTAACAAAGAATCATCGTAAAACTTGACTTTAGCACGTTAAACGTATATAATTTTTGTGATTATAGCTCCCAAAAGGGAGAGGGCATTTATGCCCTCTATTTTTTATTATGAGTGGTGAGATTGTATGTATGAAAACCTGAAAAAAATTAGAGAAGTCGCAGAAGAAGCTGCAAACGAACTGGGTTATGAAATATATGAACTCACCTATAGAAGAAGTCACGGAAAATACGAACTGAAAATTTCGATTGATAAATCAAAGGATAATGTAAGTCTTGATGACTGCGAAAGATTTTCAAAAACCATCGGGGCAAGACTTGATATCGAGGACATAATTCCAGATTCATATAACTTGGTTGTTGAATCACCAGGAGCAGAAAGAGAAATCCGTGATAAAAGTGATTTTGAAAGATTTGTCGGAGAGAATGTCAAACTGTTGTTAAACAAACCAGTTGAAAAACGAATGGTCTTGATTGGAAAACTGAAAACCATTGAGGATGAAAAAATAGTTATAAAAGAAAGAGACACGGGAAGAGATTTTGAAACGAAATTAGATAATATCAAAAAAGCCAATTTGAGACTGGAATTATGAAGGGAGGAACAGAATTATGAACCTAAATCTTTTAGAAGCACTTGAACAATTAGAGCAGGAAAAGAATATTCAAAAAGAAGAAGTTATCGAAATACTTGAACGGGCATTGCAAAGTGCATATAAAAAGAACTTTGGTTCTGACAGTAATGTTTTTGTAAAAATCGACAAGTTAACCGGTGATATTGAGGTTTACGAACAGCTAGATGTTGTTGAAAATGTTGATGACCCTGAAAAGGAAATAACACTCGAAGAAGCACTCAAATATGATAAAAAAGCACGTATCGGTGAACCTATTCATAGAAAACTTAACATAAAAAAATTCAAGAGAATAGCAGCGCAAACAGCCAGACAGGTCTTAATTCAGAAAATAAGAGAACTCGAAAAATCAAATCTTTTTCAAAAATACTCCGATTTAAAGGGAACAGTTACCACCGCAGAAGTTTTAAGGATAACCGAGAATTGGATTGACTTAAGGATTGGTAAGCTTGAGACCAAACTACCAACGCGTGAATTGATACCGGGAGAGGTAATGAGATCTAACTCTTTAATAAAGGTATATGTGATTGACGTCTTAAAGAGTAGTAAAGGGCCAAAAATACTGGTGACAAGAAGACGTCCTGAATTTGTTGAAGAAATCATGAAACTGCAGGTTCCTGAAATTGAGAGCGGAGATGTTGAAATCAAGGCAATTGCAAGAGAAGAAGGAGTCAGGACAAAAATAGCTGTAATCTCTCCAAATTCTAAAATTGATCCCATTGGTGCTTGTATAGGAGAAAGTGGATCCAGAATAGGGGAAGCTTTAAGAGAGATCAAACCAGAAAAAATTGACATATTGAGATGGAGTGAAAACGAAGAAGAATTTATAGCAAATTCAATAGCTCCTGCAAAAGCAGTTAATGTAAAAATTACAAATGCCGAAGAAAAAGAGACAACCGTTTTTGTATCACCTACACAGCTGTCACTAGCTATCGGGAAAGGTGGACAGAATGCAAGGCTTGCAGCCAAACTAACAGGGTGGAAAATTGATATCAAATCTGTCATGTGAAAAAAGTATTTGTAACATCTTATATAACTCTTGTAGCTCTTATTGTGTAAAATGAATATTGTAATAAAAATGACAGGGAGGTTTTATGGTGAAGCAGGACATTCTAAGAAATGAGTTGCGCAGTCGTAAACGTAGAATGACCGCTCAAAGAGAACTGATTTTGAGAGTATTTCTCGAAACTGAAGATGATCATTTAAGTGCTGAAGAGGTTTATCGTAAAATTCTTGACAAACGCTTAAGAATAAGTAAGGCTACAGTATACCGCACTGTTGATTTGCTTGCTGAAGTTGGTTTACTTAGAAAAATTGCTTTTAGAGATGGAGTCGTGAGATATGAGGTTGTGGAAAAAGACAAACACCAGCACCATCATCTAATATGCAATAATTGTGGTAAAGTTGTTGAATTCCCCTACGATCTGCTTGATGAACTGGAACACATAGTTAAGGAAAAAACTGGTTTTGAAATAGATGACTATCAGGTGAAATTCTATGGCCTCTGTCCTGAATGCCGAAAGAAAAAGAAGAAGGAACAAAATAAGGAAAGTGAAATACACAAAGCAAGCGAATAACGCCAACTTTCATTTATTTCAAAAGCAGGAATAATTTCCGATAAATTAATCACAGCTTTTTCAAAGATATTAGAAATCGTTTCTATACCTCTGGCCATTATTAGTGCCAGAGGTTTTATTTTTAACATATCAAACAAAAAAACCATCAATGATCCGATATAAACCGGAAACACGAATAACGGAACAGAAATAATTGTTAAAGGTATGGTTAACATGGAAAACGTCCCAAAAGTGGCGACAGATATTGGTAAAACAGCTATTTGAGCACCCACGCCAACCAGAACAGCTTTCTTTAGAAAAGTCATCTCTGAGTAGTCAAAAGCATTTACAATCAGCAAAATTCCGGATGTGGCAAGAAAACTCAACTGAAAACTCACAGAAACGATTATCATGGGTGATACTACCAGCATAATTATTCCCGCGAGTCCCAGTATATTAAGTGATGATTGCTTGTAGTCAATAATTGAGAAAAATGTATACAGCAGTAACACAAGAAAAGCTCTAACAGCAGAAATAGCCGGCCCTGTTGACAGCACATATAATCCTAGAAAGATTATAGTAACAAGCATATTTAGCTTCCTGTCAATCAACATCAAACCAAACAGCCATCTTAACAGCAGATAAAGCAAAGAAACATGTAGACCGGAAACTGCAAAAATATGCGAGATTCCTGCATTCCGAACGCTCTTCTCCAGATTTCTTTCCATATCAATTGCGCCACCAAAGAATACTGAAAAGGGCAGAGTATTGCTAATTCCATTGACTTTCATTGAACTGATTATCTTTTCTCTGAAGGAAATGGAAAGAGAATGAATTTTATCAGGGGGTATCACTCCGTAATCTTTCACCTTCAAACTGTAAAAAGGATATCTATTGATTTTTTCAATTTCACCTGCAGCCCATATTCTTTCTCCGATCTTCGGTTCTTCTCTTACTCGTGATAAAATCAACTCTATATCATTTTTATACGGGCGCCAGCTTTGACTTTCATAATCCAGCAAATAACCCCCGGAAGCCCTATAATAACGAAATGATCCAGTATTAATAACACCTACATATTCAGCTCTTTCCATATCAAAGGTTGGAATTGCTATTGGAATTGCTAAAGCTAAAATAAGTCCTGACACATAAAACAACAAAATGATTTTCCACAAAACTTTTCGATAAATAACCAGCAGAAAGAGAAAAAGGAGCGGTATTATTATTTGAAAACCGCTCCACACATTTACAAATATTACCGTTAACAATCCTAATGATAGTGCAACTAAACCAATAAATAATGGTGATGATATTTCTGAACTATTGAACCATTTCAAATTCAGTTCTCCTATGCTCCAAATTTATCCAATCGTAATCCATTTGCCAGCATTAACGGAAGAATATCCACAGCATCCATGATTCCCAATACACCCTTAGAACATTCATATTCATCATATGCTTTGTTTGCACCTTTTCTAACGTATTTAGATGTAATCATGAAAGGCACGGGATGCCAGCTGTGAGATTTTATTGGAACAGGCGTTGAGTGATCTCCAACAATAACCACTACATCCGGTTTCAATTCCAATAATGTTGGCAAATATTGATCAAACTCCTCAATTACTTTAACCTTTTTGTCGAAATCGCCATCTTCACCATAGGAATCTGTCTTTTTTACATGAAAGAAAAAGAAGTCATAATCGTTCCAGTGCTCTTTCAACGTTTCTACCTCATCAGATATGGTTGTTTCGGTCTTCAGTATGTTCATCCCTACAAGTTTTGCGAGTCCTCTATACATGGGATATGTTGCTATTGCTCCTGCTGATAGTTTATAAACCTCAGAAAAACTAGGCATATCAGGATGCTTTGAAAAACCCCTTAATAAAGCAAAATTCATCTTCTCCTCATAAGCCAGTACGTCTCTAACTTTTTTCATAAATTTATTGACTAACTCAGCAGTTTTTTCCGCATGTTCATCCTGGGGCTCAGCAAAAAGAATAGGTTTGCCTTCTTTTTGGGGATCGGCGTCAGATAACCTTTCGTCAAGTTCTTTTCCGGTAAATTTAACAACAAAACGATGTTCTTTACCGGGATAAAGAGAAATTTTCACTCCATCAATTTCTTTGATATTTTTCGAAAGTTTTTCAACAATCTTAGAACTTACTTCTGTTGACGGTCTTCCAGCCCTTCTATCAACTATGGTTTCACCTTCAATTGTAGCGAAATTGGCTCTTGCAACAAGATCATTTTCTCCAACTTCTACATCAATTCCAAGTGCTTCAAGAATTCCTCTACCAATACGATATTTCAAAGGATCATAACCAAACAACCCAAGATGTCCGGGTCCGCTTCCGGGCGTTATACCTCTGAGTACCGGTACTGTTAATCCAAGTTCTGACTCAGCAGCAAGTTTGTCAAGATTTGGCTTTTTTGCCGCCTGAAGCGGAGTTTGGCCATTCAAAGGAATGTCACCCACTCCATCCATAACTACCATAAGTAATTTAGTTTCATTTTTTACTGAAAGTTCTTTTATAAGCTCCTGTCTATCCATTTAGTCATTCCTCCTTTTTTGTCCATACTAATGAAATTTTACCACGCAAATCAGTATCAACACATGCTAAAATGAATATGATCAAAACGGAGGGCTGATGGTGCATTTTTATAATGTGGTTCTGATGGGTTACTATGGTTATTCCAATCTTGGAGACGATCTTTTATTTTTAACAACACTTCATATCATCTCAAAGCATTCTCATATAAAGAATGTATTTGTTCCTGCTCCTAAGAGGCTTGAACGCTTAGAAAAGTTCTTCCCAAAAAAACTGAACGTGGAAATTATAAACAGATATAGTCCATTATCTGTTTCCAGAGCAATAAGTAAATCCCATGCTACGATCTTTGGCGGAGGTAATTTATTTCAGGATGAAACAAGTAATCGTAGTTTCATATACTACTATTTCACAGCAAAGCGTACCCTTTCCTTAGTTCGCCCATTAATACTACTATCACAGGGTTTTGGCCCTGTAGAAAACCCAAGGAATTTGCAGAGACTGAAAAAAATAGTAAACTCTCCTCTGACATATGGTTTGTTAAGAGATATAAATTCTTTCCATTATGCTTCCGAGAATTCCGACAATTTCACATTGTCTGTAGATTATGGTCCGCTTTTCTTAATGAGCAAATTGGACAATATAAAACAAACAAGGGACGCAAAGTTGGCAACTATTGTTTTAAAAGACGGCATCAGGGTAGATGAAATCATTAAAATACTTAAAGCGAAAGGAATAGAAAAGATTTTTGTTATTGGATTTCAAAACCACAGAGAAAAAGCACTTATTGAATCATCTGCATTGCAGGCCAGAAAATCAGGTTTAGAGATTTTGAGAACATCAGACAACTGGAAAGATATTATCACAAATATCTCTAATTCACGCATTGTAATCACTGAAAGACTTCATGGCGGACTTTTGTCTCTTTATTTTGGTGTGCCATTCATATGGTTGAAAGGAAAAAAGTTAGATGAGGTACTTTCTTCAACAATTGAAAATTATGATCTCTCATACTCTTCTGAAACTGGTAATTTATCTGAAATTATTAATGAAGCCATT
>JAYEJL010000011.1:0-5619 GCA_034660555.1 Thermotogota bacterium
GGAACAAACAAAGCGGCGAAGTCCTTAAACTCCGTAGGCTGTAAAGCCAATACCTGAGCAGTTTTTGTTTGATATGGTATATCTCCCATATTCCGGGAGAAAACAAAGAAGTTTATAGCACCAACAGCACTCGTCTGGCCAGAGATCGTCACAGTCCTTTCGAGAATCTTACCGTTGGCGATTCTCATAAATACATCATTAGCCGCAAGTGCGCCTGTATGACGCCATCCATTCATCGCTGCAATACAATCAGCAGACCAATCATGCAACACACCATCTTCTTTTGTTTCAATACGAAGATTGTTTATCGGATTTCCGCCATCATTCCAAGAAATGAATTCTGGAAGATAGGTCATATTAAACTGAAAATTTGTACCGGCGCCGCCGGCAGCTGTATAGATTAACATATTATTGATATTTACGTGGTAATTTAATTTTCTTAGCTACAAAGCCCCAGATCACAGCAGCAAGGGCAAAAAAGATCACAAAAATAAATAATCTTTTTGGCTCTTTTGGAATATCAGGTTTGTATTCAGCATATTGCGCCGGTAGAAACTTATCCAGCAATTCACCGATACCGACACCAGCAAGTATTTTTAGAAGTGCAGGTAATAATTTAGCCATTTTGAATATTATTTAAATTGATTCTAAATAACAAATCTAGAATAATATTTCAAAAAAAACAAAAAAAACATAAAAAAAACAGTAAAATTTCAGGATTTTCCTATAACAACATCAAAAAAAACAGAGACACCGGGGTCTTTATTATGTATTTCAAAATGCGGATAAATGAAATTTAAAAAAAAATTATATAAATCTGTTGGATTAGTTACACGGTAGAGAGTGGTATATTCGGAAGTTTTTTTAACATAAACAGATTCATAACTACCCAAAAGATGAGACAAATAATAATATTCATCCGTACCGTGATCAATATGTACCGGTTCAGTAATAAGATTGTTAGATATGAACATTATCCTGAACATACTTTTCTGACCTCTCGCCTTTGAGAAATATTTACATACATACCTCACGGCACGCACCGGATTTTTAATGAATCGAGTTTTTTTATCAGTTTGAACAGCGTTTTTCGAAGGCGCGCAAATATCAGATATGGTATTAATCCAAAGACTATTAAGATAACGAAAATCGATAAAAGGAATACCAAGTAGGACATGGTAATGAGGCCTGTAACGAAATGCGCCACGTTCAAAAACAGCAACATAACCCTGTACATTGTGCCTTTTGCGAAGATTTGCAATGAATCGCGAAAAATATTTATTAAGTTCTTTGTCAGGTACATTTTTTTTAAATTTTGGAAAAGTCAATGTTATAAACAAAGTTTTGAATTTAGACGCTGCTATAAGATGATGTGCTGCAGATGAAATTTTTCGGTAATTAGCATTATCAATTTTAAAATGTTTTTGCATTTTACCCCTCTGATACCTAGCTCGATATTCAGGACAAAGAGAGTTACCCTCCAAACAACAAGGCCGGGGTCTACCCCTCATCAATCCAACCCTTTCCTTATCAAAATCCGGCTTATAATAGGGACATTCAGCCTTTTCAATACCGAAACGACAACGACCCTCAACTTCATTAGCAATCCTTTTTTGTCTCTGAATAGCCGCCATATCCGCACACCGGACAACATCACCGTTTAAATGTATGTTATACAAAGTTTCTTAGTTAATTCAACATAAGCGCCGGATTTATAGAAAAGAAAAACCTGATCGCCACACACTCTAATCGTTTCAAAAGAATCAAATATTTGATGTAATTGTAAACGTCTCTTTCTACGACAATACAAATCCTTTTTTGTATAAAATTGCGTTACCAAGCGTGTGGCATCAAAATATTCGATAAAAGAAGCGTAAACTAGCAATTGTGGAGGGGAAAAAACTCTTATGTATGACTTAATCCTTTCAACCTTAACCATTATTATTGACTTAATATTAACAAGTTAATCCATCTCGACGGAATAAGGGGAACGCTTGACAAGCTCACAGGCCACTTAACCTTCATTTTCAATCTCAATGTATGTAAAATGTAAAAAATCACTATAATACATAACAGCATGCAATTGCAGAGGTTTAAAAAGACGTGCCCGATACGATGAATCTAAAACCGTTCTAATTTTCGTCTCCCTACGATTCAAAAAACCTGCTGATTTCAATCTTAATAACTGGGTCTTATAACAACCAGCAGTAATCAAAGCTAATATTTTACCAGGACGACCGTCCGGAAGGATTTGAACAACATAATAATCCTCACGCATATACGTCTCCTGTAAAAAACATGGAATTTTTTGATAACTCATAACTTTAAATTTTTAATGTAACAATGACACGAAGTTAAAACCTTAAATGTTTAGAATGAATATAAATTAGGTCTTAAACGTTATTTAGAATGATTCTAAACAAAAGGCCTGAAAATTAATTTCAGGCCTTAATTGTTACACTAAAAATCAGGTAAATGAAAACACCGGCAAAAAATCATGCAAGAGTTAAACGATAGCCAATAAATTTCATTTGGGCATATTGCACTGTTGTTAGCTTCGAGAAATAGATATTTTTAATATTAATATTATTCGCTTTATAAAGTAAACTGCTATTATCATAAACACAGGAATCATTACTCGCCTCAAATTTATATGAGTTCATTTCATTATAAAATCTTACCAGTGAAGGTTGATTAACCGCAACGTTTGCTTCACCAAAAGCAATATCGAGAGCAAAATACAACTTTTTTGAATTATACGTTTCAAACTCACTACCGGCAACGTTGGACTGATAGAAAAGAGGTTCCATTGCCGTTATATCAAAAAGGTTGTTTAAATGAGCTAACAAAATTCTTTGTTCCGTTGAAAGTTCCATAATCAATATTCTGTAACCTGTAATGTAATACTTACCAAATGATGAAACAGATTAACATCATTATTCCATCCATTTATCACCATTGGTATATTATTCTGAAAATACATACCCTTCAATTGCAAATTTGCAGATGCAAACAAATTAAGATTACCCTGATCAAAAAAAGCGGCGCCTCCAGTAACTTCCATAATATTTGAGCTGGCAGGAATCGGGACAATTCCTAATTGTATCCTCTGGGTCGTATTCTGATTTTCAGTAAACAATTCATTCGTTACCATATCGCGAAACATTATTTTGAAATAAATGGCATCCAGAGACATTTCACGACGAAAGGAAGGAATCCTAAAATACGAATTCCAAGTCGCCCCCGGATTCACAGGATGTTGCCAAATTGCACTATATATTTTGCCTTTCTGTTTCATTTTTCACGAAGTATAGACGATAAAAGTATTTAACATTATTACAATACAATCCTTCAGGCGATTCATAATACCCTTTTTCTTTAAAGGCCTTACAGTATTCATCAATAGTATTCCACAACTCCGGATAATGATTATTGCGATAGTACAAAACAAAATCCTGAACACAATCCCCGATACTTTCATAAAAAGCGTATCCTCTTTTTTCACCCGTCGCTGTTGTAGGCCTTTCCGTCGGGTATCTCATACCAAAGAGATTATTATTTTCTTTAAACACCGTCGAAGTGAAGTTACCTGTTTCCAATGCAGCTTGGGAGGTAATGATCTGAGCCGTTCCTGTTTTAATCCCCTCGATCAACAACAGGCTCATTATTTCGTACGCTATCTTATTTTTTGTACTCATTCTTTTTCGGTGGCGGCTTATCACGCACAGCACCGACAAAAGCAACACCCCAATTACTAAGTGTCTCAATCCATGCAAGGTAATACCTGAATCTGTTAAATTTCGTCTCACTGCCCGCCATCTTTTTCATCATAATTTACAGTTTCTTCATCGGAAGGAAGGACTTCCTCTGGAGGACTCACTTCATCCGGAGGAATTTCCTCCTCTGGAGGACTCTCAGACCCGGGGGGATCCCCCGTCACCTCGAGTGTGTCCCTTCTAAAAAAATTAATTTCTTTTACCAGCTTCACCAGTAAAAAAATACCGGCGGCTGTTAATAGCATGCCGGCAATAAGTAATGTTTGCGGCTCCTTTAAACGCATCTTTTTCTATTATTAAGATTATCAGAGAGCCAACGCAGAAATGCAATAAACCAAGACAAAATAGATATATCCTTAACTGTTGGTATAAGCCTAGCAAATACTTCATAGACACCAAGTATGATTGCTATTATTAACTGCCAATGTGCTAAAAACCATTCCATAGTTATTTCATTTTACGTAATTTACTCATTCTATTCCTAGCAGCAACTGTACCGGCGACAAATTGAGCCTTTTTTATTGTACCATCTTTGTTATAACGGTAAGGAATAGTACCGCCACCAACAGCAGCATAGCCCCTGCCAGACGATGTAGACCTAGTAGACCGGGTAGTTCGGGTAACCCCGGTAACTCTGGTAGAGCCCTTACGTTTAACCGGTTTCCTTTTCCTGTATTTTCGCTTAGGTTTTAACTTGTCTTTAAACAGGATAAGAAACAAAAGAGCCGCACCAAAGATTGATAGTCCCGGCCTTGCTTTTAATTGCGCTAAAATATTTTTAAAATCCATATTCAACGTTTAAAAAGATTGGGTAATACTAATAAAGCAAGCGCGCCGGCTCCGGCAAGCAAAAGACCTTTATTTGACTTTTTCGTTGTCATGGCAGAAACTTCCTCATCAGCCAAAGCGTATTCCTGAACATTCTCTTCTGTTACAGCAGGTAATCCAAACATACCGGCCAAAGCAGAAAGAGGGACACTGGCACGCGCCGCTGCATCCTTAACACTCAGACCTTCATTTACCAGCTTTTCCACTAATCTAACTTTCTGAGTATCAGCCCTTATATCAGCGCGTGCGTTCTTAAGTATTTGTCGTTGCTCCTTAGTAATACCAGAGACAAGATTTCCAGCTCCGGTTGCAACTTTGTCGACAATACCAGTAGCACCAGAGATTCCTGACTTCACAACGTTTTTAACCTTACTAGCAGCGGTAATAACACCACCAAGAAGGCCAGCACCGGTTACAGCACCAGCAGCCGCGCCCACACCGGTGACAGCAGCAGCGGCTGGAACACCGACTGTTACAACACCTTTCAGAATTTTACCAGCAACTGTTTTAGGCGCCCAATGACTTTTCGGGAATATTTTCTTCCATAAACCCATAATGTTTTCCTTACGTTTTACTTAAATTAATTTTCAATCAAACCACAACCCCGAGGTGAAAAAATTTATTGATAAAAAGTTGTACCTTACATCAATTTTCAATCAAACCAAAACCTATTGCCCCGGTATTTTGTAATTCAGGATATAAACAACACCACCCCCAGCAACGTCAACGATAACAGCCTTTTTGACAGTACCGGCGAGATTGTCCAAGACACTCGAAGGAGCGTTCTGGAAGATGGTACTATCCCGTTGGACTTCTGCAAGGTCTAAGACTTCCGTCAACCCGTCATGAAAAGTCACTTCCAGCCGGTCATCAACTGTTACAAGGTTGGGAACAAACAAAGCGGCGAAGTCCTTAAACTCCGTAGGCTGTAAAGCCAATACCTGAGCAGTTTTTGTTTGATATGGTATATCTCCCATATTCCGGGAGAAAACAAAGAAGTTTATAGCACCAACAG
>JAYEJL010000012.1:0-25436 GCA_034660555.1 Thermotogota bacterium
CTCCTAATAACCACTTTTCCTATACCAGCTCTTATTTTTTCGAAATCCTTTATATAGTATTTTAATAACTCTATCTGTTTATCAATAATAATGTCAATTTCTTTTCCGTCAATATAACCAAATCTATCAACAACAAATTCCGAATGACATTTTTAAACATAAAGCTGCATTACCAGAAGCTTTAACGGTTCTATAAGCACCACACTCCGGACAAAACCATATTAATCTTTTCAGTCCGAGAACTCGCTTTTTTCCATCATATATATAATTCCTAGATCTTTGCCATCTCCATTCAGAATCAAATATGAAATTCAATACCTCGTCATCTTCAAAAACACTGAAATCTATTTCAATTGTCCCTTTTCGTCTTTTTTCTGCCCAGCGTGGTTTTGTAAGATAACCACCGTGAATTTTGTCTCAACTATAGGTACCTTTGATCTATTAATTAGTTTGTCGATACCTGGATAAGCCTTTCCTGACCCTCCATCCTAGGTAACAGACCTTTCAGGAAATAAACCTACAGCTCCACCATTTTTCAATGCATTGAAGATATTTCGAACAGTCTTAAGATCGGGTACGGCCTTTTGCTTTTCGATTGAATTAGATAATTTCATAGGATTGTCTATGGCTGCCATAACAAATATAGGATCAAGAAAATGATTATGATTTGCCACAAGAAGATAAGGTGGTTAATGATTTATTTTGAAGTGCTCCACAGTTTTCTTCAAAACATTCTTTTTGAATAATATTGAGCTCAAATGACCGGTTGGTAATCTGTGTAGTCTTGAATTTGGAAGTGCTTTGTTCAACTCCTGCGATGAAGCTTTAGGAATAAATATATCAAATATTGCTTCAAATAGTATTGTTGGTTGATCAACAAATTTCGCAAAGGTTAAAGGATCATATTCAAAACACTCTTTAGGTGCAGAATCAACTTCAATTTCTGGCTTTTTAAGATCTTTTATATAATCTCTAAATTCATTTTTGTGAAGCTGACAGCACTTTTTTTCATTGCAGGTTTCATCTTCCTCGTATTTAACCCTTAAAACCTTTGTAGCAAAGCTTTTCCAGGTTATATGATAAAAGTTGCCTCCAGTTACAACCAGTGATAGTTTCTTTATGTCTTTGCACAAAGACGCGCTTATAACCGCGATAAAACCTCCAAAACTGTAACCCATAATATAAATTGGCTTATCAAATTGCTTCAAATAATTGACTGTTGTAAGTGTATCCACAACAGCATTTTCAAATCTATTTCTTAATAGCGTTGCGTTTGTCTCCATGAATAACTCTCCCGATTTATAACCAATCGGTGTCCTGTCAAAATGATAAGGTAAGATCATCATAGTTCCCGAAAAACCATATTCAGGCATATTTTTTATAAACCACAACAGATGTTTTAGATTTTTCTGCCCTGTTCCATGAAGGAAGATTATGTTGCCAGAGGAACCAGCTGGATTACCCGATATTTTCAGAACAAGTTTTTCATTGTTTTTGTACTCAGCAGGATAGTTGGAATTAAGAACTACATGTTTTATTCCATCATCTGTTTCTTTTTCATAAACCAGTTCAGGATTGTTTGGATATCTTAATGCAAAATAATTTTTCTGCATTTTAAAATTCAACCCTTTCATGTATAATAATAATTCGAAAACCAAACTATTATATTGATTGGAGGATTAGATGAATACAATAGCTGTGATAACCGGTCTTGCTCTCCTCGCAATCACAATGAGACTGTTTAAAAATATAACACTTTCTTTGGTTATTGCCATTGCAACAATTGGTATTATCCTATTTGTACCTCTCAATACATATTTTATCTCATTTTCTACCACGATTTCAGATTGGGAGTTCTGGAAAGTAATAATCACAATATTCTCAATATATCTTCTTGGAGAAACTATGAGCAAAAGCGGAGATTCCAAAAAGTTTACCTCAGCGATAAAAGAAATTTTTCCCAACCCAAAGGTATCAATTTCCCTTATGCCAGCATTGATTGGGTTACTTCCAATGCCAGGAGGAGCCATGTTTTCTGCACCGATGGTAAAGGATATTTCTGAAGATACACCTAACATTTCTTCAAAAGATGCACTGGCAACTAATTATTGGTTTAGACATTCTATGGAATACTTCTGGCCACTATATCCAGCTATAATTATTGTCGCAAGCATGGCCAATGTTTCATTAAGATCGATTGTTATCTATATGCTACCTGTAGGTCTTGCAGCAATAATTACAGGATATTTGTTACTGATACGATGCGTTCCAAAAGTGAAACTTGAAAAGTCATCACTTTTGCAACTGGCTATGAGTTCATGGCCGATAATCGTTGTAATAATTTTTGTCATTTTCAATCAACCTGGCTGGATGGTAGTTTTGTTGACATCTGTTGTATATCTACTTACAAAAAGGAACAAAACAGGAGCTTTAAAGGGAGTTTTGAATAAATGGAAAACCTTCATTTTATTGCTCGCAGTTTTTTTCTTTAAAGCATTTGTTGAAAGTACACAGGTAAACGATTTTATGAGTGAAGAACTTATAAATTGGTCCATACCAACACTACTTGTTATGATGATACTTCCTTTCATTATGGGACAGATGACAGGCATTACCCAGGGAGCAGTTGGGCTAAGCTTTCCACTTGTTATGAGTATGGCATCAGACGGTTCAGGTCTTAGTGTTGCCATACTTGCTTATACCTTTGCTGTTGCAGGCGTTTTACTTTCTCCAGTGCACCTTTGTGTTGTATTGACCGTTAATTATTTTCGAGAAAGTTACTCAGCGCTTATCAAAAGAATAATCTTACCATTATCGGTTGCTACATTAACCGGTGTATTGGTATTCATGTATATATAAAATTATTCCATTGTATGTAACAGAGATTCTGCTTGCTTAAAGTCTTCTGGAGTATTAACCCCCAGATATTCCCTTTCGTCATTAATAATCAAACTTTGAACACGGTAGTTGTTCTCAATTATTCTGTTAACCAGATTTGCAATGTAATATTCTCCAGTATCTGGATCTGGTTCGATCTCATTTATATACGCTCTGGCTGCTTCACTATTGATAATTATTGGACCTACATAAAACTCAAACGGCGGGTTTGTTTGAGGCAACTTTTTCTCATACATTTTTATTATTCGATTTTTTTCATTTCTCACAACTAAAGCATAAGGATATCGGTTATTACTGATACCAGAAAGAAATGTGACTGTATTGTCATTCTCTCTATGTTTATCAATTAACTTTTTTAAAGATTCTTCCCGAATAAGAACAGTATCAGAATACATAATAAGAAGTTCTTCACCGCTAGATATGTTTTTTAGAGCACATTTCAATGCATTAGCGGTTCCAAGTTGTTTTTCCTGAAATACATACTGAAGGTTTTTCGATGCCAGATGCTTCTCAAATTGTTCTTGACTTTCTTTTCTTATAACCATAATAATTTCTGATTCTTTATCGATGAATTTAATTTTATTTATAATATGTTCTACCATAGGTTTATTCTTAATTGGAACAAGGGGCTTCGGGAGTTCCGTTTTCAAGCGTTTTCCTAAGCCAGCAGCGAGTATTATTATTTTCATATTCAAACCTCCATTTGATTTTATCCTTTACTAATAATTACAAAACAATTGTATAATGAAAATTGAATAATAACATGATAAGGGGGTAGAACCAATGATGGAAACAACTGAAAATATTACTGTTGTTTCTACAAGAAAATTTGTGGATGTCTCAAAGATGGCTTTTTTGCTTGCTATTATGATCGCTGTTTTTGCGATTATTTCATCTTCAATTGGTCTTTTTTGGAAAACAGAAGGAGAAACCTTTATTTTTGAAACTCTTCGGGGAGAAACGGTAGAGATATTTGGTAAAGGTATTTATAAATACGATAGCATTTTTCTTGCAAGTGCTTTCCAGGGACAAGATGCGGTAATTATTTTCCTTGGCGTTCCTCTCTTAATAGTTTCTTTAGTGAGTTATATGAAAAAATCATTGCGCTGGTCACTTTTTTTGAGTGGAATAGCAGCCTATTTTTTATATGTTTACATATCTACTGAGTTTGGAGCAGCTTATAATCGCTTATTTCTGGTTTATGTCAGTCTTTTCTCTTTGAGTTTTTTCTTTTTCATCTTGATATTTTCTTCAATAAAATTAGATAACTTGCGTAAGGATGAGATTAATAATTTGCCAAGATTTGGTCCTGCGATCTTTATGTTTGTTAGTGGGTTAGTCACCCTTTTTATCTGGTTAGAGCCATTAATTGGATCAATATCTGAAGGAACTGCACCAGAATTACTTGATGGTTATACAACAATGGTTACCGATGCTCTTGATCTTGGAATAATAATTCCTCTAACGATAGTTTCTGGAATATTAATTTTGAGAAAAAAACCATTGGGTTATAAAATCGCTTTTCCTTTGCTGGGAATAATTCTCCTTTTATTGCCAACAATTACGTTGACTACCTTTATTCAGTTGCATAATGGAGTTACTTTTACTATGCCTGAAATTATAGGTCCAATATCTGGATTTAGTGGTTTAGGTGTTTTGTCTTTAATAATCATGATTATTATTCTAAGAAAATTACCTTCTACAAAAACATAGATAACTTAAAACAGAAGTAAATGGAAATTTGACCAGGAGGTACTTTATGAAAAAACTTTTGCTTATCATTTTAGTTACAACGGTATTGTTTTGTAGTTTTTCTTTTATCCTGCATATTCCTGATTTGAGAGAAAAATACTATGGTGAAATTGAACATAAAAAGATCTATTATTACGATCTTCTTTTTTATGAGTATCTCAAAGAAATAGAATTTAATTCTGATGAAATTAGTTTAAAAGAGGCCTCTTTCAACTTTTTTGAGGAAACTCTGCAAAACTGATTTCAAAGTATTGGGGAATTGATTTTGAGAGATTTAGTTAATGTATTTATTTACTTGGTCATATATCATGCGATAAATATTTTTGTTCAGGGATCATTAAGAAAGAAAAAACTTAATCCCTATAAAATTGTAGTAATGATTTCACCAATGAATATTTTGCTCATATTATATTTTGCATATTTGACAGATCTAAACTCAAAACAAATGGGATTTACACCGGGGAACACTTTTTTAGGCCTTTTGATGATTCTGATTGTTTTTGTTTATGTTTTTATTTCAGTGAGAAGTATTTTGAAAGCGCCTTCAAAGGAAATCAGGAAGATACGTTACGGAATTACTTCAAACAGGATATATCAGTATTTATATGGTTGGGTAATCGTTGGAATAGTCGAAGAGTTTTTATTTAGAGGATACTTACAGGGTAATTTAGATAGGTTTTTCAATGAAAGTTTTCTTACACTAAGGGTTTCAACGTTACTGGCCAGTGGAATTTTTGTTCTCATTCATACAGGTAATGTTATCTCCAGGTTTGAAACATGGAAACAATTCTTTAAACAATTACCATTGAGGTTATTCGGGGCGTTGTTACTTGGTTATACGTTTCAAATAACAGATAGTTTAATTTATCCTATAATAATGCATAATCTAATAGACGGATCGAGTATGACAGCTATTATTTTTAGGAAGCAGAAGATGAAATTAGAAGCACGAGCACGAGAAGCTAGAGTCCAAGAAGTAGTAAAGGGACGAGAATCCGAGAGCTCGAGAAAGTGAGAGAAAACACGTGAACCGTTTTCCGTGAACCGATAGGTGCAAAAACCGCTGATATGCGCCTTGTAGAGCAGGCGGATTTGCTGAGCAAAGCTCAGGATATGCGAGCTGCGCTCGGATTTGCGACTTCGTCGGGAAAAAATCACACCCCCAGCTAAGTACAGCTGGCCACCCTCAAGGGTGGAATCTTTAAAAATAGACAAAACACGTTGAGCTTTGTACTCAAAGTTCAAAACACGAGAATTCGAGAAAGTTCTTAAAAACCACTGATTTGCGATTTTAGAAGCAATCGGATATGATGCTTGAGGAACAACAGAATATGTGAGCTGCGCTCAGATTTGCGCTTTGTGGGTAAAAAAGTCAAGTAATTGGGATAGGATATAGGGTTTAGCTAAAAACCAAAAAACATACACCCCTCGCTGCTGCGCGCCACTCCCTCAAGGGGAGAATAAAAAACAGGAAGCGAGAATCCGAGAAAAAACAGGAGATTAAAAAGCACATAAACACACCCAGCCTCCGGCAGCCCTCTCAAGAGGGCACTAAAAGCGTTAAAAAACGCTTTTATAAAGCGTTTTAAATCTCTCCTTGAGGAGAGTATCACTAAGTGGGGAGAGGTGTTTGCTTCTTTGGTTTACCAGATCCTATACTCGGTTTTTATAAGGTCTCGGATTCTCGTCCTTTTGGTCCTTCTCGGCTCTAATTTTGTATTTCTTGTTTTTTGGACTTTGCGTACAACCCACAACGTAATACCTACAACGATTACCTAATAAAGCGCAAATTGTTTCAATTACTATCCATTAGTAGAAAGGGTGATATTGACGAATAAGAGGTTGAAGGAAACACTTATTTATTTTTCAGAAGAATGAGATAACAGAATATCACATTTATATGAAGCTCTCCAACAACCTTTCTGGAGAGAATCAAGATATTCTTAGAAAAATAGCAAACGATGAAAAAAAGCATTATGATAAATGGAAGGAACATTCTGGAAAAAGTGTAAAACCTAGTAAATTCAAGATATTTTGGTATTTATTAATTGTCAAGATTTTTGGAATGACCTTTGCCTTAAAAGCGCTTGAGGAAAATGAAGAAAGTGCTCAGGAAAAATACTATTCTTATGTTTCCGATCTTCCTGATGCCGAAGCAATAATGAAAGATGAAAATGAACATGAGAAGCAACTACTAAATATGCTCGATGAAGAGAGAATTAACTATATAAGTTCCATGGTGCTTGGTTTGAATGATGCTCTGGTAGAACTAACGGGAACTCTTGCAAGATTAACTCTGGCAATTCAAAACACAGTAATAGTTGCTCTTTCCGGTTTTATAACTGGTGTAACAGAAGCACTCTCTATGGGTGCTTCCGAATATTTGTCCAAAAAGTCGGAGGTTTCATCCAATAAACATCCTTTAAAATCGGCGCTTTATACAGGTGTTACTTATTTGGTAACTGTTATTGTCTTGATACTGCCTTATTTATTGATACCCAATATTTTAATAGCGTTAGGATTTATATTGATAGCAACAGTGTTAATAATTTTATTATTTACTTATTTCATTTCAGTTGTAAAGGATAGAAGATTTAAGAAAGCCTTCCTGGAAATGTTCAGTATAAGTATGGGAGTCGCTGCTGTTTCCTTTGCAATTGGTCTGGTGATTAGGGAGGTATTCAATGTTGATATTTGATCCCTGTGATTTGCTTTGAATTTCGTTAAAAAGTATCCTGAATCATTTCTCATTTTTTTCATTTATGCAAGTAGGGCTACAAAAAACCTGTTCAGCCAGTATTTTGACCAGACTGGATTCACAGCTACACAAATTGGAATACTGATGGCAATTCTTCCAATAGTTACACTATTCGTTAACCCTTTCTGGTTTAAGATGGGCGAAAAATTCACAGAAAAAAAGGTTTATGTTGTACTTGCTTTTATGACTGCTTTTACAATTTGGGGCGTTTTCGTATTTGAGGGATTCATTTCGAAATTGATTTTCTTTTCTGTGGCTTCGGTTTTTTATGCTTCAGTCATACCTTTAGGAGAATCGCGAATAATAACATCATTGAAGATCAAAAAAAGACTTTATGGTAGAGTAAGGCTCTGGGGTACAATAGGTTTTGGTACAACAGCTGTTTTGATAGGCATGCTTGTCAAAACGGGCTTTTATAATGTCTTTCTCGTATTTTCTGCAGTGATGCTACTTTCTTTGCCATTTTTGAAATATTTTTCGTTTAGTGATACAAAAAAAGCCGAAGACAAAAAGCAAAAAGAATATGAAGGGAAAGGAACGTTTTCAACATTTTTATTGTTAACTGCTGGAATGTTTTGTGGAGTTACTATAAACGCTTTTCATAATACCTTTATTCCCGTGTTGACCAGAGAAAAAGGCTTCGATGTTTCTACAGTTGGGATTGTATTTATGGCCATGGCATTTTCGGAAATTCCCTTCTTGCTATATGCTGATAAAATTGTGAAGAGGTTAGGTTATCTCCCGGTTTTGACTGCAGGGATTTTCTTTGAAGGTTTAAGAATCATTTTAGTTACATTGAGTGGTTCATTGATAACATTGATTTTTTCAGAGTTTTTTCATGGTGTTACCTATATACTGGTTTACTTTTCTCTCTTTACATATATTCATTATGAACTTCCAAAAAACCAAATCACCAAAGCACAGAGTATTTTCTGGGTGGTGAGATCAGGACTTACTTATATAACAGGGTCTCTCCTGGGAGGATTTCTAATAGACATGCTGACATCGATTACTGCGTTCCGTTTGATGGGTATATTTGCATTATCTGTTTCAGCATTTATCACGTTGGTTTCATTATTTTCACGCTGGAAAAAAAGAGCTGCTTAGAATTAATAATTATCACTGTTTTTGAATTTCAGCAATCCTTGTAAAAGAATCGATATTATGTGTGTAGAGATCCCTATATATTTTAAAGAGTTCAAGGTATTTTTTATGCTTAGAATTATCTGGAGTATAAACTTTACTGATTTTTACCAGTTTACTGCTCATTTCAATAATGTCTTTATTTTTTAAGGCAGAAATGGCAAATATTGCTGCTCCAAGAAGTTCTGATTCATAAACATGAGGTAACTCGATTTTCTTATTCAGAACATCAGATTTAATCTGATTTAAAATGTCGTTTGTTGCCTGACCACCAGTTGTTCTAATTTTTGAAATTTCGCAACCAGAGGCTTCCATTCTGTTCACTATGTCTGCAATAGAGAAGGCAATACCTTCCAATATGGAGAGAAGCATATGTTTTTTTTCTACATCAAGTGTTAACCCGAAGAAAACACCTCGAGCATCGGGGTTCCAATGTGGACTTCTTTCACCGCTGAGGTAAGGTAGAAAAATTATATTTGACGGTCGATTCGTTTGTGATAGGCTAGTTTTAATTTTTTCAACATCACAGTTTGCCACATTTGAGCAAAACCAGTCTATGGCTTTTCCTGAAGTTTTCATAATACCACTCAATTTCCAGTGACCCTTTACGAAATAAGGAGTGGTCATCACGCCATTTGCTTCAATCCTCCTTGACGAACAAAGAGTAACACCCTGAGATGTTCCGCCGCGGTCACACAGATAACCTGCTTTAACTGTTCCTGTACCAACCAGTGCAGCAGCGAAGTCTGGTGCTCCAGAAACGACAATTGTTTCTTCAGGTAAATCAAGTTGTTTTGCCACTGACTTTGTTATATTACCTACTATATTTCCTGTTGGTGCCAGTTCAGGAATGATAAATTTTTCAGAAAGATTGAAGCTTTCTAGATCATCATTGTTCCAGGGAATGTAACCTTCACAGTCAAAGGTCATATTAACGATTTTTCCACTAAGTTGATAACATATGTAGTCAGCTGGTTGTAGAAGATAATGAGGTTCTTCAATTCTTTTATCCAGCCAAATTAGCTTGGCTATTACAGCGGCAAGCTGGGGGTCCTTCTTTTCTTCGGTGATTTTGGAAATTTCTGAGATGTGCATGTTATCTAGCCATGTAATTGCTTTCTGACTGAAATTACCCTTTGTGCTCATAGGTATTATTGTGGGTCCCTGACCGGAAATACTTAAGGCCTGTATATTATGTTTTTTTTCCACCGGTATTTTCGCAATGGTTTTGATCAAAGAATTCCACCAGATAGAAGGATCAATCATTTCACTACTGTTATGTCCTGTATTAACACATTTCTCCCTGTGTACTAAAATCTGGTTACCCTCTATATCGAAAAGAGCAATCTTTACATTTGTTGTTCCAATATCGATGGCTAAGACGTAATTAGACAACTCCTTTGTCTCCCTTCCGTTTGTAGTTGATAAGATCTTCAAATTTAATGTAGGTATCAAGAAAGCTTTCTTTACCCAGCTCAAGTAGTTTTAAAAATAAGCTATCAACCACCAGAAGTTGGATATAACGGGTTAATATTCCACCTTCCGGTATTACTTTTGTTTTTAAGTAAGTAGGGATCTGAATATCTCCCTTTCTCAGTATTTTTGAATTTGGAGGAGCTACGCTAATTATTTTTGAACCTGCATTTGAAGCATAGTTCATTGAGTCCAGTAAATCACTTGAAGAATGACTACTGGAGATTGCAATCGCACAACTTTCTTTGGTCATTTGTGCAGCTGAAACACTTTGCATAAATGCGTTTTCAAAGTAGTTGGCTTGAAATCCCAGAAATTTAACTTTCATGAAAAGATCTCTTCCTGCTATGGAATCGAATCCGAAAGCCATTATATCGATAATTTTGCTACGCAGAATCAGTTTACATGCTTTATTAATACTTTCTGATGGAATCAAAGGCAAAGTGTGATTTAGATTTTCAGATATGTATTGAACTAAATTTCGAGATGTGTTCGAAACCTTGTCAAAATCGAGTCTCATTGATTCAATTAATTCTAATTCTTGAGCAATATTTATTTTTAAACTGCGAAATCCATTGAAACCAAGTTTTTTACAGAAATCTACTATGGTTGAAGGAGCTGTATTTGTTTCATTCGCCAGTTCCTTGATAGTTAGATTTATCACGAGTCTTGGAAATTCTGAAATATATTTTGCAACCCTGTGCTGTGCAGGTTTTAGATATGGCAACTCGTCTTTTAAACTTTGGAAGAAGCTGTTCTTATCGCTCATAGCTTTTGTTCCTCCGTACTGAATATATAATCATTGCAACCAGCGTGATTACAAAGGGAAGTGTTAAAAGCAATTTTGGAGACAGTGCCGTTAATGCCTGTAATGTATTTGAAAAAGCTGATGCGGCGCCAAAAACAAATGAAGATATGAACAGGCCAATTGGATTACCCTGACTTAATACGACGGCAACCAGTGCTATCCAACCACGACCGTTCGTCATACCACCAACAAAGGTTTGTAATGGTAATGACAGGGCAGCGCCGCCCAATCCCGCGAACAATCCACTGACCAGGAAAGCTATCATTCTATGTCTGAAAATTGAAATTCCTACACTGTGAGCGGTCTTTTCATTTTTTCCAACAGCTCTGAGATGGTAACCATAGGGTGTTCTGAATATTAAATAAAAGCTTACGATTAACAATATTATAGAAAGATAGGTTAGAGCGTTATAACCACTGAAAATTCTTCCAAAAAACGGAATTTTATCGATAATAGGAATTTCAATAACACTTAATTTTGGAGCATCCTGAAAGAATACTGTTCCCTTTGAGCCACAAAGATTGTCTGAAAGAAACACAGTTATTCCAGCAGCGAAGAGATTGGTAGCGAGTCCAGCAACAAATACATTGGCCCTTAATTTCAAACTCAGGTAACCCATAACAAAACCCAGGAATACAGATATTCCTATACCAGCTAAAATTCCAAGTAAAATGTTTTGGGTAATGCTGGTAACATAAACCGATATAAATGCTGAAATCAACATCATTCCCTCAAGACCGATATTCAACATACCTGAGAGGTCTGTGTACAAACCTCCAATTGCCGCAAGTAATATGGGGGTCATCATGGTAATTGTCGTATGTATGAAATCTTCAATCATCTGTTTTCACCTTCTTGCGACTTTTTATAAAAGCTAGTAATCCTTCAGCTGTAACCAGGTAAAATACAACCGATTGTATTATTCTTGCGACTTCCGGTGTTATGTCAGACAAAAGTGAACCTACATTTGCACCACTTTCTAAGAAAGCAAAGAATAAAGCCGCAGGTATTACAAGAATTGGATTGCTTCTAGCGATCAATGCCACAGCTATACCATTCCAGCCATAACCAGCTGAAAAACCTCTTATAACCCTTCCATGGATTCCAAAGACATCTATCATTCCTGCCAATCCTGCAAGAATTCCACTTATCATCATTGAAATGACCATAATTTTTCCTATAGAGATACCCGCATACTTCGAAAAATGTTTGTTTCTACCTGTGATGTAAATCTCAAAACCAAGATTGCTCTTTTTGCAAACGAAGTACATGAAAATGACAATGCCTACAGCTATAAAAATTCCTGTATGCAGCTGTGACGGAGGAAGGATTTTTGATAACATAAGGTCATTAGAAAAATACGGTGAGGCAGAGAACCCAGCCATTGGATCCTTAAAGGGTCCTTCTACAAAAAAATCTGTAACATAAATTATGGTATAGCTGACCAGTAAAGAAGATATCAGCTCATTAACATTCCATTTAGCTTTTAAGTATCCTGAAAGGGCGGCCAGCAATCCTCCTGCTAATGATGACACTGCCAGAACAATAATTATCAGGAGAAATGCGGGAAGAGATGAAAGATTAACTGCAAGATAGGTTCCTACAAGTGCTGAAAAATATACCTGCCCTTCAAGACCCAGATTGAAGTTAGATGCAGAGAAGGCTACGCTTGCTGCAAGCCCGGTTAAAATTAGTGGTATCGATGAAGCAAGCATATTTCCAAAAAAGTATGAATTGCTAAATGGACCTCTAAAAAAGGCATCGATCGCGGTTAATGGTTCTGAGCTGGTTAACACTATGGTTATAATTCCAATAACCAGTGAAATGGTTATTGTTATAAGGGTTTTGATCAAATTGAGTCCTCTATTCATATTTACATACCTTTTTCTCGTTTGAGCGCAACCCCATCATGTATTCCCCTATTTCTGCTCGGGTTAGTTTACTGGAGTTCTCCAGTGAAGCTACAATTTTTCCACCATACATTACCAGAATCCTATCTGAAAGATTAAGTATTTCATCGAGGTTTCCCGAAATCAAAAGAATTCCCTTATTTTTCTCCTTCATTTTGATGAGAGAAGAATAAACAAATTCTATTGATCTTACATCCAGTCCCCAGGTCGGTTCACAAACTATAAGAAGCTGCGGATCACTGGAAAACTCTCGCGAAATAATTACCTTTTGAATATTTCCACCTGAGAGCATACCTACTTTAATGTTTAGCGAGGGTGTTTTGATACGGGACTTTTCTACCAGACTTTTAACAAAAGAAAGCGTATTTCCGTAATTGAGCCAGCCTTTATTTGAGAAATCTTTCTTGTAATATCTTGTGGCTATTAAATTTTCTAAAACCGATGAAGAGGTTGATACACCAACTTTCATTCTATCTTCGGGTATATATGATAAACCCGCTTCTCTTCTTTGTCTTACAGTTAGATGCGTAATTTCTTCGTTGCAAAGAATAATCTTTCCCTTTCTTGGTTTAACCAACCCCATCAAAGACTCTGTAAGGTAAAGCTGTCCGTTTCCAGCTACTCCAGCAATACCCACTATTTCTCCTTTTCCAACGGTAATATTGGCATCACTAACTCTTTCAGCATTTTCTTGGTCGTTCACATAAAGACTTTTCACTTCAAGAAGGGTTTCAGGTTTTTCTTTTTTATCGTTAAAATTGGTTTTCCTGTAAATATTTATTTCTTCGCCTACCATCAGATAGGAAATTCTTTCCTTTGTATAACTTCTTATATTACCACTTTCAACTGTTATCCCATTTCTCAAAATGGTTATGTCATCAGAGATTTCTTTAACTTCACCCAGTTTATGGCTGATAAAAATTATCGTTTTCCCCTGATTCTTGAGTGTTCTTATAGTACTAAAAAGTTCTTCCGTTTCCTGTTCTGTAAGAACGGATGTTGGTTCGTCAAGGATAATTATTTTGGCACCTCTATACAAAACTCTCAATATTTCAACTTTTTGTTTTTCGCCTATAGAAAGATTTTTGACTTTCATTTCTGGAGTTACAATCAAACCACTCTCATTGGACAGTCGGCAAATTTTCTCTTCTACTGTTTCTTGGTCAATAAATCCCGCCTTTGTTTTTTCAATGCCAAGTGCGATGTTCTCGGCTATGGTGAAATCTTCTATAAGCCTGAAATGCTGGTGAACCATCCCCAATCCGTGTTTAAAACCCTGGCGCGGATCGGTAATGCTTAGTTTTTTACCATCAAGAACGATTTCACCGTCATTTTTAGGTTCTATACCACAAAGAATTTTCATCATGGTTGTTTTTCCAGCACCGTTTTCTCCAACAAGGGCGTGAATTCTGGATTTTTTTACAAGTAAATTTGCCCCCTTTAGTGCTGCCACGTTATTTGATTCGTATATTTTGTGAATGTTTTTCATTTGAAGTATATATTCTTCCATGAGTTATCCTCCAGAAAATGGTGGAAGAAGGACCCCCGATTATTCGGGAGTCCATGTTCTTAACTATTTTAGAATATCGATTTCTCCACAATATAATTTAGCGAAAAGCAATCTCATTTTTTCTTTGATCTCAGCGGGTACGTTTTCGAAGTAATTGGGATCTTCGAATGTAAAATCGATAACGCCTTCTTTAATACCCCAGCGTTCATATGTACCGTAATCGAGTTCTCCCTTGTAATCCCTTATAAGAATATTTTTGATTGCTTTGTCTGCGTACTTCAGGGTGCAGGCAAGTATTGTGTCAGGATTAAAATGTATGATATTTGAATCAACACCGATTATGTATTTGTTCATCTCTGCTGCTTTGTTTATTGCACCAACACCAGTTCCGCCTGCAATTATGTGGAGAATATCTACACCCTGTTCAAATTGTGCCTGAGCGAGCTCCTGACCTTTGTTTGGATCTGACCATGTTCCTGCTGCTGAGAACACTAGTTCAATTTCGGGATTTACTGCTTTAGCTCCCGCAATATATGCAGGGCGCATTCTGTCAGTCATAGCAGGGTAAATATCTCCAGCAAGCAAACCGACTTTAAGTTCAGGATTGGCTCTTTCCAGATTACTTTGCGTTATCATTCCTGCAAAATATCCTGCAAGATAAGCCATTTCTTCGTCCTTGAAACCAAGAGAAAATACATTGGGAATTGATTCTGTTACCAGTCCATCTACAAGAGCAAGATTCTGATTTGGGAACATTCTTGCTACCTTTGCCACGCTATTGGGCATTCCTTCAGTAAATGTAATTATAAGAT
This sequence comes from Thermotogota bacterium, assembly GCA_034660555.1. Classification (GTDB taxonomy): domain Bacteria; phylum Thermotogota; class Thermotogae; order Petrotogales; family Kosmotogaceae; genus JASMTM01. The sequence goes on from JAYEJL010000012.1 coordinate 15,065, forward strand.
CGTATTTTCCGGTTGAAGCAAGACTGATAAGATTGGGTTCCCATTTTGCAGCATTATAACCGCCTTCAACTACTTTGAGATCAAATCCCATTTCCTGGGCAGCTTCTTCAGCACCTGCCACCATCATCTCATAAATAGGATTTCCGCCAACTTCTCCAGTTATCATTAATGCCGCTGTGTAAGAAAAACCAACAGTAATCACAAGAGCAAGACTTAACATTACCAATAGTACTTTACGCACAATAATACCCCCTTTGGTATTTATGCTTATTTTAAAAGTTCAAGTGCCTGTTTTACATCATAATTCTCATGTATTAAAGCACTTAAAGCTGCAGTCATTTTTCCTGGCTCAGGATAACCCCAAATATTTCGTCCAATTGCGACACCCGATGCACCACAGTCAAGAGCATCTTTTACCATGGATAACAATTGTTCGGTATCCCCAGATTTGTTTCCTCCAAGTACCACAATTGGTTTATAAACGCCTTTTACTGTTTCTTTAAATTTATCTATATTCTTTGGATACTCTGTTTTTATCATATCTGCACCCAGTTCGACGCCTATTCTTGCAGCTAGAGCTATATTCTCAGGAGAATGCAGTTCTTTATTAAAGCCTCCAGGAAGCATTTCTGCAAGAACTGGAACATTCCATTTATGGGCATTTGCACAAATTTGAGAAAGATAATTCAGAGTATTACTCTCGTCATCTGTACCAGGTAAGCCCATACAACCCACAGCATCAGCACCAATTCTTAATGCATCTTCTATAGAAAAGAGTTGACTGTATTGTTTTGAACCGGCACGCAGTAACGAAACGCCTCCATCTATTCTTAATATAATACCGGTTCCTTTCAATGTATTCCAAAAATTCTTGACTATTCCAAAAGTGGTAAGAAAAGCATCTGCTCCATTTGCTACAATTTCTTCAAGTACTTTCTTCGTTTCCAGTAAATCTGGAAACACATTCATCGCACTACCATGATCCATTGCAACGATAAGACTCTTTTTGTCATCCCTAAAGATGTTGTACATTCTTTTCATTGAAAAAACATCCATTAAAATCACTCCCCGGTCAATTAGAATTTTTCTTGTGGCAACACAACGGTTCTTTGTTCATTTCCTTCAGGCTTCTTTTTAAGCTCTTCGTTAAGTTCGTTGAGTTTAATAGTTTTTGTAACAAGAGAGGAGATATCAATTATTGATTTTGAAATCATCATGGTTGCTTCTCTAAAGTCCTCCATGGTTCTACCTTCAGTTCCAGTTATTTTTACCTCAGAGTAATGTAGCTTATTGATATCAAAAGACATCTCATTGCTGGGATGAAGGGATGTATAGATAACAACTGTTCCCATTTTTCTAACGTAATTCAAAGAATCATTAATGGCACTCGCAACGGGTGCTGTTATGAAAACTGCGTCGAAACCAAGTCCTCTATTTATTTTTTTAGACGTTTCTTCACACTGATTGGGTTCTATAGTTTTTATTCCCAGTGAAGAAACGAAATCTCGGCGTTCACTATTTGGTTCACTGATAATGGGAAGAGTGCCAAAAGCACTGGCTACCAGCGCATGCAAAACTCCCATTGTTCCTCCGCCAAGTATCAAGACTGTATCTCCCGGTGTGAGAGAAGCTTTTTTTACACTGTGAATGCAACATGACAGCGGCTCTGAAAGAGAAAGTGTTTCATAATTTGTGTTCCCGTTGACAACAAACACCTGTTTTCTCTTAACTATTATGAATTCAGAAAACCCTCCAGCAATAAGGAAGGTGTCTTCAATTTTTCTGCCCTTTCTTGAATTAATACATAGGTTATCCATTCCTCGCACACAGTAGAAGCAGTGACCACATCTATTTATTGTGTCTAAAGCGGTATGATCTCCGATATTGATGTCATCAACGTCTTCACCAGTTTTTACAACTTCTCCTGAAACTTCATGTCCACCGATTACAGGCAAAGGAACATTGAGTTTGCCACCAAAAATTCTTCTGTCTGTAGTGCATACACCACAGGCTTTTACTTTTACGAGTAGTTCATTGGGTTTTAATTCAGGAATTTCATAGGTTCTAATACTCCCTTTTCCTGGTTCATTAATTACAAATGCTCTAGTTTTCACTTTATCACCTCGTATTTATTTCGATAGTTACCGAATTTAATTCAATAATGCCATTAAAATCCTTATTAGACCAAAGAGCAGGAGCGTTAATTAAAATTGATTAGGAACTGTGAAACCCAATTAGAAGATTCAGAGGCTTCTAGATGAAGAATTATGAATAGTTTTATTTATATATAATCAAAATTAGTACAGCCAGGATCACCAGTAGTGCTGTCCATAACAACGCGGCATTCCTGAACCCTTTTCTTGCTGTAACTTCTTTCCACCAAACCCTTGGTCTGATCCCAAATAATCTGAATGTAAGAACGCTTGCCAGATTAATACAAGTAACGTTGACTGCGAACAAAAGAAGCGCTCCTGCGCAAAGAGCAAAATTGCCATTTCCCAGTAGTATTCCAAATATAACCAGTGGTGGTAACAATGCCACAGATACCATTACACCTATAAGTGAAGTTAATCTAGCTGAGGTAAAAACTAACGCCCCCGCGAGCCCAGAAGCAAGTGCAAGTACAATATCTGAAAAGTTCACAAAGGTTCTTGAAGAAATTTCATGAACTGTTGCATCTATTTCAAAAAAATAACCAATAAAGATTGAAAAAATAAGAGCCGCGGATAAACGATAAAGCATTTGTCGTAATGCTTTGAATGATAGTTTTGTATCACCAAGGACCGTTCCCAGGGAAAGGCCAACATTCGGACCAAGTATGGGTGCTATGACCATGGCACCAACAACTATTGCAACATTGTTTCTAATTAAACCTATTGCTCCCACTATCGAGGCAATGATAGTAAAAGCCATTTCGGTGAAAGTTGTTCCTATTGCATCAGAAACGTCAGTATATATTTCGTCGATACTTACACCAAGCATTTTAAATCGTTCTTCTTTTTCCTGTTGTTCTTCCTGTTCTGGTTGTTCTATCCGCGGTAATGAAGCTTCTAGAGGAACAACCAGTAAACGAAAATGTTCTGAAGAGCTAAATTTTTTGTCAAGTTTCTCAATTAGATCACCGCTTAAAGAAGAGTCAATGATCAATTTGATGGCTGAAAAGCCTTCATCCGTAGGATAATACCAGGAATGGTCCTTTTCATAATCTTTTACTATTCCTTCGATTTCTTCCTTCTGTTCATCTGCAAAATGAATTTCCATTAGTCTTAGTGCCACAATATCGCCTTCTTTGCAGAAAAATGAGTAATGTTAAATATAGAATAGCATAAGATATATTATTAATAGCTATTATTGAATACAAAATGAATTACATTGTAACCATCGAGTCCGTTGTTTGGGAGCCATATTTCCTATTCTATGAGATTAATAACTTCCTCAAAGCTTTTTGCAACTGTACAATCTACTTCTTCAGCTTTTCCATTACTGTCAAAAAGAATAAAATCTATTCCAGCTCTTTGTGCTCCCTGGAGATCACTTTCAGGATTATCTCCTATGTAAATTGATTTCTCAAAAGGGACACCTGAGAGCTTCGAGGCTTCAAAAAATATCTTTGGTTCTGGTTTTGGTTTACCTACTCGTTCAGAAGTCAAAACGAACTCAACGAAATTATCTAGATTAACTTTTTTGCTTCTCCCTTGCTGGACCCTCTCCACGCCATTTGTAATAACAGCCATCCTTTGCCCTTTTTGTTTTAGATATTCGAGAGCTTTTTTTGCACCTGGCATAAAAAAGGCAAGGCTCGATAATTCATCCAGATATTCTTTGGAAGCCAATTCGGGATTGCCATCGTTGATTCCGGCAGCTTCGAAAAACTCTTTAAAGCGGGCTACAACGATGTAATCCTTTTTGTATTTCCCATGAGAAAAATAACTCCACCACTTTTCGTTAATCTTTTCATACAGTTCATAGGTTTTTTCATCTATTGTTATTCCATAACGGTTCATCGCTCTTTTTAATGCTTCTTTTTCTGATTTGCTGAAATCCAGCAATGTATTGTCCAGATCAAAATAAACGATTTCGTATTTCAAAATAATCATTCCTTTCCTATATTGAAAATTACTTTCATTGATTTTTTAGCGCGTGCAAAAGCTTCTTCATAATCACCCAACTTGTATTCGGAGTCAATCATGGGGAGAACTTTGATAGAATTGTCTTTGAGTGCTTCGATGGCATCATGAAAATTACCGCATCTTGACCCTATCAACTGTATCTCGTTAACAACAGCCTTTGAAAGATTGACAGACTTATTTCCTGCATAGGTGCTTTTTAAAATAATGGTACCTTTGGGTTTTGTTAGAAACAGGCCTGCCTCCAATCCCTTTGAGTTTCCTGTAGCTTCAATTACGATATCAAACTGCTCTTTATAATCAGGAAAAAACTCCTTTTCATAGTTATTGAACTCAACGCATGTTGTTTTTAAGGCGTTTGTTCTTTCAGAATGTTTACCAAACAATATGTGTTTAATTTGTCTGGATTCGAGCACCTGTGAAATCAAAAGCCCTAATTTTCCGTCTCCCAGCACTCCGATAAGTTTGTCTGAGGAAAACTCTGAACACTCAAGAATTTGAAATGCAGCTGCAAGAGGTTCCACAAAAACAGCTTCATTATCTGTTATGTTATCAGGTAGTATGTGAACATTTTCATCGGGTAAAATCAAGTATTCAGCAAAGGCTCCATTCCAATTATCAATGCCAAAGACTTTTATATTTCTGCAGTGTTTTTTTAGACCTTTTTTACACATATCACATTTTCCACACCCGATATTTATCTCACCAACAACGCGTTTTCCCAATAGATGTTCTTGATTACTTTTTTCTACGATACCAACGAATTCATGACCCGGTATGCCTTTGAATCCCATGTAGCCCTTCATAATTTCAAGATCGGTATCGCAGATAGCAGCTTTTTTAACCTTTATGAGCGAATAATTAATATTTTTGTAATCCTTGAAAGAGGGTTTTTCAACTTCTTTCAATTGTATTTTTCTGTCAAAAAACAATGCTTTCATTCAATCACCTTCTATGGCCTGTTTGACGTCAGCTATGATGTCCGAAGAGTTTTCAAGGCCCGTAGAAATGCGAATAGTCTTCTTTTTAAAGCCAAATTGGTGTAATTTATCTTCCGGATAATTTCTGTGTGTCATTAATGCAGGAATCTCAACGAGTGTTTCGGCATCTCCAAGGCTTACAGCGAGCTTTAGCATCTTCAATTTCTTAATAAATGTTCTTGCCACATCAAGATTGCCACTTAATTCGAAACTAACTATTCCGCCAAATCCTGACATCTGATTTTTAGCAATTTCGTGTCCAGGATGATTTTCAAGAGAAGGATGTAAGACCCGTTCAACCTTTGGATGATTCTTGAGAAATTTTGTTAATTCCAGCGCATTGTTGTTGTGTCTTTCCATTCGTAGATGGAGTGTTTTAAGCCCCCTTATAAGTAACCAGGCATCAAAAGGACTCATAACACTTCCAAGTTCACACATATATCCAAATTTCAGATTGTGTATATACTCCTGGTCCTTAGATATAGCAATCCCGGCAACTACATCTCCGTGACCAGAGATGTATTTGGTAGCGCTATGAACGACTACATCAACACCATATTCGAGAGGTCTTTGAAAGTATGGTGTAGCGAAGGTGTTGTCAACAACGACTGGGATACTATGTTTTTTGGCTAAATCAACAACTGCTTTAATATCAATGATTTCCATTGATGGATTGGTAGGCGTTTCAAAGAATATAACTTTGGTTTTTTCTGTTATCAAGTCCTTTACTACATCAATGTTGGTCATATCTGTAAAAAATGTTTTTATTCCATAATTGGGCAATAATGAATTTAATGCAGAAAATGTTGAGCCATAAAGGTTTCTGTGTGCAATTATTTCATTATCTTTTTTTGTTAGTGATAGAAGTACGGTTGTAATTGCTGCCATTCCAGATGAAAATGCAACTGAATCTGTTCCCTTTTCAAGAGCTGCAATCCTTCGCTCAAGGAGATTCACAGTTGGATTTCCACCACGAGTGTAAACATATGCTTTTCTTTTGAAGTCGAACGTATCCTGTGCTTGCTTTATATCTTTAAATGTAAAGGTTGAAGTTAAATAGACAGGATTGTTTAAAGCCTGATGTTGATCTTCCTCTTCTCCTGAATGAATGGCCAGTGTATCAAAGTTAAATTTTCCTTTTTTATTCATAAGAACAACTCCTTTTCAAAGAAACCAAATTGTGTTAAAAAAACCTTCTTTTCTTTAGCTGTTCATTTTGACAAAATATTCAATACTTCTGTCCCATGTTTTTTCCTGTTCATCAGTAAAATAGCATGCAGGTAACTCACCACGACGTTGATGATATTCAATGCATTCACAGCATTTGCCTTTTCTCGGACAACCGGGATAGGTACAATTGCATTTCTTGAGATTTTCATTTAGTGAACATTCCATAATACAACCTCCTGTCATAATTCTGATGTGATAATATTTTACCAAACACAAATGGTTAAAGAGTGGGAGTGTTAAGAATGAGAAAAATCATTGTTGTGATATTTCTATTATCTTTATCTGTTAGTGTTTTAACGCGACCCTTTATACCAGAAGAGGTATCAAATCGATGGAGTAAATTAATTGGGAAGTATGCATTACAATGTGGTGAGCATTTTTACATTAGAGAGAAAGATAGCAAGCTTGAATTGCTTTATAACCTGCATGAGGGAGAGGAAATATGACAGAAAGACGCTTAAACGGCATGCGGGTTCTCTGTTCCTCTCTTCCTTCTGACTGCCTCCCATATTGTACTTCTGCATCTGGGACTCTCTTCTTTAGTTTTGTTTTTCGCATAAAATATTCTATATGGAGTTGAGTTCCTCTTTATTGCACAATTTCTTCGCTTGTTTATTGGATGTGGGGTTTTGCTTATTGGCAAAACAATTGTCATAAATAAGACTGATAGTTTGACCATTTCAAGGTAGTGTTTGGTTTTAAATGTAACAATGGATATAATTACAGTGAACAGTGAGAATTGTTTATGTAATTATTGAAGTTCACATAGTTTTCTGCTAGTGAATACGGAGCCTTTGGACTCTAGTAAAACACGATAGTCGCTTACTCAAATGTTCTGCATAATTGTTTTCTTGTTTGGCTGTTCGAATGATTTGGATGTTGAAGAGATTACTAAATCAACTATTTTTGCATTCTTAATCGAGTAATTTCTCTATAATCGCCTATGTTTATGCTAAACGCTTATGGAAAGATATATTCTAAGTAATGGCAAAGAGCTTAAACAAATACTTAGGAGGATGTATTTTGAGACTGAAAGTTTTTTTCAACAGTGAAAAGGATGTTTCACTTCCCCTTAGTTATACATATCCACTTCAGTCAGCAATATACGAGACTCTTTCAACCATGATTCCTAAAAGCCACGAACATGGATTGAATGCAAATGGGAGAATTTTGAAACCTTTCGTGTTCTCACGGCTTACAGGTCAAAGCCAAAGAATAAGAGATGGTTCGATAACTTTTACATCACCGATAAGCTTCCATTTTTCTTCACCTCTTGAGGACTACGCACAAGCGTTTGCAAATGGCTTGTTGAAGAAAGGGTTCATTAAGCTACTTGAGACAAGACTCGAACTTAAATCGATAGAAGTTGAAAATGAATTGCCTAAAGAAGACTTCGTTAATGCCAGAACAATATCACCCGTCACAGTTTATTCTACACTGAAAACACCTGAAGGGACAAAAAACTTATTTCTACAATCCTGCTTAGAAAGACTTCTCTGTCCAGCTCAAAGAAAATCTCAATAGAAAGGCAATCGCATTGGGTATTGCTGTTAGAGTGGAAGATCCCCTCTTCTTTGAACTTACATCAAAACCAATACAGCGTATTGTAAAATACAAAGACTTTGTCCAAATCGCATGGGACTTTAATTTTAAATTGCAAATAGATCCGGAACTGATGGCGATAGCTTTCGATTGAGGATTGGGCTCGAAAAACGCACAGGGATTCGGAATGATAGAAAATATTGAAAGTAGGTGAGTGGCTTTGGTCAAGAGTATTTACGAGATCGGAAATTGGCACGAGAATGAGTTTGATGAGACCCAGCGACTGACTGAAGAACTCGGCAAAAAATACACAAAAGTCATAACAATAAATCTGGAAAAGAGGGACAACAAACTCTTCTATTCTGAATGCAAATTAGACAACAAAACAGGTGTCAATTATCTGTACAGAAAGACTCCAGCAGCAAAACCAGATCCATATTCTTTAACTCTTAAGCCTTCTGGTAAAGGTCCTGCACGTGTGGTAGATAGGTTCGTCAAGTACTGTGAGAAACACCCTGGGGAGCTTACAAATAGTATCAAAAACATTCTCGACAATGATAAGGAGAAAATAGTCAGTGATATTGAAAAACTGGCAGAACAATTTACCGGGAAGAACGAATACTATTTTTTGACTGTTTTGATTAATGGACAATATGTAGGAGAGTTCGATGAGTTCAGAAGGAACTTCCTGGATGAAGTCCTTAATTTTCGGAATTCTCGAAAAGGTGTATGCTTTCTGTGCGGTAAAGAAACTGAAGTTGGTGCTAGAGTCAGTGCTTTAAGATTACCTATGAGGAATTGAAACGTAGAACTATATGTTATATTAATAATGTAGCTCAATAAGCTTTAAGATTACCTGTGAGGAATTGAAACACTACGTTATATGAAATGCCCGACGACATAATAAAGATAGGTGAAAAACATGACTAAAGAACAAAAATTCTACAATGCATTAAAAAGCATCTTTGTAGGTGCAGAGGTAGAAGGAGAATCAGGGTATATCAATTTGATGAGGGTTAAATCAAGGTATTATGAAAAGGGTGTTTTTCCAAAACTCCAAGGGGATATAGAGGAAGCACTAAAACCATTCCCCGAATTTAGAGAAGAACTTTTTGATAAACTCTACACCTTCTTTAACCGCTATTTTTCAGAAAGCGGATCAATTTACTTCAGATACACGCCCATTCATCAAAATGTTTATGAGAAAGTATATACCAATGATAAAGATGTTATTTTATTCTGGAAAACCCACATGCTTTATTATGTTAAAACCGATAGATTGTTTAAGAATTTAGAAGTAGAAATAGATGACTTCAAATTCTTCTTCGATGTTTCTACTCTTGAACATAAAAAAGCAAATGAGAAGAGAGAAATTGTTTATGAGTTTAAAAAGAAACGAAGAGATGGGACAATTGTTTTTAATGTCTCTTATTCTGTAAGAGGCAAGAAAACAAAGATTGCTGAGATTTTAAGGGCATTAAATAGGGAAGGAGTAAGGATAACAGAAGATAGTTTAGAAAATGCATTTAGAGTTTTTGAAAAACAAAGCGAAGTAGATTACTTTATAAACAGGAATGCAAGGGAGTTTTTGAGGGAACAATTCAACATCTGGACTTATCAGTATGTCTTTTCCGGTGAGAGCGAATGGACTGAAAAAAGGATAAAACAATTACAAGCATTAAAAGATATTGCCTTCAAAATAATTGATTTTATCGCTCAATTTGAAGATGAACTAGTAAAGGTCTGGAACAAGCCAAAGTTTGTTTTGAATTCTAATTATGTGATAACTTTGGATAGAATTGTTTCTGCCTCTCGTTTTGAGCAAAGCAAAGAATCTCTGAAAGTGATTGAAAGGATCCTCGAGCACGAGAACTTTAATGAGCAGATCAAGGAATGGAAAGATTTAGGAATTATTGATGGCGATTTTGATAAGAGCAGGATTTTAGAAAACACCTTAGTAGGAAAGCAGTTAAATAAGAAATATCAATATCTCCCTATTGATACCAAATACTTCAAAGATTTAGAACTTGAGATTTTAGGCTTGTTTGAAAATCTGGATAATGCTTTGGACGGCTGGCTGATAAAGAGTGAGAATTATCAGGCATTGAATACAATTTTGCCAAAGTTTAAGGAAAAAGTGCAAACGATTTATATTGATCCGCCATATAACACTGGGAGCGATGAGTTTATTTACAGGGATAAGTTTCAACATTCATCTTGGCTTACAATGATGGAGAATAGGTTGAGTTTGACAAAGGAAATAATGATGAAAGATAATGGAATTATATTTGTTAGTATAGGAGATACCACTAAATCAAACATTCATATTACATCTACAAGCAAGTTAATAACTCTTATGAACGAAATTTTTGATGAAGATAATTATGTTGCTACCTTCGTCAGAAAAAGCGGCATTGCCCCAAGACAGGATATAAAACATGTTGCTAATGCTCATGACTATATAGTGAGTTATGCCAAAGAAATAGATTTATT
>JAYEJL010000013.1:0-5012 GCA_034660555.1 Thermotogota bacterium
TCCCTAATGTCAAGTTTGTTGGAATGCCTTGAATGCCTATTTTTCTTAATTCTGCAAGGATGGCTTTATCCTCCTTACATATGAAAAATTTTTGAATAAGTTCTTGATACATATTAGCGATTTCATACGTATTGTTTTTGTAACCTAATTGTCTCATTAATCTTATAACCGGTCCACTATAGGCTTTTGTATTACATATTGGAGAAACCCCTATTTTTTGACAAGATGCTTGCTTAATAAGTGAATAAAACGAGGGGATAGTTAGCATGGGATTAATACTTGTAAATGGGTTACTGGGGCCTATAATAATCCCCTGTGCATTCGTTATTGCTTTTCTAACTTCTGGTGTAATTTTTGCCTTAGCAGCTCCTTCATAGATGATTTCTTGAATACTTGGTTCTTCTTGGTATTTTACTGTGTATTCTTGAAAAGAGAGGAGTTTTCCCTCTCTTGTTTTCATTTTCGTTCTAATCGGGTCATTACTTACCGGTAAAATTTCTAAACTTAATCCCATTTTATCGCAATATATTTGCGTAATTTCAGTTAATGTATATCCTTTTCCTAATAGCTTTGTCCGCAACATATGCCAAGCAAGATCTTTATCCCCTAGAGTAAACCATGTGTTTTCGTTAAAATCTCTTTCAAGGATATTCATTATTCGGAAACTGTCATTCTTAACTCCCCAGAATTTATTCAAGTCCAACCTCTTACTATACAGGTAAAGAAGAGTATCAATATCCGGGGAAACATATAACCCATAGAAATAATCATCATCGCCTGTATTTCCAATTATCGAAATCCTATTAGCAGGTACAATTTGCTGTAATCCTTGCAGTAATTTTGGTGTTCCCGTACCACCTGATAAGATAACTATTTTTTTGTTATTGTTTTGTGTCATCAATATACTCTCAAATTGTTAGAATTGATTGGTCATTTACTACTCTTTTCAGTATATATTCACATTTGCAGCTATTTTTTACTTACGTATAGATTTTAATAGCTTAATAAATTCAAAAGATGACACCTATGATGTAGTTACTGAGACGATTTGTATATGACTGATCAGAAGAATATTACAGCGGTAAAAAATAATCAACTTACTTCAACTAATTACCCAAGCACTCTTACCAATGACTCAAAGCAAGAAGAGGAACTATCCTCTCAAGAGAAGAAAGAGAAAAAGAAATCGAAATTCAAACGTCAATGGCAATATTTCATAGGTTTTGTTAAAATCCTCTTTAGCTGGAAAGTCCTTAGAATAATGCTATCTCACCATCCTATTTGCGAACCCTATGAAAAGCATGTTTACAAAATAGGAAAGCTACGGTTTTGTAGAGGATGTCTCTTAAGCTATCCCCCCGCTTATGCCTCAATTATTATCTATATTTTTTGGCCTCAAGCTCGGGATTTCTTAACAACAAAAGGCTTCTATATCCAAAATTTGTGGTGGTTTCTTATTGCTTTTGCAATATTAGCAATTGGTGGGCGCCTACTCGCTCGATTTTCGATAATTATTAAAGACGCTTCTAAATTTGGCAGAGGGGCATTGGCAGGATTTTTAATCCTTGTAATAATTAGTCAGCATTGGGCTTTTAAGATCAGTGCCCTTTGCTTGCTGTTAGCAGGTTTAACATATCTTAGTATTCATCGTGGACAAGACATGGAAAGAATTTGTAATGAATGTGAATGGCACGCTCAATATGAAATATGTCCAGGTTGGCGTGATATAGCTTCAGAGTTAGATAAATTGAACAATCTATTGTATGATTCTAAGACTGGTGAATCAAATCAACCTGCAAATGAGCTGAAACAAAAAGGTAATACTGGAACAAATGAAGGCATGCAAGAACAAACAATTGATTAAATTCTCATTTTTCGTTTCCCTAGTTAAGTTTTGTTTTTTTGTAGTGCCCATTCTAAGAGTTCTCTTTTCTTTAACTCTTGAGAAAAAATTTCTTCCTTGATTAACTCTTTTTGTTGTTCTTTTGTATACGAATTATTTCCTATTTGCTGGTTTTTCTCTCGACTTTCCCAGAAGTGCTGTCGAAGCGTTTCATTTGACATTTGTGTAGCTTGTTTTCGAAGTTTTTTACGCAATCCCTTCATTTCGTCTTTTTTGACCATTTATAAAGTAAACCCCATTGCTCTTTTTTTTAATAATTTCTACCTTTCTTTTCTTTTTCGATAATATAAATATCTCTTCCCCTAAACAATCATTTTGATCTATTTAAAAACACGATACAACGAGAAAAATTTATAATTAAGTAAGATAGTACTACAGTACTACTCTTAAAAAGAGTTTCTAATTCTCAATTTATGACAATAAGTTTTTAAGTAACCTTATTAACTATTTAGTTTAGCGCTCTCAACCTACGAGTGCAAGATTCAAAAGAATCTCAATTAGAAGGTTAAACCGAGATTTTGGTGATCACCTTATGAGAATGAATAAACTTAAAAGTACAATTCTTGTCGGTGTAATTCTTAGCCTATTTGTTGCTAGCTCCGTTGCTATTCAACCAACAAATGTACAGGGTGCAGAAGCATTCTTTACATTAGTAGCTAAAACAAATGGTGGAGGAGTACGACCTGATTATTTGAACTTCTTACAACAACACCTTGCAAGAATTGGAATAAATGTTGACGTTATCGTACAGGACTGGCCTTCCTTCGTTATGGAGCTTATTTTCTATAGGAATTTTGACATTTGTTATGTCGCTCTTGTCGGAGGCGGTGCAGATCCAGATATGATGGGTGTTTATGATGAAAACGGTTCGCTGAACCTTTTCGGTTATGACACCTCTATGGACTATGACCCCGATCTAGGAACGGGTAAGAACCAATGGTATATGGAAGAAGGCAACTTAATCATGCCTCCCGACTCAGGAGAACGTATCCAACACTACTGGGAATGGGAACAATACCTTATGGATAAGATTTGTCCTCTACATCCAACATTCGCTCCTAAGAGCTATGTTGCTATGTGGTCAAATCTTCAAGGCTACAACTTCACTGATGGACTTTTCCAATCATGGGGTAAAATGAGCTGGGATGGATCCCATCAAGGTCAAGAATCAACCAGCGAATTTGTTATGCGTGATGCCGCTTGGTCAGATTTGAACCCATTGTTCCAAGATGATGCTTCATCAAGCACAATTAGTAGTGCAACAATGGACCCATTGATTTGGTATGACGCAGATTTAACTGCCTGGCCACACTTAGCAGAAAGCTGGACACAATTAAATGACACTCATGTCCGAATAAACATCCGTGAAGGTATAAAATGGCAACCAGACCCAGACGGAGAATTCCTAACTGAAGACTTCGATGCTGAAGACGTTTACTTCACATTATATGCATGGGCTACGGTTTCAAATGATCCTCAATTATGGGATTGGATTAAATCAATGGATATTGTCGATGATTACACAATCGATATTTACATTGATGGTTCACCTTCCACTCCTGGAGATCAACCATATGCACCTTACTTACCATCATTAGCAACAAGAATGTTACCAGAACATTACTTGAATCAATCCCAATTAAGTGATGGTGTCACACCAGACACAACTCATCCAGCTTGGGACACATTCGCAACTCACTGTTTTGGTACCGGTCTGTTCGAATTTGCTAGTTTCCAAGAAGGTGTTGAAACCCAATTAACTGTTTTCGATAATTGCTGGAGAATGGATGGCACATTAACTGCTGATCCAGCCCTTAACTGGGAAGAACGATTTGGTACATTTGTTGGTGGTTTAGACACCCTCCGTATCAGAATTATCCCAGACACACAAACAGCTCTCTTAGAATTTGAAAACGGTAAACTAGACTATGTTGGTGTAACCGCCTATCCAGAAAAACGTGATGCCTACTTAGCTGATCCTGATTTCGAGATCCAAAGTGATACTACTTTCTATTTCGGTTTCTTCGGATACAATATGCGAGAAAGCCGAGAATATATCGGTAGTCGAGATCCTTGTCCAAATGACGAGAGTTTGACTATTGGTTTAGCAGTTAGAAAGGCTATCTCTTACGCTATTGATCGATACGAAATCAACGATGTTATTCATCGAGGAGAATACACAATTTCTGATCATCCTATCTATAAGAAACAAGGTGTATGGTGCAATCCAAACATCATTCGCTATGATCATAATTTAGATCTTGCTCGTGAATACATGGAAAAAGCTGGTTTCAGTTTCACATCTGAGATACCAACAACCTCAGTCACTCCTGGATTTGGATTCTGGGTAACATTGGCTTCAATGTTAGCTGTTTCAACAGCAACTTTCGTTATCTATAAACGACGAAAGTAAGTCAGTCCTAAAGAGTAGCAGATTTTGTCTGCTGCTTTCCCTTACTTTTTTTCTCTTCTTTTTCTCTAAGTGATTTTTTCGAGTTCAAGAAAGATTTAAAACCTTTGAGTTCTAACTCAACCAAAAACAACAAATGAGCTCCGTTAGTGTAGTTCGGCCAATCATCACAGCCTTTCGAGTTGTGGACCCGGGTTCAAATCCCGGACGGAGCATCCTTTTTTAGAAACTTTTTTTTGTAATGAAATAATATAGCAATTTGTGATTACCTTGGCAACTAAGGAAAAATTTACAGTGAAATTTCTTCTGGAAGGAATAGGGGAAGCAGAAGGCGAGCTTTACCGAATGAAAGCTCCACATTCAGTTGAAAATGTCTGGTATGCTTTACCTTTAGCTGGTCGTGCAACAATCAAAGATGATGCTTATGCTTACTTTCTGGTTGATATTCAAGTGAAACCTGAACACCCTCAAAAACAAGCTTCTGCGGGTGATATTGCATATTGGCCCATGTCCAAAGCTATCTGTATTTTTTGGGAAGATGCTAAACCGTATTCAGAAATTAATATTATGGGAAAAATTACCTCAAACCTTGATATTTTTTCAAAGATGAATCGATTAACCCGAATTGTTATGGAAAAAGCAGAATAATTATTTTGGCTTCTTTGTCTTCCAAAGATGATAATCACATGTTTCACAAAC
>JAYEJL010000014.1:0-23788 GCA_034660555.1 Thermotogota bacterium
ATATGAGAAAAAACTCTGTGTCTGAATTAGAGCGACTCTTTCTTTACCAAATTTTTTTGATAATAATTCAATAAGCTCTTCTCTTTTTTCATCTTCAACATCTAGATCAATATCAGGATAATCTTCTCTAGCGGGGTTAAGAAAACGTTCAAAATAGAGATCATTATTTACCGGATCCACATATGTTATACCCAGAGCCATAACTAAAAGAGAACCAACGGCAGAACCTCTTCCAGGGCCCACCAAGATATCTTTCTCTCTTGCAAGGTTTGTTATTTCAGAAACTGTTGCAAAGTAGTCCAAAAACCCCTTTTCCGAAATAATATCGAGTTCATATCTAAGTTGGTCTCGATATTCTTTTGTATCTTTGTTTAAGTTGCTCAGATTTTTCATAGCTTTATCTTCAAGTTCATGTCGCTTTAGTGATATGGGAAAATGATGATCAAATTTTGGGAATGGAAAATTATGTTCAAGAAAATCCATTTTCTTTACCGCAGGATTAATGTACTTACGGTATTCATCATCATCGGGAAGATGAAAATCGCCATCAAGAATTTCTTTTTTTCCTATTGCTCTATATATATTAAATATTTCTTTCTGTCCGGGAAAAAGATATCTTACTTCTCTAAGAAATGAACCACTATTGCTTTCATTTGAACTATCTTTTTTGTAGATTTTCTTTAGTTTGTTTGAATCATATTTGAACCCGTTTATTTTTTTTATGGCTTCAAAAAGACTGTCTTCAGTTATCGGAAAATAATACGCGTCATTTTCCTTAAGAGCAGGGATTATATTGAAACTGGCAGATTTTAATTTGCTATACCAGTTATAAATCTGGGAGAAATTTCTACTCAATATAACAACAGTCTCGTAACTACGTTTCTTTAGTTCTTTTATTGTTGTATCGATTTTTAGTATGCTCTCGAAAGGTTCTCCCGGTTGTGATAAGAATGCTACTTTCATTTTTTCTTCTCCAGTTCTGTCAACGTTTTAATCATTTCTATCATATCTTTAGGTATCCTTGCGGTAAATGAAACTCTCACATTTTTTTTGGGATGAATGAAAGACAGTGTTAAAGCATGTAGCATATGTCTGTCCGGCGTTAAAACTCTGTTGGCTTTTGCTTTAGCGTAGAGTTTATCTCCAATGACTGGATGACCAAACTCCTTCATATGCAATCTTATTTGATGAGTACGCCCGGTTTTGGGCATAACAATAACCATTGAAGCAAAATTTCCAAAGGTCCTTATTCTTTTGAAACACGTTTCAGATTTCTTCCCGTATTCTGAAACTTTCATCTTTAATCGGTTAACAGGATGCCTAGTTAAGCCATATTCAATTGTTCCTTCCTGCTCAATAACTCCGTCTATAAGTGCAAGGTATTGTTTTTTGACAAGGCGTTCTTTGAATTGAAGACTAAGCTCTTCATGAATCTGATCGTTTTTGGCAACAACAATCGCTCCGCTTGTTTCTTTATCAAGTCGATGAACAATGCCCGGACGATGCTGTTTCCCTGTATTTTGGATCTCGTTATAATGATATAGTAATGCGTTTACCAGCGTACCACTTTTTTTATTTCCGGTTGGATGCACTATCATTCCTGCAGTTTTATTAATAACGAGCAGTTCGTTATCTTCATATATAATGTCCAGTTTTAGGGGTTCAGGTAATATTTTGATCTGTTCTGGTTCTTCAGGTATATTAAATTCAACTATGTCGCCTGTTTTTACTTTATAACTGGGTTTTTTGATAGTTTTGTTGACTAAAATGCATCCAGATTTGATATAATCCTGGATCTGGTTTCTTGAGAAGGAATTGGGGACAACTTCTGTGGCGAATTTATCGAGTCTCCATCCATTCTCTCTATTCGATATTTCTACTTTTTGAAGCAATACGCTCCCTCCTGTAAAAGGAAAAGAGGAGAAGGGCAGCACCAACAACAATGAATGTATCAGCAAAATTAAAAACCGGCCAGTAAGGTAGTTCCAGGAAATCAACGACATAACCAAATCTAATTCTATCGATATTGTTCCCCATAGCACCACCAATTATGAAACCAAGAAATAGATTTTCCCATTTAGTAAGGACATTTCTGTAGATTATAGCAAATACTAATATCACGAATGATATTCCGGCTGATAAGCTATATATGAACTCTATCGGTAAGAAATCAAGCATTCCAAAGCCAATGCCCTTATTATGAACGTATCTAAATCCAAAAAGCCAGCTGATCAAATCTATTCTGTTGAAGTATTCAAGATTTGATTCAGCAATGTTCTTGGTTATTTGATCTGCAATAATTGCTACGAACATTCCAAGGGCACCTGGCAATGTCATTCACCTCAATCTAAGAATAGTTACTTCAGGCCATGTTTTCTACAAGTGATTCCATTTCAGCGTCATCGATGTCAAAATTACCGTAAACTTCCTGAACATCATCATTGTCTTCAAGGTAATTTAATAGCTTGATGAGTTTTTCTGCGTCCTCACCTGTTATCGCAATGGTGTTTTTAGGTAAATAAGTAAGCTCGTATGAAACGGAATAACCGTTTTCTTTCAATGTTGCTTTTGAATCGGATGCCTGATCGGGTTCAGTAATGATCTCAACGGGATCTGTATCATCTTTTATGTCTTCTGCGCCTGCGTCGATTGCCATCAATTCAAATTCTTCCATGCCCGAGATTTCTTTTTTGGGAACAGTAAGTATTCCTTTTCTTTCAAACATCCAGGCGACACTACCGCTTTCTGCAAGATTACCACCGTGTTTGGAAAGCAAATGTCTAATTTCCTGAGCAGTTCTGTTTTTATTGTCTGTCAGAGTTCTTATTAATAATGCTACTCCACCGGGAGCATATGCTTCATACATAACTTCAACAAAACTCTGACCTTCAAGTTCTCCAGCTCCTTTTTTTATTGCTTTTTCCATGGTGTCCTTGGGCATATTTGCATCTTTTGCCTTATCCATTGCCACTCTTAAGGAATTATTTGTTTCGGGATCCGTTCCGCCTTCTCTTGCGGCAACCATTAATTCACGGATAATTTTCGTAAAAATCTTTGATTTTCTGGCATCCTGAGCCTGCTTTCTGTGTTTAATGTTTGCCCACTTATTGTGACCGGACATAATTTTTACCTCCTATATCATTTATGATTTTCGATAACTTCTTGCCATGAAATATTACATCTGTCACAATAACATAAATCCCTTCTTCGTCTAGTTCAGCGGTTTCATTTGAAGACAATATTTCAAGCAGTTTATAATACTTCACAGCTCTGTTTAAATGCTGTGTATATTTTACCATAAAGTACTCGTGTAGTTTTGTATATGAGAAATCTTCAAAGGCTTCATCCATTCTAAATCTCCTAACAGACTTCTTGGTTTTTTTGGTTACAATATTATCTGAAGTAAACCTGTTTGGATCAAATTTTTTTACAGGAAGATATAAATTATATCGAAATGCCTCAATATATTTCTGCAATTTAAAATCATCAGGCACCCTGGAGATTTGAATGGGCTTGATAGTAAAATGTCCGTAAGATTGTAGCTGTGTGAAATCATTGATTTGTTCAGTTGTTTCAATTTGAACATACCACGCAGTTGACGCAACACCTGTTGGTACAGGTGGTGTAAAAGCCATCTTTGGTCTCGGATGGTAACCCTCTGTAAATTTCACTCTAATTCCCGCTCTTTTGAAGTAACGTTGTATAGCATTGTCAGTTTCCTTTTGAGAAAGGTATCTTATAATACCTCCTCTCACAAATCTAAATATATACGATGGCATCAAACATTCTCCTGAAAGGTTATTTGTGTTATTTCTGAATTAACATTATAATTGTAATGTAAGTGAGTGAATTTAACAACGGGAATTCGGGAGTGTTGTTATGTGGCTTGTAATATCTGATTCTCATGATAACATCAAGACATTGAGTAAAGCTATTGAAATTGCTAATAAAAAGGGTGTAGATCATCTGTTTCATTGTGGAGATATAATTGCACCCTTTAGTGCCAGAATTCTAAAAAAATTCAGCGGAAAACTACATGTAGTATTTGGCAACAACGATGGAGAAAAGTTTGGATTGAAGAAAATACTTGGAGAAAACCTAACATCTACTCCTTATGCCCTTAATGTTGATGGTTTCAGTATATTAATGATGCATGAACCTTTTGATTTTAGTGATTTGAAGGGTTATGATTATGTATTATATGGACATACTCATAAACTGGATATTGAAAGAAGAAAAGAATCAGTAATAATTAATCCAGGGGATTCAAGTGGTTGGGTTTCTGGAAATCCCACATGTGTTATTGTAGAACCTGGCAAAACAGAAAATGTCATAGAATTATAGTTTACATAAAGAATTACCAAATTGGAGGTTTGACAGATGGATAAAAAGGTTATTGAAACGGACAAAAATGTGGAAGTTGTTAAATTCTTATTTGACAAAGAAGAGAGTAAAAAGGCAGAAGACAAGGTAGTAAGTAAGGTTAATATGAATTACCAGATACCTGGATTCAGAAAGGGTAGAGTACCGAAGAACATTGTCATTAATTTTATTGGCGATAACTATGAGGACCTTGTACTGGATGAACTGTCAGATAAGCTGGAAGAAGCTCTAAAAGAAGAGTCGGATGAGCTCTATGTTCCTGCAGTTATTTCTGAAAGGAAACTGGAGGATAATTACGCAGCTTTCACCATAGAACTTCATAGAGATCCTAAATCTACAGTCAAGGATTACACCAATATTGAGTTAAAAGTACCCAGGAAACAGGAAATTGTCATGAATTACATTGATTCTAAACTGGAAGAACTAAGGGATGAACACTCGATCATGGAACCAAAGGAAGGAAAATTGGCTATTGGTGATATAGCTGAAATAGAATACTCCATTGTCAAAGATGAAAAAAAACTTGCTGATAACAAAAAACAAGAAATCGAAATAGACGAAAACGACGAAAGACCAATTGTAAAAAATATCATTGGAAAAAGCAAAGGAGAAACGGTTGAATTTGAAAAAACCTTTGAAGGCTCAGATAATAAGTATTACTACACAATAAATATTGTTGAGACATACAGAAAGACTCTTATGGAACTTGGAGATGAACTTGCGAAAACAGTAAACTATGATGTAAACGACCTTGAGGAATTGAAGGCAAAACTCAAAGAAGAGGGAACAGAGCAGTACGAAAACTGGAAATATGATTTTCTCAGACAGCAGGTATCAAGCTTAATTACCGATTATGTGGATATCGAAATTTCCGATAGAACACTTGATTACTTCGTTTCCAGAGCCATCGAAAATTCAAAGAAAGAAGGAAGTTACGAGAAATACCTTAAAAAAGTAGAGAATGAGGAAGAGCTGAAAAAAGAGTTTAAACGCAATATTCTAAATGAACTGAAAAAAGAAAGAGCGGTAGAAAAGATATCCGAAAATGAAAAGATCGAGGTTACAAATGAGGAAATTGAAAACAAAATCAAAGAACTTGCTCCTTACTGGGGTATATCTGAAGAACAGGCACTGGGAGTAATCAAAGAAAGAAAAAGAATGAAGGATGAACTTGAAGAAAACATTAGACGAACAAAAGTTTTTGATGCTGTAATAGCAAAAGCTGATGTTAAAGAAGTTGATGAAAACGAAGAGGAAAATCAAGAAGAGGAGAAATCTGAAGAAAAGGATGAACAGGAAAACAACGAAGACAAAAAAGAATGAAAATTGTTTATTAATTGATCAGGGGAAAAACAATGCAGTTTCCCCTGATTTTGTATATTAATGATTTCTCTGCTATATTTATCTAACGCTAAAGTTTTTCGTTCATAATTTGTGGAGGTGTTATGGTGAAATCAAAAAGCATAATATACATCGCTATAATTCTCGCTATTGCTGTAGTTTTGTTTTTCTTTTTGAGAACAGTGTTTGCTGGAGATTTTATTGTAACCCCAATAATTATTACAGTGTGGCCCTTTGAAGTTAGATGGTACGGTGTGTTTATTGCCCTTGGTATCGTCATAGCATACCTCATTGGTAGGAAGCTAGCAATGAGAGAAGGAATAGATGAGGACCACCTTATAGAACTTGTTTTTCTAGGCATAATTTTTGGAATTGTTGGAGCGAGACTGTACTACGTGCTTTTTAACCTTTCATATTATTTAAAAAATCCTTTAGAAATTGTGAAAATATGGAGTGGCGGATTGGCAATACATGGAGCCATCTTCTTTGCGCTGCTTGTTGGTTTTATTTATGTAAGATTAAGGAAGAAAGCCAACATGAAGTTTTTTCAAATAACCGATATATTTACTGCTGTGCTGCCCTTTGCACAGGCACTTGGTCGCTGGGGTAATTTTATGAACTACGAGGCTTATGGAAAACCAACAGAACTCCCATGGAAAATGTTCGTGCCTCTTGCTAACAGAATGCCTGGCTATTCACAGTTCGAATATTTTCACCCCACATTCCTTTATGAAAGTTTGTGGGATTTTATGGTGTTTGGAGTGCTGATATGGTTTTTCATGAGGGGCCGAAAAAACTATGGAGAAGTAACCGGTTTATATATGATTATATATTCTGTTGGCAGATTTTTTATAGAAAGTTTAAGGCTGGATAGCCTTTATATTGGAGAGCTAAGAACTGCCCAGGTAGTTTCTGCGATACTTATTGTGGCTGGACTGGCAATCTTTATTATTGCCCGTAAAAAAGGTCAATCAGTGAAAACAGTTTCTTAAAGGCTTTTACACGGTGACTGATTTTCGATTTGACATCATCACCAAGTTCGCCAAAGGTTCCATCATATCCATCGGGAATGAATATAGGATCATAACCAAATCCCTTCGATCCCCTTATATTGCTTGATATAGTGCCATTTACAGAGCCTTCAGATGCAAAATAATTGGACTTAAAAGGATCATAAAAAACTGCCAGGCATTTAAATCTTGCAGATCTATCATCACTGTTCCTTAACATATTAATAATTGATTCCATCTTCTCCTGGTAAGAAGCGTTTTCAAGGTATCTAGCAGATTTTACTCCAGGGAAACCGTTCATGCAATCGATTTCAAGCCCGGAATCATCTGAGAGCAGATAAACAGACTGTTCTTTATATGCCTCGACTTTCTTAATAGCATTTTGTAAGAATGTATCTCCATTTTCTTCAACATCGCTTTGGGGAACAATTTCGTAAATGCTTTTTATTTCGACCCCGTCAGGCGAAATGTCATTGATCTCTTTGAGTTTATTGGAATTGGTTGTAACAAGGTACAGTATCATCGATGAATTTTCTGCCCCTTTCGTATGATTTCCTGGGGTTGTTTTGATTTGAAAACAGTTGTGCCCATTATCAAAATATCTACGCCATTATTTACAAGTTCAACTGCGTTGTCCAGATTGACACCGCCATCTACCGATATCTCAAAATTGAGATTGTTTTCTTTTCTTAACTCATCCAGCTTCTTTATTTTTTCAGCTGCTTTTGGTATAAAACTCTGTCCGGAATAACCCGGATTAACAGTCATTACAAGCACGCCGTCAACAAAGTGGATAATTTCTTTAAGTGCTGAAACTGGTGTATGTGGATTGAATGACACAAATGCTTTAACACCGAGATCCTGTATTCTTGTAATCAGATTGTGTAAATGAGGTTCAACTTCAACATGAACGGTGAGAATGCTTGCTCCGGCTTTTGCAAAGGATTCCACATAATCAGATGGATTGGTAATCATAAGGTGAACATCAAGAGGTGGACAAAAATCAATTGGTTTTAGTGCATTCATTATGGGCAGGCCGAAAGTAATATTTGGTACAAAATGACCATCCATTACATCAATATGAAGTAAATCTGCGTTTCTAACCATTGACACCTGATCGTACAGCCTTGAAAGATCAGATGCCAGTATAGAAGGGGAGATTTTTGCCATGTCGTTCACCTCTTTTTCCGGTGTTTTTTCTTTAATTCATTATACAGTTTTATATAACTGTTATAACGGGTTTTCTTTATTGAATGATCTTTCAACAATTCTTTTACGTGGCACCCTGGTTCATCAATATGAGTACAATTAGAAAAAGAGCATTCTTCTGATGCAGCACTGATTTCAACAAAGTAGTTCTGAAGTTCTTCAGGTTCCATATCCGGGAGCTCAAGGGTTGAAAAACCAGGGGTATCTGCAACATATCCACCGAAATTGAACTCTAACAGTTCACTTCTTGTGGTTGTATGTTTTCCTCTTCCAAGTTTTTGAGATATTTCTGTTGTTTTGAGTTTAAGTCCAGGGTTGAGCCCATTTAAAAGGGTGCTTTTACCTACACCTGTGACCCCTGCCATAGTACTTATTTTATTTCTGAAAATCTCTATGAGAAGATTGAGATTTTCTCCCGTTTTGGCGGAGGTCGGAATTACTGTGTAGTAATCTGAATAGATATCGTTGAATTCTTTAAACTGGTCTTTTGACGTTAACAGGTCAAGTTTGTTAAGAACAATAATTATTGGAAGACCGCTGTATTCAGCAAGTACCAGAAATTTATCAACAATATAATTAGATACTTCAGGTTTTACAAGGGTTGTTACAAGAATAACCTGATCTACGTTGGCTATTTTTGGTCTTGAGAGTTCATTTCTTCTGTTTAGAATGTTTTGAACGAGGCCCTTTTTTTCGCTTTCTATTGTAAATTCAACGACATCACCCACGAGTGGTTTTGTTCCCGTTCTTTTAAACCTGCCTGGCATATCACACTCAAAGTGTTTACCGTAAAGCTCTTCTTTTACTATAAGTGTTTTTCCATGAAAACGTACAACAATACCACGAAATCTTTCACTCACTATTCTTTACCTCCAGCATTGTATTGTGTCTTTAATTGGCCGCATGCAGCTTTTATATCTGCTCCTTTCTCGATCCGTAATTCCGCTTTCACTCCCAATAAATTTAATCTATTCATGAATTCAGTGGTCCTTTTTTCTGAAGGCCTTTTAAGATCACTACTAACAGGATTCAGCGGAATAACATTGACATATGAACTCATTCCTTTGAGCAATTCATAAAGCTCTTGAGCATCTTCAATATAATCGTTGAAATGATTGATTAACACATATTCAAAGGTTACCCGTTTACTGGTGATTGTCTGATAATAGTATAATGATTCGAAAATATCTTCTATACCGTGTTTTTTGTTAATGGGAACTATCTTGTTACGTTTATCATTGGATGAGGCATGGAGTGAGACAGAGAGTTTTACTTCAGGCCCTTCATTTGTGAATCTGGTGATCCCTTGAGGTATTCCAACTGTGGAGATAGTAAAATGCCTTAAACCAAGATTGCGTCCGCGTTCATCGTTGTAGATTCGTATTGATTTCAAAACATTGTCTGTATTGAGAAATGGTTCTCCCATTCCCATGAAAACAATATTATCAACCATTTTTCCCATTTCTATTTCCATGTAAAGCATCTGTCCAACAATTTCTTCAATCTCCAGATTTCTAACATATCCAGATAGACCAGTCTGGCAAAATTTGCAGCCTATTGGACAGCCAACCTGACTGGAAATGCAAAAGGTGGTGTGATTGGGGTGTCTTACAATAACAGATTCAATAAACTCCCCGTCTTGTAGCTTCCATAATAACTTTACCGTTCCATCCCTTGATTGCTGTCTTTGAACAATACTCATCTTGGGAAAAGAAAAAATCTTTCCAAACTGATCTCTTTCTTCGAGTGATATATTGGTCATTTCGAAAAAATCCGTCACTCGTTTCAAATATATCCAGTTAAACAGCTGCTGAGCCCGATAATGTTTCAGCCCTAATTCCTTCATTAAATCCTGGAGTTCGTCAAAAGTGTAGGATAATATTTTGTAAGTCAATCATTAGTCACTCCTTTTCAAATAGGAAATATAAGCGGGTCTTGGTGTTTCTGGTAAAACAAGCCAGTTTCCATAACCACCATAACGCGATTCAATATTTCTTTTTTTCAGTCTCTCTTCTAGATTAACACTTTTATAATTATTGAGCTCCTTAGCAACATCTGTATTTTCTTCCAGTGACAATGTATCGCTAAAATAAATAAAGCATTCTGGTAAGGTTTTTTCTTTTAAGTAAGATATTATTTGTTTTTTAGATTTGATGAAATCACTTTCAGTTAATGAATGCAACAGCCATGGTTTTTCATTTATCCGTCCAAGCTCAGTTGTTATAGGATTTATGATAGGAATATCAAACATTTGCTCCAGAATATATTTTAGTTCATCAACGTGTTCAGTATTTGCAGCATTTTCTGGCTTTTCTATTACAAGAAAACAGTCTGAGTAATCACTTTCACTATAAATATATCCTTCAGAGTCCAGAATATTTTTACAATCAGGCGAAACCGCGTGCATTGGCGGATTTTGATTAAACATTAGCAACGACTCCACATAATCTATGTAAGGATGTTTTAACATATATTCATATAACCATTTTGGATGAGCATATTGTAAGTAAATAGGCAGGTTTTCAAATTCAAAACTCTTTCTGTTAACTTCCCTTAGAACAGCATTTACCAGTCCCCTGAACTTCTTCACTTGTACCAGTTCAACCATTTCACTTACCGCAGCGTATCCGGGAACAGTATCCATAAACAACAGCTGTGTTACCCCTACCCTGAGTACATTCCTGATAAATTTTGGAATATTTTCCGGCCAGTTTAGGAGTTCAGACAGTACTTTATCAATAAGGAGACGCTTTCTGAGCGTCTCCATAATTAAAAAAGTACAGAATTTTTTATTTTCAGAACTGAGTGTTTTTAAAGCAAGTTCGATCTTTTTTGTTGGAAATTTTCCATTTTTTTCAACATAGGTTAAACTTTCAACTGCAAGTGTTCTTGGATCAGTCACGAATCGCCACCAATGAAGCCAGACAGAAATATCATTCTCATCAGTTGTAAAGCTGCCATAAGTGTCGATGCTACATAGGTCAATGCTGCTGCTGAAAGAACATTGTTAACCGCTACTACCTCTTTTTTTGGCATTCCCAACCTGGTGAGCATCCTTTTTGCAAGATTGCTTGCATTGTATTCTACCGGTAGTGTTATCAGAGTAAAAAGAACTACCAAAGAGAACAGAATGATACCAAGTCTAACCAGAATGGGTGACCAGAAAAGAAAACCAATAATAAATATGATCCAGCTGAGTCCTGAGCCTATGTTCGCTACAGGAGCGAATGCATTTCTTATAACAAGTGGAGTGTAATTTTTCTTATCCTGAATTACATGTCCGATTTCATGGGCAACTACTCCAAGAGCAGCGACTGATAAATTATTTCTCGTTGATTCAGAGAGTCTAACTACCTTTTTTTTGGGATCGTAATGATCCGTAAGTTTTCCTTTTATGTTTTCTATTTTAATGTTGTAAAGCCCAGCACTGTCAAGAAGATGCCTTGCAAGCTCACTTCCAGTCATACCAAAAGATGACTTGACCTTTGAGTATCTTGAAAAGCTGCTATTCACTTTGTTTTGCGCCCATATTGCGAGAATTATGGCTGGAATTAGTAAAACAAATGTCGGATCTAGGAACATCTTATAGCCACCTCCATTCAAATTATATCATTAAATTAGACTGGATTTCTTATTGAAAGTTCGTTATAAAGCAGTATGTAAAGATAGGTTAACATAAGATTTGATATCAACCATTTGATATTGTTTGATTTTTTTCATTAATGAGCAGATTATTCATAATATAATGTATTTGAGGTGATGCTATGTGTTTTATGTGACCAAAGAGTTTACCTTTGATGCAGCACATAAGCTTGTATCCTATCATGGTAAATGCGAGAACCTGCATGGGCATACGTATAAGCTCAGGGTAACTGTTCGGGGAATTCCTGATAATGAGGGCATGGTAATGGATTTTATTGAATTGAAAAAGCTGGTGAATAATGAGGTGCTGGATAAACTGGACCATTCATATATCAATGAATACATAGAACAACCAAGCGCTGAAAATATATCAAAATGGATATATGACAGGCTCAAACCTTTAATTGACAGCGAAAAAAGAGAATTACATGAAATAATACTCTGGGAAACACCTACAAACTTTGTATGTTATAAAGGAGAGAAAAATTGAAAATAACCATCGGTCGTTATATTGCAAAGAGCTCTCCCATACACAATATGGATGGACAATCCAAACTAATAGGCTTCTTAGCTCTTGCAATACTATCGTTCTTATGTACTTCATTATTCGATTTTCTAATCTTGTACATTTATTTCTTCATTATCGCTTACTTGACAAACATCAAACTAACAATATTCCTAAAAAGCATAAAGACAATTTGGATCCTTATAGTAATGATTTTCATCTTCAACAGCTTTTTCACATCAGGCTATGTATTAATTAAAATCGGTACTGCGATTATTACCAGGGAAGGCTTAATAAATTCAGTTATATATTCTCTTAGATTGATAGCAGCAATATTTTTCAGCGCCGCTTTATCATATACAACCAAACCTCTGGAAATTGCAGATTCAGTAGAGAGTTTAATGAACAGAATCAGATTTCCCTCACATATAGCCCGACAAACAGGTCTGGTACTTTCAATCGCTTTAAGATTCATATCTATATTGTCTGAGGAATCAAAACAGATCGTTCTTTCACAAAAGGCTCGTGGTGGATTTAGATCAGAAAAATTTTTGAGAAAACTTTATGACTTGACAACAGTAATCATTCCGTTAATTGTACTTTCATTGAGAAAAGCTGAAGAGCTGGCTATTGCAATGGAAGTAAGAGGTTACAATCCCAATAAACCTGTTAGCAGACGCACAATAAATGCTAATTTTAGTGGTGGAATATTTTTGATAATGAACGTTTTAATTTATTTCACTATTCTTCTTAATTAATCAGCCAATATAACCCAGTAGTTCTTCAAGTCTTGATGGTGAAATTCTTGCGACTGACTTCGCGCAGGATAGTCTAAGAGCTGCATCGGCAAACTGGTCAAGTAGTATTTTCTCCAGTGCAGGTAGTGATTCGCCAATTCTTAAAAATCCTGCAACTGACACAGCAAGTTTTTGAACCGGTAGAGATTCTTTTCTGTTATTAATTATTCCAGTAATATCTTCAGCGGTATCGGTTAGCTTCAGTTTTCTGGTAGCTTTTAATGCAGCTTTTTTTAATTTTGATGACGTGGAATTGAGGGCAAACTTTATTTCATGCTCAAGCGTATAATCCATCATACTGCCAAGAGTTTCAATTATTGTTGCCCTAACTCTATCCGATGGATCATCAATGTTTCCCCTTAAAATTTCAACAGTTGATGGTTCTTTCAATTTCTTGAATATCTTGGCAGCAAGATATCGTTTTTCTTCGTCATTTTCCTCCATCAGGGTCTCCGCAAGTGGCAATAATTCAGATCCAAAATCGAAGGATTTCATGTATGTTTTTATGGCGGTTAGCATTACAACCGGATCATCATTTTTCATGAGTTTCTCAAGTCCACGTCTTGCAGTCTCTTCCGGGTAGGTCCCAATGAATTCCACCAAAAGTGTTTTAAAACCGGGAAATCTTGAACTATTAACTAATTTTATGACTTCGTTACATGAGTCATCGTCTTTATTTTTGAAATGATCTTCCAGTAAAAGCCTCTGTACTGTTTTGGGTAAATCAGAAACGATACTCTCATCCAGTTCTAATTCTCCTTTGTAAGCTCTGTAAATATTACGTATCTCAATGCTGGGATCAGATGTAAGAAACATGATTTCGTCTGGATCAATTCCATTTTTTATCAAAGAAAGCAAAAATGCCTTGCGAACTTTTTTTGAGGGATCTTCGAAAATCCTCTCCAGCTCTGATTCTTCTACCTGATCGCTTTCTGCGTAAGCCTTGGCAGCAGCTGCTCTCACTGTTTCGACAGGATCTTTAAGTGCTATTTCAGCCAGCTCTGTTGTGTTGGCAGTCTCAACCAACAACTTTACGAAGGCTTTTCTAACTTCAGGAGAAGGTTCTTCAAAGAATTCATCCCAGTCTATTTCATTTATCAATAATCCAGATGAAGCAATTTCTCTTAGCGCACGTGAACGTACTGCTGATGATCTGGAATTAATCATTTCCTTCAATATTAGTTCTTTTCTTCCGATTATCTCATCTTCGAGGGAATTAATTATCTGCCTTACGTTTGCCACTATTTTCACTCCAATCTATTCTAATAGATCTAATAAAGCCATCAATTACAAAAGTAACGATATTATCTTCATAACTAAAGGAAGCACTTTTATCGAACGTAAGAATTATATTGATGCCCTGTCTGCTGTTTGGTTCTTTTGCTATTCTTCTTATTGTATTATTTCGTATTTCATACGCTATCCAGGAATTGCCTTTATCATGGGATGTGTCATACGAAAAATGATCGTTTTTGATCTGTCCTCTCACATGTGAAAATCTGTTCATGTCACGCTCAAAGAGATCAAACGCCCTGTTGATAGCAAGAATATTTTGAGTTGAATCGCAGAATTGTATGTTTCCAATTGTAAACTTTCCAAATAAATCCATCAATCCAACGATGATGATGGAAGTAACAGCAAGACCAGCCAGTACTTCTATGAGAGTAAAACCCTTACTTTTCATCTTCCTGTAGTTGTTCAGCCATATCAAGTGTGTTATTTAATCTATCAAGTACCCTTGTTTTTCCCAGAACTGACAGTGTTTCAAATAAACCGGATGTCACAAGGCGGCCGGTTACCGCACCTCTAATACTCTGGAATGTGTTTTTCTTTGATGTAATTCTTTCTTCAGCAAGGTCCCTTACTACCTTTTCCGTACCCTTTATGGACCAATCATTGTTATTATCAAATCGTTCGATAGCTCTTTCCAGAAGTGGAATGATCCATTCTTTTTTAAGGAATTTTTCTACAAATTTATCTTCAAAATCCAGTTCATTGGTAAAGAAAGATGATGAAAACTCGTACAGTTGCATTAATGTATTGACTTTTGGTTTGCAAATATCTATTACATTTTTTGCATAAGACTGATCATCTGTCATTTTATTGTACATGTCTGTGTTACCTATGAATTTTAACCAGTTTCCATATTCAATCAATAAATCACTTATTTTCATTTCTCTTAACTGTTTCCCATTGACCCATTCAAGTTTTTCATAATCAAAAATAACAGGTTTGTTTGAAATGGAATTAAGTGAAAATTCATTAATCTTGTCTTTGAAATCGAAAATCTCTTCATCCACTGTCCATCCAAGCAAGGCCAGATAGTTCATAAGACCTTTGTTAAGGTAACCTTCTTTTCTGAAAAATTCGACACTTGTGTGGCCATGTCTTTTAGAAAGAGGAGATCTATCATGTCCAAGTATTAGCGGTATGTGCATAAATTCAGGTGGATCCCATCCAAGAAGATCGTATATCATTAGCTGTCTTGGAGTGTTTGATAAATGATCCTCTCCGCGGATAACATGAGTTATTTCCATTAAATGATCATCTATTACAACAGCAAAATTGTATGTTGGTAAGCCATTCGATTTCATGATAACGAAATCATTGAATGTATCTTTTCGGAAAGACATTTCACCTTTCAGAAGATCGTTAAATACTATCTCGCCAGATTTGTTGCACTTCAAATTGATAGTATAATTGTTATCATTGTAATTATCATCAGTAATCGAAGAAGTTTTTTTAACAATCTTGCTTTTATCGTTAGGATCATAAATTGCATAGTAAGCATAACCTTCGTCGATTAGTTTCTCTGCATAGTGAAGATAGATGCCCTTTTCATTTCTTTCGCTTTGTCTGTAAAATGTATTCATGCCTTTAATATCTGGACCTTCATCCCAATCAAGGCCACACCATCTTAGCGACATTAAAATTTGTTCCTCAAAAGCTCCTGTTGAACGTTCTATATCAGTATCTTCGATTCTCAGTATAAACTTTCCACTGTTACTTCTTGCATATAGCCAGTTAAATAAAGCGGTTCTCACACCACCCACATGAAGGTGACCGGTCGGACTCGGAGCAAATCTGCATCTAATCATGCTCTTATCTCCTTTCTCAGGTCAATAAATTTTCCAGTTCATTATAAGAATTTACCTGCTTCAAAGGTGCAATTTTTCTATTGTCAAGATACTTACCTTCAATCAACATAGATGAAATCCTATCAGTCCATCCACCTGTTCCGCGCATTAGTATAACAGTTTTTCCACAGGCATAGGCTGATACAATTTCGTATAATGTACCGATTTCACCGCCGATTGAAATAACATAATCACATGACCGAACAATGAGTAATGAACGTGTAAGATAATCCATTCCAGTTAATATGTTAAGTGAGTTATATTTGTTGCCTTTTTCTTCAAAGGGTAGTATTCCAATCACATTACCATTTACGAAATGCGCCCCTCTGGCTACGAGCTCCATGACGCCGTCTCTACCGCCTGTGAATACTGTATGATTTAGTTGGGCAAGCTTTTTACCAACAGAAACACACAATTCGGAAATTTCAGTTACCGGTGGTGTATTAATATCGCCAGAGTAACCAATAACCGCTATATTCACGTTGTTTCTTCCTTTCCAAGATAATTGTCAATAACTGCAGGCTCAGCTAATACCGTTTGTGGATCACCACTGGAAATAACCTCACCTTTGAAAAGTATATAAAGAGAATCAACGACTTTGGATATGCTTGTTACATCATGATCGGTTACTATTACACCAATCCCCCGTTTTTTAAGATTGATGATCATCTTCTGAATATCTTTTAAAGTGATGGGATCAATACCGACAAATGGTTCATCAAGCAGTATAAATCTCGGTGACAAAGCCAGTGTCCTTGCAAATTCCAGTCTTCTCTGTTCACCACCTGAAATTACATCTGCCATTTGATTTCTCAGATGTAAAATCCCAAAATCCTCAAGAAGTTCATTAGCTTTTTCAATAATGTGATCTGATTTTCTGGTTAGTTTAAGGATCATAATCAAATTATCTATTACACTCAACCCTCTGAAAATAGATGTCTCCTGGGGTAGATATGCAATCCCCTTCTTTGCTCTTTCGTGAACTGGAAGATGAGTTATTGGTTCTTCGCCAATATAGACCTCACCGTTATCAGGTATTACTATACCAAGTATAGACTTAAAGGCGGTTGTTTTTCCCGCCCCATTGGGGCCAAGAATTCCAACCACCTCACCTTTTTGTGCGCTAATCGTAACCTGCTTTAAGACCTTTCTTCTTCCAAAACTTTTATCAATGGAAACACATTCAAGTGTTTCAGTCTTCACTGTCGAATCCTTTTAAATACTCTATGACAAGATTAGTAATATCGTATGTTCCTTTTCCGTAAACAACAGCTTCTTTTGTAATAATGAGATCATACTCGGTAAATTCCGCATAGTTCTTCATACGTTTCTGCAGTCTTTCAATGATAATCTGTGTTTTTTCATTGTATGTGGATTGAATTGTCTGTTCATACTGTGCTTTCTTTGACAGTAATTCATTTTGCTTTTCTGCTAGTTCGGACTGAGTGGCACCTTCCTGTTGCATTTGCTGTAGCTCCTGTGAAAGCTCGTCAAGTTGTTTCTGATAGAACTGCAAATCTTCCTGATAGCTCTGGTTCAGTTCTTTCCAATCTTTTGTTGATTCCAAGACTCTTTGCATATCAACATAGGCTATTTTAGCCGGGTTGTTTGGACTCGACGAATTTTCAGAAATTACAACTGCAGTTAATAAAAGAATCAAAGTAAGTACGGGAATTAGTTTCTTCATAAAAAACACCTCCTGGATTATTTTATGCTAAAAAGTTTTCTTTGAATCTAAAAGGATAGTCACCGGACCATCATTGGTTATAGAAACACTCATATATGTTTGAAATATCCCTGTTTCTGTTGGGACCTTTTCTTCTGCTTTTTTAATAAACAACCTGTAAAGTTCCTGGGCTTTTTCAGGAGGGGCAGCTTCCGTAAAAGAAGGTCTTCTACCTTTTCTGGAGTCTCCCAGCAGGGTGAACTGAGAAACAGCAAGAAGCTCTCCATCTATATCTATAAGAGAAAGATTCATCTTGTCATTTTCATCCTCGAATATTCGCAGATTAATTATCTTCTCTACCATCCATTCAGCATCGTTTTCTGAATCGTTTTTCTCAACACCCAGGAAAACAAGTACACCTTTTTCAATAGAACCCACAACCTCTTCATCAACTTTAACACAGGCATTCTTAACTCGTTGTACTACTGCTCTCATGAGGACCTCCCAATACGTTTTACAACCTGTACATTCTTTAAACCACGAATGTTTTCCATAACTAATGTAAGATGGGCAACATCTCTGACCAACAAAGTAACCTTAAGTGAATTATAACCCCATTTTCCTGTTTCAACTGCATATTTGTTTATTGATGCATGTTTTGCTTCAATACGTTCCATTATTTTTGGAATGCAGGATTTATCATTATCCTTAAAATCAACCAGTATCTTTGCTGTATATCTTCTATCTGTATTGGGACTCCAGTAAGCGTCTACTAGTTTATCTGCTGGCATAGATTTTATATTTGGGCAGTTTGTTTTATGTACTGAAATTCCTTTGCTGCTTATGACAGCAGCTATTTCATCACCTGGAAGAGGAGTACAGCACTTGGCAAAATGTACATCGATCCCTGTTTGTCCACCCACAATGACTTCCTTACCCTTTCCGGGTTTTGTTTCTTTAAGAGGTTTTTCTATTTCAGGAAGTTCTTCTTCCTCTTCTTCAGGCATAAGGATCTTCATTAATTGCTCATTGGTTATAACGCCTTCTCCAATTTTCAAATACAGCTCATATTCATTTTTGAGTTTGTATTTGTCCATTAGCTTTTCAATGGGTTCTGAATGGATAATGCCTTCAATTGGTTTATTCATTTTCTTGCTGATTTTCCTGATAACTTCTTTACCCTTATTCACGTACTCTGTGTTGTATTTGTTCTTGAAGAATCTTCTTATCTTCGCTTTAGTACTATTGGAATGAGCGTATTTTAACCAGTCAAGACTGGGACCGCTGCTTGATTTGTTGACAATAATTTCTACCCTGTCACCCAGCTGTAGCTTGTAATCGATGGGTACGATCCTGTCATTAACTTTGGCGCCGGCAAAATGGTGACCTACTTCAGTATGAATAGCATAAGCAAAATCAATCGGTGTAGCATTTTTAGGAAGATGGATAACTTCTCCTTTAGGAGTGAACACAAACACTTCGTCAGGTTCAAGAACAGTTGAAACAGAATTGAGATCACTAAAACTCTCGATGAATTCTCTGTGCCAGTTAACAAGCTGATTCAACCATGTTCTGCTGCTTAGGTCAACTCCTTCTTTATACAACCAATGAGCAGCTACACCAAATTCGGCTTCTTTGTTCATCTTTTCCGTTCGAATTTGAATCTCAAGTGGTTCACCACGGTGTGTTATGACAGTTGTGTGAAGCGAACGGTAACCATTGGATTTTGGAGCAGCGATATAATCTTTGAATCTCCCCGGTAATGGTGGCCATAGTGCGTGTAATATACCAAGAACCTTGTAGCAGTTAACATCATCGTCAGTAACAATTCGTAGTGCGATTAGATCGTAAATTTCATCAAAAGCTTTGTTCTTTTTTGTCATTTTTCCCCAGATACTGTATAGATGTTTTATTCTGCCTTTCATTCTGAAACTGATCTTGTATTTCTTTAATTCCTGACTAATTACATCCTGGTACTCATCCATTATTGATTCTCTTTCTTTGAGTTTTCTGTTTAGCATTTTTTTAAGTTCTTTATACTCATCCGGGTATATTGTTTTAAAGGAAATATCTTCAAGTTCCCACTTCATTTTGTGTATACCTATTCTATGAGCGATAGGAGCGTATATGTTTAGTGTTTCAAGTGCCTTTTCTTTTCTTTTTTGTGCGTCCTTTAAGTGTTCTATTGTGCGCATGTTGTGTAACCTATCAGCAAGTTTTACAATAATTATGCGAAGATCACGCGCCATAGCAAGTAGCATTTTGCGTATAGTTTCAGCTTTGATTCGAGATTTTAGAGCTTTGCTGCTCAGTTTTTCATTGAGTCGCAAATTGCTGATCTTTGTTACTCCATCAACTACGCTAGATACATTTTCTCCAAATTCTGTGCGAAGCATATCAAGAGAAACATCGCAATCCTCTACAACATCATGTAAAAGACCAGCAACTATGGTATCAACATCAGCTTTTAGATCAGCGAGAATCAAAGCAACTTCAACGGGATGGTGAATAAATGAATTCCCTGAATCTCTCATCTGACCTCTGTGTGCTGCTTCTGCAAGTTCATAGGCTTTTAGGATCATATTTCGATCCCTGCGTTTTAAGCGCTTATCAAGCCGGGCAGCTATTTTATCAACAATCTGCTGACCGGTCTTTACATCATAAACCACGTTTTCACCTCGGTTTTTGCACTTATGAATATTTTATCATGATTAAGCTTAACTGTTTAATGTATATTAAGCCTGTAAAGCACGTAGGATTTGCGTTAACACTCATTATAAATAATGCTACTGTGTGGTTAGATTAGTTTTATGATGACCAATTGCAGTAAACCTGAGGTAAATTTGTAGATTAGAATAAGAAAGCTCTTATTGCATTCACTATAACCACTGCAATGAGAAATATTTTTAAGAATCTGACTCCTTTAGATATCGTCAGTTTAACTGAGAGGTGAGCCCCGGTCATATTACCAAGAGCCAGCATAATGCCTAAGGGCACTTCGACCAAACCATTGTAGAAAAATATAATCAATGAAATACACGTGTATATAAGCACTATCCCGACTTTTATTGCATTTGTCTTTATTAAATCCGTTCCGATAAAGAAAGTGATGGCAGTAATCAACAAGAAACCTATTCCGGCCTGGATAAAACCACCATAAATTCCAAGCCCAAAAAAAGAAATATATTTAAGGATAGTCATTCCCTTTCCATTTATGTTACTTGAAACTTTTGGTTTTTTGATTACAAATATGACCATGATTACAAGTATTATGCCTATTACTTTATTTAGTAGTTCCTCGTTAAGATCTACTGCAATAAATGAACCAATTACAGCACCGCAGGCTGCCACAATCCCAAGTGGCAGTGATATCTTGAATGATTTAACACCTTTCCTTTCAAAGCTGGATACTCCAACTACGTTTTGCAGCAGAATAGCAATTCTGTTAGTTCCATTGGCGATATCAGCTGGTAACCCATAGAACATTAGAATTGGAAGCGTAATCATAGAGCCCCCTCCAGCAAGGGTGTTAATAATTCCAGCAAGCGCTCCTCCAGCATATATCAATAAGTAACCGAGTATATCCATAGCCACCACCAATTTTATGTTTTTTTAAGTGTATCATGAAATTAAAAAATAAAAGAACCACTTAAGTGACAAAAACATTGTTTTCATAAAATAGTATGAGCTTGTATAATAATGTTATAAAAAAATATATTGTATATGTGTGAATGACTATCATATACTGACCACCTGTGATAACAAGAAAATGACCATCCACCGGATAAAGTAATTATTCTTTGTATTTCATAGTTTTACTTGCACTTTCTTTGAATCTAAAGGATTCACCTTCAAACAGTAACAGGTTAGAATGATGGGTTAATCTGTCTAACATAGCTGCAGTTAAAGCTGGATCAGTGAAAACTTCTGTCCATCTGGAAAATTCTAAATTTGTTGTTATGATTAAACTTCCACTTTCATATTTGTTGGATATGAACTGGAACAGTAGTTTACCACCTTCACCTAAGGGAACATATCCGAGTTCATCACATATAACAAGATCGTACTTTTTCCATTGTTTCAGGTAATGTGGCAGACGATATTCTTTTTCTGCCAGCAGCAATTCCTGTATTAGTTGCATAATGGTTGTAAATTTGACTCTGTATTCATCATTCACTGCTGCCAATCCCAGTGCTATTGCTATATGTGTTTTCCCTGTTCCCGGTTTCCCCACGCAGATGATGTTTTCTTTTCTTCTCACATACTCGTTCTGTGCTAGCTGTAATACTCTCCCTTTTGAAAGTGATGGCATTTCTTTGAAGTCAAATTCATTCAGTGTTTTGTTCAATGGAAACTTCGCTCTTTTTAAATTGTTGGTTAATCTTTTCTGGTGTCTTGTGGTTATTTCTTCTTCCAGACATGCCAGGAGAAATTCTCCATAGTCCATTGTTTTTTCTGTCGCCTCTCTTGCTATGGATTGCCAGTGTTGTCTTACTCCGGGTAATCTCAATCTTTTGCATATTAGTTGAAGTTTCCCTTCTATGATTTCTTTCATTAGCCCACCTTCTTAAGTAATGTATCGTATTTGTAGATGTCTTTTCTTTGTGTAATCACTTCTTTTTTGTCTGTCCATGGATTGGGTAGTAATTCGCTTATTCTTTCAAAGGTGGGATTTCCTATCTTTTTTAGTGTCTCTTCCATTTCTTTTATGGTATGGTTTTTTAATAGCATTATTATCTTTAGGTATTCTTTGTACCAGTGGATTCCTTTCTTTTTTAGGGTTTTCCTCAACTGTTGAAATACGGGTGGTAGTTCACGTATTACTCTGGCATGTGTTACTGCATGGGGTTTCATTTCAAAGACCGGCAGATAATGTTCTATCTTCAGGTGAGTTTCATCTCGTTTGTATGATCGTTTGTGAATTGCTATGATAGATTCGTTTTCTATTATTTCTATTCTGTCTACATATATTTTAGCAAGGAGTGTTTTTCCCACACTCTTTGCCGGTACGCTGTATCTATTTCTGTCCACTGTTACCAGTGAGTAAGTATTTACTTTCACCGGTACTAAGGTTGCACTGCAAAATGGCCTTTTTGGCAGTTTCATGAGTGCATCTTTTTCTTTGTCCCATTTGTTCTTATGCCTATCCTTTTCTTTCTCACACCAGTTTCTTAAATGTTTGTTGAGTTCGTTAAAGTCTTTGTATTCTTTTATGGGTACCAGTGCATTTCTTCTTACGTATCTAACCAGTCCTTCAACGCTGCCTTTTTCATTTCCTTTTCTCGGTCTGTGAAAATGACTGTCAAATAGGTAATGTGACCTCAGAGATGAAAATACCTGGTGCTCTTTCCTTTCCGGTCCGGACAGTATTTTTACTATCTGGGTTGATGCATTGTCGTACAGTCCTTCCTGTGGTACTCCTCCAAAGTATTCAAATGCCTGTACATGTCCTTGTAGAAATGCTTCTTCTTTCTCTGTCGGGAATGCCATTACAAAGGGTACCTGTGAATATTTTAGCTTCATACAAAACAGTGATACTTTTACTTTTTCTTTGTTCAGTATAACTCTGGCATGTCCAAAATCTACCTGTGCCTGTTCTCCCGGTTCTGCATCCAGTAAAATGA
Source organism: Thermotogota bacterium (assembly GCA_034660555.1). Taxonomy (GTDB): domain Bacteria; phylum Thermotogota; class Thermotogae; order Petrotogales; family Kosmotogaceae; genus JASMTM01. The sequence continues at coordinate 23,315 of JAYEJL010000014.1, forward strand.
AGCATTCTTTCGGTTTGCTCTTTAGTTTCCTTACATATCTCCTTACTGTTGATTCCGCTCCTGTAAATCCATACTCTTCAACTAATCTTGTGTATATCCTTTTTGCTGTATGATGTTGTTTCTTTGGTGATTCTTTATCTTTTTCCAGCCAGTTCTCAATTACGTCTTTGTATGGATCCATTACAGGTGATGGCTTTGTTTTTCGCAATGTGTAACGCGGTATTTCTGAATCTTTTAACATCTTCCTGATGGTTACTCTGGAATGTCCCAGCTTCTTTGATATTCCACTTATTGTTTCCCCTTTAACAAAATACATTTTTCGTATATACTCTTTGTCGACCATCCTGAGCATCTCCTTTTATACCCCGCTTTCTTTTTTAAGATAATTAAAGCTTAGCAGGGTTTTTGCTCGGGGTGGTCATTTTTTCGTTATCGTTTTTCATTTTTCTGGATAGTTTTATTTTATCGTTTACA
>JAYEJL010000015.1:0-4834 GCA_034660555.1 Thermotogota bacterium
TAACAATGGAGGATGTTGATCGTTTGGTGGAATTGGACGGGGAAATAGCATTTGAATCGTTGGCGTTGGACGGTCCAGTGTTCAAGAAACGGCTGGTCATCACGGGAAGCGAGATCGTGGAAGAGGACGAGAATACCGCGCGATTAACGGTGAAGGCTGCGAGATTGGTGGAAAAGCAGGATTAGCAGGAATATATTACGCATAACGATTTACAAACTGTTATGAATTGATAAACGTGTGAACTATTCTAATCTTGGATAAGCAAAAACCGCATTGGAAGATTGAAAAATGGGGAAAGGACTTGAGAGGGGGTTAGATTTAGGATTCGATGCGAAGACAATTACGAATAGAATAAAAAGATATGTGAAAAATGCGGGCAACGAAGAAGAACTGAAGATAAAGGTTGAGAGTTGGATACAAGAGGTAATTGCGAAGTTTTTTGAGCCCGGAAAAGAGCCGGAAGTAGCTTACGAGCACAGGACAAAGATTTCAGGCAGAAGAGAGGATGCGCTTTACGGAACGGTTATCATAGAATACAAAGCGCCGAAGAAATTGGATACGGGAAGCGAGTTTGTCAAAGCGAAAGAGCAAATAAAGGACTACATCAAAGAAGAAGCCGGTGGAGACGCGGATAATTTTGGAAAGTTTTTCGGTGTGATCTTAGATGGTTATAAAATATCGTTCGTCAAGTTCAGAAGGAATCAATGGATGGCAAATGAAGCTGTGGACGTGAACGAGGAGACCGTTCACACACTGTTGGAAGCCATCATATCATTGAAAAGAAAAGCGATAGATGCTGATTTCTTATTGACTGATTTCGGTCCAGAGAGCGAAACAAGTGAGAAGGTCATTTCTATTTTATATGAAGCCCTGGAGAAGTCGAAGTCGTCGAGGACAGAGATGCTTTTCCGTGATTGGAAGCGCGTGTTTTCGCAGGTTTGTGCTTATTCACCAACCAAATTAGAAGGGTTGGTAGAGCATTACGGAGTGGCGAAAGGAAAGAAAGTGGACGTAGAGAAGTTGATGTTTGCAGTTCATACTTATTACACGCTTGTGATGAAATTATTGACTTCAGAGGTGATTTCGTTCTTCAATCCTGTTTTTGGGTCGCCGTTACAGCGAATAGAGAGTGCATATTACAGAAGTAGAAAAGATTTGAAGGACGAATTGCTCGAGTTGGAGGAAGGCGGGATAATAGCAAAGATAGGGATAAGGAACTTTTTAGAAGCTGACTATTTCGCATGGTATTTAGACGACTGGAATGAAGAGGTTGTAAAAGGCACAATAGAAATAGTAAGGAAGTTGAGCGATTACGACCCCGCAACAGTTGAATTAGACCCTGATAGAGTAAAGGATTTGTTCAAGCGCTTGTATCAGAATTTAGTGCCGAAGAAGGTGAGGCACGACTTGGGCGAGTATTTCACGCCGGACTGGCTTGCGGAACTTGTGCTGAAGGAAGTGGGATACGATGGCGACTTAGAAAGAAGGGTTCTTGACCCTGCTTGTGGTTCCGGGACGTTTTTAGTGCTTGCGATAAAAGAGGCGAAGAGTTATGCGGAAGAGCATTTCGTAACCGATAAAAGCGAGTTGTTGAGGAAAATAGTGGGAGATGTCGTTGGTATTGACCTGAACCCGTTAGCGGTTCTGGCATCGAGAGCGAATTATGTAATCGCATTAGGTGATTTAATCAGGTATATCCCAAAAGGGGGCGTAGAGATTCCCGTATATTTGGCGGATTCTATTCTGGTGAGCAGGAAGGTGAAGTTCACGGGAGAGCTGGAGGTTTATCTCACGACAAGCGAAGGTGTGTTTTCTGTTCCTCATGAAGTGATTGATAAAAACTTACTGCCAAATGTGTTGGGTGTAATAGAAACTTGTGTGAAGGGAGATTACAGTGAAGAAGAGTTCGAGAAGCTGATAGAGAAGGATTTTGCGGATTTGAAAGAGGACAGCATAGCGTCTTTGACGGAACTTTACGATAAAATAAAGAAATTGGAGAAGGAGGGTAAGAACAAGATTTGGACGCGATTGCTTAAAAATTCGTTTGCGCCTCTGTTGATGGGCAAATTCGATTTTGTGGTGGGTAATCCGCCGTGGGTGAATTGGGAAAGCTTGCCGGAGCATTACAGAGAAGATACGAGAAAGCTTTGGGATTATTACGGACTGTTAGAAAGAACGAAAGGAATGGGACTGGGGAAAGTAAAGAGAGATATGGCGATGTTGTTTACGGCAAGGTGTATTGATAGATATCTGAAGGAAGGAGGAAAGTTCTCTTTCCTGATACCGTTCACAACGTACAAAACGCAAGCAGGAGCGGGTTTCAGAAAGTTTCTGGTAAAAGGCTACTGGAAAGATAAGAAGGCAAATTCACCTTGCAAGGTCTTGAAGATTCACGATTTGGTTACGCTTTATCCTTTTGAAGGTGCGATTAACCGAACCTCTTTGATAGTTATTGAGAAGAAGGGCGAGACTGAGTTCCCGATTCCTTGCGTGATGTGGAATAATCCGAGAAGTAGAGGAATGCCACAAGAAGCTAAATTGGAAGAGGTGACGGAGGCGACAGAACAGTTCGATATGATTTTAGCGCCGATAAGAAAAGGAAAGGCGAATGTGAATATGCCCTGGATGATTATTGGTGAGAAGGCTTACAGCGGAGTAATAAAAGCAATGCGAGCTTCAAAATACAAAGCGCATGCAGGTGTGTATACTGCACTAAATAGTGCTTATTGGATTGAAATAGAATCCAAACAGCCCACTGGTATTTTAATTAAAAATCTGGCAACAGTTGGGAAGAAAAAAGTTAAAATGGTTAGAGAAGTAGTAGAAGAAAGCTTGATATATCCGTTAATTCAGGGAAGGAACGTAGCTAAGTGGCATGGGATACCAGAAGAAAGTTATATAGTGGTTCCCCACGATGAAAGAACAGGAAAACCGCTGGAAAAGGGAACTATAAAGTTGGATTTTCCGAATACTTACAAATTTTTGCTACAATTCCAAACTGACTTAGAGAAGAGGCCAATACATAAACTTTGGGGTAAAAGAAATCCATTTTATGCCCTCTACGACATCGGAGAATACACCTTCAAGCCATATAAGGTAATGTGGAAATACGTAGCGGGTAAGATTTCAGGGAAGGGTGCGTTCTCAGTCGCTGTTGTGGAGCCTGTGGAGGACAAGTATTTTGGAAAGAAGATTGTAATTCCAAATGAGAAGTTAATGTTGATTCCTTTTGATGAGCGGGACGAAGCGCACTATGTCGCTTCGGTTCTGAACTCCTCGATTGCTCAGCTAATTGTGATGAGCTACACGATTGAAACTGCAATTTCCACACACGTGTTGAAGAATGTGTATGTTCCAAAGTTTAAGCCAAAAGATAAAGTCCACCTAAAATTAGCAGAGCATTCCAAAAATGCACATGTGTTGGCTAAGCGATATTACGAGCTAAATGATTTGGAAGCACAAGAGGAGTTGAAGGAAGAGGAGGGGGAAATTGATGAAATTGTGGCAGAACTTTATGGGATCACGGATGAGGAGTTGAAAGAGGTGAAGAAGACGTTGAGGGTTTTGAAAGGAGAGGATGTTTAAAGTTCTTTGAATAAGAAAATTTGGAAGAGTAAAGAAATATTAAAATAGATTCCTTGCAGAATTAAAAGTATATTTTTATGCTACCTTTTTATACACTTACTTTATATATACAAAAACAATGAAAGTTATTTAAATAGAATGGCATCATAACATATATAGGTGGTAAATTATGTATAATGAAAAGATGATTATGGAAGAAGTTCGTGAAGAAGCATCTAGAATCAGACAGCTATTAGAGTTCCTTGTTAGAGGGGATTTGAAAGAAGAGTTAGAAAAGATAGCCAAAACACCAGAACGAAAGCGGATTTGGGCACTCTGTGACGGTTTATTAAATACACAAGAAATAGCAGAAAAAGCAGGAGTTGCTCAGAGAACTGTTCAACACTTTATAAAAGAGTTGCGCGAGGAAGATTTAGTTGAAAATGAGAAAAGAGGCTATCCAAAGCGCAGATTCGATTATGTACCCTCTGATTGGGATTTAGAAAAGGAGTGATAAAATGTCGGATGTAATACAAAAAAGGTTCTAAATCGGTTGGAAAAAGGGGGATAATCATGAAGGAGGATAATACAGAAATATTGAAGGAAATAGCTCATAAATTGGATCAGTTGATAGCACTCTGGAAACTGAATAATCGGGAGGCATTAGAAAAATTTGAAAGAGAAATAAAGAAAGACAAGGTTTTTTCAAAGATTTTAGAGTACGCTGATGGGTCGATAAGTTATTCAGAGCTATCTAAGAAAGTTGCAGATGAAACGAAGTTCGCAGAGATTACAGTTAAGCAGAAACTTTCTGCTTTAAAAGATAAAGGAGTGCTAATCACGAAAAGAAAGGGGAGGGGAGTATATTACGAAAATTCGGGATTGCTCGATTAAGGTGAAAGTGAGATAGATGAAAAAGGCTGGCAAGAAAATGGATGGGGAGGAATTAAAAGCTGTTTATAATGCTATTGAAGATCATGTTTTTGAACATCATAAACTTTGTTCAATTACAGATATTTCTCAACAGAGTGGATTAACTGAGAGTAAATGCAGAAAAAATGTGGAGTATTTACTCAAAAAAGGAGAAATTTATGAAGCATTTAAATCTGGAAAGACTAATCCCATTGTGTATATTCCCACATATATGATGGATGAGATTTTACGGATTCAAAAGAAACCCAGATGGCTTGAGGAATATTCATTTGAGGAAAAGAGAAGTACTCTCGAAGAAATTGAGAAGTGCAGAGAAGATATTAAGCCTTTTGAAATG
>JAYEJL010000016.1:0-4768 GCA_034660555.1 Thermotogota bacterium
CTTTACTACTACAGCTCCTACCTTACGATGTATGCAACTGGAACGTTCCTTTATGATGTGTACCAACTTCATAAAATAATCATCCCAGTTAAGTGATGAGCTGCTTTTTTTGTAGGAAAAATTCTTCAAAAAATCGCTTATGTCTTCTCTTCTCACGTTATTCAATAAACTCACTCCCTTAGAGTCGCTACATGGCTCTTTCCCTCGCTGATTATTTTCCTTACCGCTTTTTTTATATCTCTATCATCGATCATTTCGATAATTTCATAATAAAAAATTATGCTATCTTTTTCCCTGTCCAGAGCATATTCAATTATCTCCTTTGGGGTACTCCCCTTAAACTTTTCTAAAAGTGCTTTTGCATCCGGAAATACCTTATGGGAACTCATTGTCTTAAGATATTCTGTAGCTTCATCCCAGTTTACAAGTTCTTTAGATTCCTCGTCAAAATGCTTAAAAAGCGATTTGAATGTTTCTATATGCTTCTGTTCCTGATTAGCCAGGTAATCAAAGGTATTTTTCGCAGATAGATCTTCTATGTTCTTTGAAATTTCTTTGTAGAATTTCTCCCCCTCTACTTCAATATTCACAGCTGTCTCAAGTACTTCATGTCCTGAAAACATCGTTCATCTTCTCCTTTGTTAAAATAATGCTTTCAAATACACTTCGTGACAAATCAAAACCTTTATTTGTTAATTTAAGCCTGTTATGTCTAAATTCTAAGAGTCCCCTGTTTTTTTCAAGCAAGCTTTTTATAAAGGCTTTTATTTTATCAACATGCGTAAAATCAACTATTTCAACACCTCTCTGCAATCTCAATCCCATGAATATTTTCTCAATAAACTCTTCGAAAAAAGAGTTCTCATTGCTAAATTTGTAAGGTAAACGATTATTGTCTAACTCTTCTTTATATTTATCCAATTCAACATGATTAACATATCTCAGATTGTTTATATGCCCTCCTGCTGAAATACCACAACCAATATAATTACCATTATTCCAGTAATTAAGATTGTGCAAACACCCTTTTTTCTTCAACGACCACGATGATATTTCATAACGTCTATAATTCATTCTTTTCAATTCCGACAATATATAATCATGCCACTTTTCACAAAGGTCATCATCGGGCAACTTAATAATAGCATTGTTATACTTCCTCATCAAAGGTGTTTCGTGATCTTTATCAAAAAGGTAATAGGAAATGTGATCCGGATTGATTCTTTTAATCAGCTGAATGTTATTCTCAACTGATTTCCACGATTCACCGGGCAACCCCAGAATAAAATCCATATTTATATTATCAAAGTTCTCTCTTGTTATTTCCAGCTTTTTTTCAATATCGTCCGGACATTCTCTACCAACATTATTAAGGATATTTTTATCTGTTGACTGTACGCCTATACTCAATCTAGTAATTCCGATTTTTCTCCACTGTTCAAGATTTTTATTCGTCAACTCCCATGGATTCGATTCGAGAGTAACTTCTACGGGCTCAAAGGTCTTAGCTTTTATATTTTCAATCAGTTCTTCAATATACTTGTATGGAAATAAAGATGGTGAACCACCACCAAAATATATGGTTACTCTTTTTTCAACAATATCACTCAAAATATTTTTGTATAGTTCAAACTCCTGCAGAAGATGGATTTTATACTCTTCCAGACAGGATTTATCATATTTAACCGTAGTAAAATCACAGTAATCACATTTTCTTTTGCAAAATGGTATATGAAAATACATCCCCGGCAATTCTATTCTTTCAGTGGTACGAACTTCTTTCATATAATCACTTAATATAGACAAAAATTAAAAAGAGAGCCTAATAAAGGCATTTAAGTCAGATAGATCAGATGACTCCACACCAAATAGTATCTCATCTTTGTTCCCCAGTGACCATCCTGAAATTTGAAATCTAACACCACTTAAACTGGCTTTTAAGTAACCTGATATAACAATATTTGAGGGCTTCAATTTTACTAACTGAACTGCATTAGCACACAAACCTATCTCGAAGGGTTTGTATCCTATTGATAGACCCGGTCCATAGCCAAATTCACCCAGCGAACCTTCACTTTTCAAATCTATGCTTGCAAGAATTAAGTTATTTGACGCTTTTAAACGGATAACCTTATTCCATGACTTGATTTTGCTGTAAGCAGAATATTCTCTAAACGCATAATCTCTTGATGAAAGGTTAACGATATTACCACCCAGGGTTATCTCGCCAAGTCCTATTCGGAATTGTGATTTATTTAGCATTCGGTATTCAGCCAGTGTAGTAATAAGGATTTCGTTATTTGTATGATAATAAAAAGGAAGCTGATATGACGTAGAAGTGTATCTTGCAAATAATATACCTTTGTCCTTTCCCATGGATGCGCTTAGCAGAAAAGAACCATCTCTCTGTTTCATCTTTATAAATCCTTCAGAAAATTCTGTCCAGGAATCGAATAATACCACTCCAAGATATGGTTGTCCTTTATTCAAACTCATCTCAATACCAATCTGTTCGGTGAATGGTATTCTGAAATTCACTGACCAATTATCCGTGGTGTAGTAAGTTAAATCAGTAACAGGCATTGAAAACGCATATGTCACAACGATCAAGAATAATATTATAAAAATAAAGAAGTTATTTTTCTTCACTTTCCAGAAGCCTCCTCGCGATTTCATTAACCAGCTCAGGATTTGCTTTTCCTTTCGTTTCTTTCATTACTGCTCCAATAAAATAACCAAGAACTCCCTTTTTACCTTCTCTATATTGCCTTACAGCCTTTTCATTCTCCTTCATGGCTTCCTTGAGAATTTTTTCTATGACTTCTTCATCGTTTATCTGTACAAGTCCTTTTTCCTTGACAATTTTTGAAGGCATCTTTCCAGAACGTAACGATCTGGAGAAAACATCTTTAGCGATTTTTTGTGATATCTTACCTGAATCCATGAGGTCAAACAGTTCTTTGAAATGGTCGGGCCCAAATGCAAGATCCTTGATGTCTTTACCCAGTTCCTTTATTTCCCTGAGATACTCGGTCATGATCCAGTTTGATGTTTCCTTCGGCTTGTCTGTTTTCTTGACCACAGCTTCAAAAAAGTCAGCTAGCGCTCGCTCCTTCGCAAGCACACCAGCGTCATACTCAGGAAGTCCATACTCATTGATGAATCTCTTCTCCTTCTCCCAGGGCAATTCTGGTAAATGCTTTTTCAATTCTTCAACAAAAGGCTTCTCGATTATTAAAGGTGGCAGATCTGGTTCGGGAAAGTACCTGTAATCATTTTCTTCCTCTTTCGAACGCATCGATATTGTTGTTTTTGTCGAAGAATCCCAGGTCCGAGTTTCATGAGGTATGTTTTTCCCTTCGTTTAGAACACTGGATATCCTATCTTTTTCAAATTCAAGCGCCTTCTCTACAAATTTAAACGAATTCATATTTTTTACTTCAACCACATTTGAAGTGTTTTTCCCATCTTCTGAAAATATAGATATATTGGCATCACATCTTAAAGCGCCTTTTTCCATATCGCCTGAACATATTTCAAGATACCTCAGAATATCTCTCAAGATCTCAATAAATTTTCGTGCATTTGATGGTGACTCAATATCCGGTTCTGTTACTATCTCAATAAGTGGCACCCCGCACCTGTTAAGATCAACAAGACTGGTTGAAGCTCCTGAAATAGATGAAGATCCCTGATGAATGAGCTTTCCCGCATCCTCTTCAATATGTATTCTTCTAATTCTTATCTTTTTTTTGTTATTATTATCACCAATTACGATATATCCATTTTCGGCTATTGGTGTAAAATACTGCGTTATTTGATACCCTTTGGGTAAATCAGGATAAAAATAATTCTTTCTGTCAAAACTTGAACATAAATTAATGCTACAATTAAGAGCAAGTGCGGCTGTTAATGCGTACTCTACAACCTTCTCGTTTAAGACTGGTAACGCTCCGGGTTGACCGGTGCAAACCGGGCAAATAGCTGTGTTTGGTTCTAATTCAAAAACATCCGCTTGACAGCCACAAAATGCTTTTGTCTTTGTTGATAACTGTGCATGAATTTCCAAACCGATTTTTGTTTTATACATGTTATTCACTCCATTCGCCCTTTAACGAACATCTCCCATTATTGTAGGCAGGAGAGATTTGTTCTAACGCCCTTGCCACTTTTAATAGAGGAATGTCTGAAAATCTTTTACCCATTATGTGTAAACCTACTGGTAAATTACTTTTATTAGTTATTGGAATTGAAATTGCAGGAGATCCTGTAAGATTTGCAGTTATGGTATACAAATCCATTAGATAATATGTTAATGGATTATGTATCACACCAAGTTTTGGAGCAACCACCGGAGAAGTTGGATTTATTATATAATCATATTTTCCAAGAATATTAGTAATTTCCTGAGTTAATTTTCTCCTTACCTTAAGAGCTCTGTTGTAATAAGCTTCATAATAACCAGCACTTAGAGTAAAAGTTCCAAGCAGTATCCTTCGTTTTACCTCAGATCCGAATCCTTTATCTCTGCTTTGGTTTATTATTTCACTCACATCTTCACCAGATTGTCTATTTCCATATTTAATACCGTCATATCGTGATAAATTCGAGCTTGCCTCTCCGGGAGCAATTAAGTAATATATCGCTACAACATAATCAATCAAAGGAATGCTAACGAATTCTACATTGGCACCTTTATTTTTAAGATTTTCAACCATTTCAAGAAAATCTTCTTTTACATCATCTTCAAGGTTTGGTGCATTCATGA
>JAYEJL010000017.1:0-4765 GCA_034660555.1 Thermotogota bacterium
TTTATTTTTCTTATCTGGTACAAAGTATATCCTTATTGGTAAATTAACAATATCTGAAAAATTTCTATACTCAAACAAACTAAATGATTTGTATTTCACTTTTTTTAGTTTTGGGCCATCTTTAAATCACATATCAGGTAATCCTCTTCCATCATCAAGTCTGTCGAAGAAAAGACTCATGATTTCAACTGCTTTCTCCCTGTCTTTTTCTACAAGTTCATTCATAAATCCCCTAACAAAATCTCTTTTTTCATGAAAAAAATAGAGTGAATACTCATTCCAGTAAGTTATCCCCATAATATACCCCACACTTTACTAATGTTATCATATATGATAACACTTAGTCAAATCAAACATATACTTTGATCATTAAATAAGTAAACAATCTCATAATAACTGATATCATAAATTTAACTTGCAACTAAATAAAATTGTCAGTAATAATGAGTTATGCAGGTACACCAAAAAATACAACCTTGCTTCTCAATTAGCAAACAATTATGAACATTTTTTGCTATTTATAAGCATTATAAGAATGTGTTAACGGTCAAATCTATAAATCATCTAAGACCACATATTGCACAGAACAACCATACAGGAATACCAATGATACCATTATCCTCAAACACATCTTTTTTGGTTAAAATAATCCCCTCGCCAAAAACCCTTTTCATGGTTATGTAGTCACTTCTGCTAATCGAATTCTGATACTTAACCTCAACTGGTACTGTAACACCATCATTAATGTGAAGAAAATCAATTTCTTTTCCCTTATTTGAGTACCAATAGTAAGGTCCATCTATAAGGTTTAATCCTGTATTTAGTGATCTAGAAGATATAAGATGCCTTAATACTATAGCCTCAACTACTTTTGATTGATCAATGATCCTTGAAGAATGAAAACTAACAATCTCAAAAATAATAGGGTCAATTGGAAATATTTTCTTTTGTTTCCTTGGTTTTATTTTACCCTTGGTAAAATCATAAAAATACAATATCGAAAAAACAAAACTATATGAAAGGTTTTCAAAATAACTTTTAATAGTATCTACACTTTCAGGTCCTGAAACATATTCAAGTAAAGAATTCCAGGAAAATCTTTGAGCAAAAATATCTGGTAACTTCTTTAGAAGCTGAAGCATATTCAGTTTTTCAGTATGCTTGCTTATTTCACCCAACATGAAATCAGAGTATGTTCTGATTGTATCTTCGGAAATTTTCCCATATGAGAGAAAATCATTTATAGATAAAGGAAAACCACCTGAAATAAGATATTTTTGGAACTTACTCTGCAAAAAACTTAATTCAAAAATTAGCTTTTTAGTATCCCTCTCAGACAAATCCATAATTTCCGAAATAGTGAATTTTGGGACTTCACTTTTTGATGTCAATAAATACTCCCGGAAACTAAGTGGGAACATAACAAGGTCTTTACCTTTACCTTTCCTTCCAGGAAGCCTTTCGCTGGAATATTTCAAGTCAATAGCAGATGATCCTGTAAGAATAGCAACGCAGCTATCCAAATAACCTGAATCAACAAGATATTTGATAGATAATTGCCAGTCAATAATGGATGTTATTTCATCAATAAAAATGTACTTCATCTCATTAGTATCGAGAGATAAATTGAGATATTCAATTAATGTACTGGTTAATTCATGCCTATCGTTTAACCCTTCAGCATTTAAAAACAAAATATTATGTGGGTTCGTCTTTTTATTTAATAACTCTTTAATTAGTAGCTTTAAAAAAGTAGTTTTACCTACCTGTCTGGGTCCTCTTAGTGTGTATATACCAAATTCATTAAAAACTATTTCCTTTCTCAAACTCTCTGGATAAAATCTAAATTCAAAACTCTCATATCTTGCAATATGTCTATCAGTTTCAATCGCTCTTCTATCTCGCCACCAGGGATTAGTAATACCAAGATCTTGAATATTCATTTTATCACCTCGTATATATATATTACAAAATCTCGGATCATTTTGTCAAATCAATTCGATAATATAGACCCAGTTTATTCAATCATTTCGATAAATTAATCCCAGATTATACAAAAAAGTACACTCAGCTTCTGGCAGTCCTCTCGGAGATGGCGTTAGGGCCAATCGGTTCACGGACAACGGTTCACGTGTTTTACTGTGGTGTTTTGCACCAGTCGATGGACGAAGCTTGCTAACAGCAAGCGTTGGACGAGACGAAGTGTCGGACGATGTTTTATAATTCTCTTCTAGAGATGTAGGAATACCGCGAAGCGACGAGATGTGTCAACCCAAAGAAAAATTAACACACCCAGCCTTCGGCAGCCCTCTCTAGAGGGCATTAGAACCAATCGGTTCACGGACAACGGTCAACGGTTCACGTGTTTTGCACCAGTCGATGGACGATGGACCAAGCGTAAGCGTTGGACGACGGACGTTGTTTTTATACGCACAACGTTTTCTGATTTGTTGAACTGTCGTTGGACGGTGGACGTGTTTTCACGCGCTTTGTGCTACTGCTTCCGCAACCGCATCAGCAATTCCCGGTTTGAATGGTTCAGGCAAAATATATTCATAATTCAGTTCTTCTTCTAAAACCATATTAGCTATTGCATAAGAAGCAGCGATTTTCATTTCATCTGTTATTTGCTTTCTTGTTTTCAATGCGCCTTTGAAAATACCAGGAAATGCCAGTACATTATTAACCTGATTTGGAAAGTCCGATCTTCCAGTGCCAATTATCTTCGCACCAGCGTTCTTTGCTTTATCAGGCATAATTTCAGGTACTGGATTGGACATAGCAAATACAATAGGATCTTTATTCATCGATCTGATCATTTCTTCACTAACGATATCTGGAGCAGAAACTCCAATTAAAATGTCTGCGCCCTTTAAAGCTTTGGATAAATCACCTTTTATGTTTTCAGGATTTGTTAACCCTCCTAATTCTTTTTGAGCAAAATTTATTTTTTCATCATTTACATCAAGAATTCCATGTTTATCACAAACAACTACATTCTTAAACCCAAAGGTTAGCAACAATTTCGTTATTGCTGTACCCGCAGCTCCTGCACCATTAACAACAACCTTTGCAGAAAGATCCTTATCAAGTAACTTAAAGGAATTTATCAAACCCGCGAGGACGATTATCGCGGTTCCATGTTGATCGTCATGAAATACGGGTATATCTAGCTCAGCCTTCAATCTGTCTTCAACTTCAAAACACCTTGGCGCAGAGATATCCTCAAGATTAATACCTCCAAATACAGGTGAGATATATTTTACAGTGTTTACTATTTCATCTACATCTTTTGTGTCCAAACATATAGGAAATGCATCGATACCTGCAAATTCTTTGAATAAAACCGCTTTTCCTTCCATTACAGGTAAAGCAGCTTCAGGCCCAATATCTCCAAGACCAAGTACTGCAGTACCATCTGTCACAACAGCCACAGTATTTCCTTTGAATGTGTATTTGTAGACTTCATTTTTGTCCTTGAAAATCTCTTTACATGGTTCTGCAACTCCAGGAGTGTATGCAAGCGTTAGATCCTCTCTTGTATTTACCTTGACTTTAGAAACTATTCTTAACTTCCCTTGCCATTCCTTATGTTTTTTAAGTGAAAGCTCTTCCAGTGTCAATTCTTTTCCTCCCAGGGGAACGTGTATTCATTAAGACCATACTCATCTCTTAGTTCCGTCAATTGCTGTTTTATAACCTTATTTACAGGTGCCCCTTTGTTCTTTCTTTCCTGCCATGCCAGATATTCCTTTTCACCTGCTGTGTAGATTTTCACTGCTCCAGGTTCTTTTTTCGAATTCCTGAGATTTCTTAAAATATCACCTGCAGTCTTTTTGAACTTATCTACTTCAGTAAAGGCTTCTACATTAACAGCTATAAAAAAGTGACCAAGCTTATAATGTGTTCTGTTTCCATCTTCATCATAACCGCTTAATGCCTTAAGAAAGCTTCCTCCCTGAAGTGCTGCTGAGAGAATTTCTACAAAGGTTGAGAAGTCATATCCCTTATGACCCGCATTATCTTCACCTTTACCACCCAGTGGTAACAAAGCAGCCTTTCCTTTCTTCAAATCTTTAAGAATCTCGGTTGTATCTGTTCTAATTTGGCCATCTTCTCCTATAACCCATCCTTCAGGAATATCCTTTCTTGCTCTGTCATACACTTCGATTTTTCCTCTTTGAGATACGCTGGTCGCAGCATCAAAGATAAATGGGAAATCTTCATCAGTTGGTAGACCCAGTGTAAATGGATTTGTTCCCAGTATAGGTTCAACTCCGAATGTTGGTGCAGTTGAAGGTCTCGCATTTGTCCCGGTCATACCTATCATATTGTTTTCTGCGGCCATCAGAGCATAGTAGCCTGCTATTCCATAATGCGTTGAGTTTCTAACAGCTACCATTCCCATACCGTATTCCCTGGCTTTATCTATAGCCATCTTCATGGATTTGTATCCAATAACATGGCCCATGCCATGATTTCCGTCTATTACAGCTGTTGTCGGACTTTCCTTGATTATGTCAAGTTTCGTAACAGGTTCCTGTATACCTGCTTTTAGTCTTACAACATAAATAGGATAGAATCTCCCAATTCCATGAGAATCAATCCCTCGTTTATCTGAGGTAATCAACACCTCAGCACAAATCTTCGCATCCTCTTCAGGCACACCAAGCTTAATAAAAACATCTCTCATAAAACCTTCAAGCAAATCAAAATCCGTCCACGTAACATCCCTATAAACCATCTTCAACAAAATCACCTACCA
>JAYEJL010000018.1:0-22474 GCA_034660555.1 Thermotogota bacterium
CATATACAACAAAGAAGATGTTTTTAAGCAATTATTTTACTCATTGAATAAAAGTGATCAAAAACAGGCGGTGGCACTTCTTGGTATTGAAAATGTTGACATAGCAGAACTACCTGTTGAGTACATTTATTACAGATTGGTACTTCCCAGGCTGGAGAATATTGCGGGTACTGAACTAAAGGATCCTGAAGAAACCAACAATACTATACTCGAGTTGATGCTTTCATTTTATAGTATAGAAAGACTGTTTCCTTACAGTCCTGAATTAGTTCTTGAGAAAGTCAATGAATTTAGTAATGATTCTCCTGATAAGAATCAATTTGAAGCTTTTTTTAACAACATTCAGTATGGTGATCTTATAGATTTTGTTTTGTTCCTGATGGATAGAAATGAGAAATCTACCAAAAATTATTCTGAGAATTACGATGAACTTTTAAGAAACTTCAAAGAACTTACAAATTAATTTACAATTGAAGTAAAGCTAAAAAACGGAGGTGCCTATCTTGGACGCTCTAGGAAAACTTTATTCGAGTACGACAATTGTAACCATGAATATTGATGGCAAAATGAATGGAATTGCTGTAGCATGGATAACCCGTGTTTCCGGTGATCCACCAATGGTGACAGTATCAATTGGTAAAACAAGGTATTCACACGAGTTACTTAAAAAAGCAGAACACTTTGGAATTTGCATAATGAAAAAATCAGCAAAAGATGTTGTTGAATTTTTTGGCACTAAAAGCGGTAGAGAGGTAAAAAAGTTTGATGTTTACGATTATTCATTGTCAAAAAACAGAATGCCTATACTTGCAGATTCTGTTGCTTTTATTGAATGTAAAATTAGCAGTACTGCTGATGCCGGTGATCACACGCTGTTTATTGGTGAAATTGTAGATCAAAAACTTTATGAGGATGATGAGCCCATGCTTTATGGTGAGCATGAAATCCTGCAATAATCAGGGGGGATCATTGAATGTCAAAGGTATATTTTACAAACATGGGTACAGAACCGGAACTGGGATTACTGCAAAAAATTGGGTTATTGCTAAATAAAGTACAACTGAATGAAATTGTTGAAAAGGATAAATTTATAGCTATAAAGGTACATTTTGGAGAGTACGGGAATGTAAACTTTGTCAGACACAACTACGCAAGGGTTATAGTAGATATGATAAAAAAGCTGGGCGGCAAACCCTATGTAACTGACGCAAACACGCTTTATCACGGCAGTAGATTAAATGCTATTGATCATATTGAAACTGCTATTGCCAGTAGTTTTACATATGAAACACTTGGGGCTCCTGTAATTATTGCAGATGGTTTAAGGGGTTCTGATCAAGTTGAGGTTGATATCGAAGGAGATTACATAGAAAAAGCAAAAGTATCTTCAGGAATAGCGTTGGCTGATTCTATTGTGGTTTTATCACATTTCAAAGGGCATGAATTTACAAGTTTTGGTGGTGCCATAAAAAATATTGGAATGGGTAGTGCTGCTAGAGCTGGAAAAATGGAACAACACTCAGATTCAAAACCGATAGTAAATGAAGAAAATTGTGTTGCATGTATGATGTGTGAAAGGCACTGTCCAACTGGAGCAATAACCGTGGATGAATAGATTACAATGTCTGTATTGGTTGCGGAGAATGTATTACTATGTGCAATTATAATGCAATGCATCCTAAGTGGGATAGTTCTGGAGAAATCGCCAGTAAAAAAATTGTAGAATACGCAAAAGCTGCGCTTTCAGGTAAAAAAGCTGTTTTTGTTTCATTAATTAATAATGTTACACCGAATTGTGATTGCTACTTCATAAATGAACCGCCTGTTGCTCCAGATATTGGAATTGTAGCGAGTACTGACCCAGTGAGCATTGATAAAGAATGTATAGATCTGGTGATAGATAAAGTGGGTTATGATCCGTTTCATAAAGTACATCCCAATGTTAACTGGAAAACACAGCTTAAACATGCTGAAAAAATTGGATTGGGCGAGCAAAACTATGAACTGGTTGAAGTGGCTATGCTATAGAAATAAACGATATACAGGATCTATTTAAATAGTCTTCGAATATTCTGTGTTTTACCTAATTTACACAATAATGTACCGTTTCCAGAATGAACATAAACAGAAGATTCTATATCTGAAATGCCAATTATCTGATCTGTTTCATTTATCAAAAGTGAGTTTTTAACATTGTTGGTTTCAAAAGAACCTTTGATCACATTACCGTTATCATCGGGATCGTTTATTTCATATATAGAATCCCAGCATCCAACATCGTTCCAGTAAAAGTTACTTTCAACAACGACAATACCGGCTGATTTCTCCATCAAACCATTATCTATAGAAACTTTAGGGAATGACCGATAAACATTTTCTTTTGATGAAGGATTATGGGTGATTTTATTGATTCCATCATGAATATTCTTCAAGTAACGAGCTAATTTGTTTGTAAATACACTTTTTTTCCACACGAACATGCCTGAGTTCCAGTAAAAGCGTTTTGAAGCAAGGTATTCAGTAGCTGTTTTTCTATCCGGTTTTTCATGAAACCTGTTAACCATATAGCTAATGTCATCAACGGATGAGCCTCTTTCAATATATCCATAACCTGTATGAGCAGATTTTGGAACAATACCAATAGTTATGAGAAAATCCTTTGATTTAGCCAGTTCAACTGCATGTTTCATGGTTTTCAGGTAACTAGCTTCATTTTTTATCACATGATCAGCAGGAACAACGATCATTATGTCATCATCATCGAAATAAATACTACCCAGTGCTATTGCAGGGGCAGTATCTCTTACAAAGGGTTCAGTAATTATTTTTTCCATTGTTATTTTTGGAAGATATTGTTTGAACAATGGTAGTTGTTTAACGGTGGTTACAATAAGAAAATCATCTGCGATTTTCGATAAACGATTTATGGTTTCTTCAATTAAAGAAGTATCTGTGTTGAAACTGTGAAAATGTTTAGGTTTTTTCTTTGTGCTTAAAGGCCATAAACGTTCACCTATACCGCCGGCCATAATTAGAGCTTTGATCATAATAAATTTCCCTTCAGCGGTTTTTTGGTATAATTTTCTGGAGAAAACCGCTCAATTTGCCTCCATTTTCCAGCTTCCATTAATTTTTTTACTCTTTCTATATCCGAATTCCTTTCATCTCTTAGATTTTCGTTGTTTTCTATTTTCATAAGTATTCTATCAAGAATAGAGTAAGGAAGTTTTAAAACATCTTTATCACTAATTCCAGGTATTAAGTCAGGTGAAGGGGCTTTATTTGTAATATATTGTGGTATTTCTAATTCTTTGGCTAATTTACTGATTTCTGTTTTGTATAATCCTATAATTGGTTCAATATCAACAGCGGTATCCCCCCATTTAACATATAACCCAGTCAAATATTCAGTTTTATTCGTGCACCCTACCACAGCATATCCCTTTTTATCAGCTTCAAGGTATAGTTGACACATACGCACTCTGTGTTTTGCACGATAATATGCTAAACTTTTTTGAAATAGCTCTGTGCCTTTATTTTCAAGATCACTTAAGTAAATATCATCTTTTGAAATAGTTTCCCATTTGTTCTTTACGTATGACTTAATAATTTTATTTGGAAGCAATCTGTATAGCCACATAAAAGGAGGACCAAGTGGTTGAAGGTTATATATACCTAACTTCTTTAGTATACCTGTAATATCTTTAATATGATACAAAATGCCAAGATCTTCACAAAATGTTTTAGCATCTTTAACTGATTGTCGTGATGAATCTCTTTCAGGTAGAAGTAAACCGAAAACTCTTTTTGGACCAAGGGCTTCGGAACAGAGAGAAGCAGTAACTGCAGAATCAACACCACCGCTTATTCCAATTATAACTCCATTGAATGAAAAATCATTGATTATTCTTACCAGGAAATTAATTATCGTTTCTCTATTACCATTCATATAACTATTATCTCATCTATAAAACTATAAACAAAATCACTTATCAGTTCTGTTTTGACTTCTTTTTAATGCGGAGATACCCTTTGTTAGAATAACTTTTAGAATATCTCTCGAACTAAAGAATAAGAAGATTGCAAATCCTGCATTTACAATTATTAGATAATAATATGGCGAGGGTAATATTTTCAACAGTAACGTAATAAAGACTAGTATAAAAGATATCATAAGTAGTGTTAAGATACGTTTCCACGGAATATATGAAATGCCTTCTTTTTTCACCAGCCTGGAAAGGACCATGGCGTTAATAAACACAACTAAAGAAGTGGCTGCAGTGATTCCTCCCACACCGAAGGGTTTAATTAAAAGCCAATCAAAAAGTATGTTACTGCCAACCGACAACAAAGCAATATAAATTGCTATCCTTACTTTACCCTGTATATAAAAGTAATTGCTGGCGAGCCCGGATATTGGCGAAATGACAATTGTTGCACTATAACCTATTAATGCGATTTGTACAATTATTGTTGATTTCCCGGTAAATTCACCATGTTCATAAATAAATTTGATCAAAGGTCTTGACATAACAGTAAGCCAGACAACAAGGGGTATAGACATTCTCATTATGGTGTCCAGTGTTTTCTTCATTCGATTCTGCACCTGTGTGAACTTTTCCTTTGAAATTAATTCTGACATTTCTGTGTGTGTGGTCATCATTAATCCAGTAATAAAAACACTAGAAACAATGCTTAACAATGTTGTGGCATATTGCATACCGGCAATCCGTCCTGAAGGTAGCATAGAGACAAATGCTTTGTCCACAATTTTGTTTATATTTCCCAGACTACTGGACAAAAAGAGTGATGAAGCCAGTATAAATGTAATACGCACTTCTTTACTTAATATAAATTTGGTTGGTTTTATCAGATCTTTCGATGAGAGTAGCATTGTAATAACAACAGCAGCGTTACCGAGAATCCACGCAAGAATATAGGATGCTTCACTGAAATAGGGTGCGGTGAAGTAGATTATGGGTATTGCAAATAAATTAAAAACAATCTGTGATGCTGCAAACTTAAAAAATCTTCTTTCTGCTCGAAGCAGTGCTGCGAATAAAGATTCTAACCCGGTAATAAGAGGAAGAATGCTGAGATAGTTAAGTTTACGCGCTGCATAGTTCAATATCTCTTCATTAAAACCAGGCGCAAAAAGTTTAACAAAACTTTCTGAGAAAATGAGAAGCAATAAACCAAATGTAATATAGATAACTGCAGTTACCGAAAAGACCCCCCAAACATATTCAGGGGCTTTCTCGGGATTGTTATCTCTTGTTTTTATGTAACGGGCTATAAATATTGTTGCTAAACCTCCAGAAATAATACCTGTTATGACGGTAGAAGGTGTAAGAGCAATTATGACTGCGTCAAGTCTCCATGAAGTGCCAAAAAGGTTGGCAAGCAAGACTTCCCTGAAAAAGCCAAGAATTTTAGACATTATTGTGAAGACTGTTATTAAAACTGCGCCGGCAGCAACCGACCTGCCAATCATTTTATTCAATAGTTACCCCCAACAATAATTTATCAGAGTGCTATCAAAGATATTTTAGCATTTTAGATTTGTTATCTTTGACGATCTATGTTTTATACTATCAACAAGGGGGCATATTTTATGAAAAATTATAATTTTGCAATAGCCGGGGCTGGTCCTGCTGGCATAGCACTTGCATTAAAAGCTATATCTAAGGGGCTTAAGGTTATGCTTGTAGATGTTAAAGCCAGAGATGAACTCGGATATGACTGGGCTAATTCTATCGACGAAAAGGTTCTTATGAATGACCTTATTGGGTACAAGAAGTCAGAAGAAGTAACCAGACCGATGGGGCTTAAAGTAATCTCCCCTAAATTTTCTAAAGAATTTCGGATAGAATACGGATATAAAATAATAGACCGTAGATCTTTAATGAAAAGGCTGATCTCAAAAGCTGAAGTTTCTGGTGTTGATGTATTCTTGAAAGCAAACAGTGTTCGCCCTTTGCTGAGTGAAGAAATGCATTGTCAGGGTTTAGCCTTTAAACAGGGAGAAAAAGACTTCAAAATAAAAGCTGAACTTGTTGCTGATTGCACAGGAATTTCTGGTGCCATAAAATCACTTGTACCTTTCAAAGAAATGAACATACCTTTGAGAAAAACCGACACTTCAACGGCATATAGAGAAATAAGAAAATGGTCAGGTAAAAACGATGCCGTTGAAAAGAATTGGGTAACCTTTGTATATGGTGTTAACGGAGGTTTTAGCTGGATCGTTCCTGAAACTGATGAAAGAATTGATGTTGGATACGGCATACAAAATGGAAAAAATTATCCTTCACCGGAGACGCTGGTTAGACAAACGGTCAATAAATTGGGACTGAAGGATTATATAAAAGGTGGCGGTGGCAAAATTCCCATTTGTTCCTCTCCTCCGATTCTATACATGAGTAGACTGCTTCTTATTGGGGATAGTGCTCGTCAAACAATACCAACCTGTGGTTATGGCACAGGAAATGCAATGCAAGCTGGTTTTTTGGCTGGAGAGTGCGTGGCAAAATCAAATTTATCGCCCGATGAAAGGGGAAGACTCTATGAAGAGAGATATTTCAAAGAAAGAGGGGCAGATCTTGGTTATTTAGATATACTGAGAAGGAAATTACAATCCTATACGCCTGAAAATATTGACTGGTTGATGAAGAAAAATATCATTGGGCATGAAGACCTCTATTCTTCTATAAATGGAATATATAATAAACCTACATTTTCGTCATCCGTCGGAAAATTGATGAAAGGTATAACAAATATTGGGCTTATTATGGACCTAAAAGAAGCAATAGATAAAGCTGAAAAGTTTAGAAATAAGCTACTTACTATTTCTAAGAAAAAAGAAGATTTTCAAGAATGGATGACTGATTACTTTGACATATTATCGGAAGTAAATTATTAAAAAAAGGCACCCTTTTGGGTGCCTTCATCATCTATTGGGGTTACATTGGTTTTACTTCTACTGCTTGAGGTCCTTTTTCGCTCTGTTCAATCTCGAATTCTACTCTCTGTCCTTCTTCAAGCGTCTTAAAACCTTCCATATCGATCGCTGAATAGTGAACAAAAACGTCTTCTCCATCATCCTTGGTTATGAAACCGTAACCCTTTTTGTTGTTGAACCATTTTACTGTTCCTATCATTACTTTTTTCCTCCTCATTTGTTACCTTGCTTCACATGCAAAGCTCTTATTTCTGTCCTCGTGGGACAATTTAAACTATAACAAATGAAGGTATAAAAGTCAAACCATTAACTGATTTCTAAAGAAAACATCGTTATTTTGGACAGACTATTCAAAAAAATTGCATGAGAATATTCATTTATGATAAAATAGTTTATCATTATATCAAGTCAAATCCATTTATAGTGAACCAGACCTTAAAAGGGGGGATTAGAGTGAAAAAGCTTTTTGTTATTGGTTTAGTCCTTGCTGTTGCGTTTTTTGGCTTTGCAAAAGATTACATTACAGTGGGAACAACAGACAAGATCAAAATACTGGATCCTGCGGATTGTTATGATTACTTCTCAAGTAACATAATACAAAATACAATGGCAGGACTGGTTGATTATGAAGTGGGAACAGCCAATATAGTTCCATGGCTGGCCAAGAGCTGGGAAGTATCAGAAGACAGCCTTACTTATACCTTCCATCTAAGAGAAGATGCCAAATTCCGAAATGGAAATGATATTGATGCAAATGCGTTGAAGTTTTCCTTTGATAGGGTAATAAGGCTCAATGGCGATCCTGCATTCCTGATATCAGATGTTGTTGCTGAAACAAAAATAGTTGACAAGTACACTTTCCAGGTTACCCTGGAATACCCATGGTCAGCATTTGTTAGTGTATTAGGTTATACCGTTGCATATCCCGTTGACCCTGAAACAACACCTGCAGATGAATTAATGTATGATCCACCTGTTGCTTCCGGTCCATATTATATTGATGATTGGCAGCCAGATGTTCAACTTATACTAAAGGCCAATCCTTCTTACTTTGGACCAAAACCAAAAACAGATACCATCGTAATAAGATTCTATCAGAATGCAAGTACTCTAAGACTTGCTCTTGAAAGTGGAGAAATTGATGTAGCTTACAGAACTTTGGATCCACGTGATTTAATGGTATTGAAGGAGGATCCACGGTATGTGGTTTTTGAAGGAAACAGTCCGGCTATTCGTGAACTAGTAATAAACTCGAACATAGAACCTTTTGATGATCCGGTAGTTAGAAAAGCTTTAGCGTATTCCGTTGATCGATCAGCAATAGTCTCTGATGTATTCTCAGAAACTGTTGTTTCGCTTTACACACTGGTTCCAATAGGTATGTGGAGTCATGAAAATGTTATGCCAG
Source organism: Thermotogota bacterium (assembly GCA_034660555.1). Taxonomy (GTDB): domain Bacteria; phylum Thermotogota; class Thermotogae; order Petrotogales; family Kosmotogaceae; genus JASMTM01. The sequence goes on from JAYEJL010000018.1 coordinate 8,370, forward strand.
AAAGAGATTTAGACAAAGCGCGCGAAATGTTAACGGCATTAGGATATTCTGAAGCCAATCCTCTGGAAATTGAACTCTGGTACACACCAAGTCACTATGGTACAACTGAAGCTGACGTTGCTCAGGTACTAAAATCATCAATTGAGGAAACGGGTTTTGTTGAAGTTTCATTGAAATATGCGGAATGGTCAACTTATATCGATTACTTTGTAAATGGAACTATTGGGGCATTCCTTCTTGGCTGGTATCCAGATTATCTTGACCCTGATGATTATCTATGGCCTTTCCTTTCAGTAAATGGAGCAAAATCAATGGGCGCTTACTATAAGAATCCATATGTGGAAGAGATTATGCTGTTATCTAGGGGATATGAAGATGTTACTGTTAGAACCGAATTAAATATCGATATTCAGAAAGTTCTTTCCATAGATGTCCCATATATCCCACTATGGCAGAGTAAACAGTTCTGTGTAACACAACCATATATCTCAGGTGTTGTTCTTGAACCATCACAGATTTTCAGATACTACCTTCTGGAAATCGAGCAGTAGAAAGATATTTGGTTCTTAGGGTATATAGTTTACCCGGGCCCTTGAGGACCCGGGTAATCTTTATAGGGGGTGTTTTTCTCGTGTCTTTAAAGTGGTACATAATAACTAGAGTATTAATGGCAATTCCTATGTTTTTCATTCTTTTATTGATTATCTTTTTTGTACTGCGTATTTTGCCAGGTGATCCGATCATGTCAATGCTTGGTGGAAAGGCACCCATGTCTGTAATTGAACAGAAAAAGCATGAACTGGGATACGATAAACCGATTATTGAGCAGTTTTTCATCTATGTAGGGGGTTTATTCAGAGGAGACCTTGGTAAATCTGCATTAACAAAGCGCCCAATTGCAGATGAGATAGGCAGAAAATTACCAGCAACAATTGAACTTACCATTTTCGGTTTTTTAATTGCGTTAGCGATCGGTATTTTTTGGGGAGCTGAAGCTACCAGACATCATAATGAATCCATAGATGTTGCGGGAAGATTTTATGCCATATTCATATATTCTGTACCGGTTTTTTGGCTTGGTATGTTATTTCAATGGTTTTTTGGAGTCCAATTAAGATGGCTACCCATTGCGGGTAGAATTTCTCCGTTGCTAAGACCGGAACAATTTTCAGGTTTATTTTTGTTTGATGCGCTTATTACCTGGGATATTCCAGCCTTTAAAGATGCTCTTGCTCATATAATACTACCCGGTTTAGCCCTTGGAATGATTATTTCAAGTATATTTCTACGTATGGTGCGCTCAAATATGGTTTTAATGCTCTCAAGAGATTTTGTAAAAGCAGCGAGAGCACGGGGAATTAGAGAGCGCAGCATAATATATCGTCATTCCTTGAAAAATGCTTTCGTTCCAATAATGACTGTAATGGGATTGCAACTTGCACTTCTTATGGCAGGAGCAGTGCTTACAGAAACAACATTTTCCTGGCCGGGTATTGGTAGTTACCTCGTAGAAAAAATAAGATACAGAGATTTTCCTGCAGTACAGGGAACAATTGCGATTTTTGCATTGCTGGTAGTGGTTATTAACATTCTCGTCGACATAATAAATGCACTTGTCGATCCTCGGGTAAGGTATTGAGGTGAGTTGATATGAAAAAAGAGTGGAGTCCTTCATATAGATTGGGAAAAGCTTTGAGACGTGTTTTCAAAAATAAGTCCGGACTTATGGCATTTATCGGATTTGCTATTCTGGTTACATATATTATCTTTGCTGTATTCTCACCATACATTGCACCCTATGATCCGACTGTAAAGAGCGGTCCGGCATATTCACCTCCAACAAAGGATCACTGGTTTGGAACAACCAATCTTGGATATGATGTTTTAAGCAGGATTATATATGGCGCAAGAATAGCTTTATTAATAGCGTTTCTTGCAGTAGCAGTAGCAGCAGCGATAGGCATTCCTTTAGGTTTGTTATCTGGATACATTGGGGGTGCTTTCGACAGAATATTAAGTATGATCATGGACGCCATTTATTCCTTTCCTGGTCTTATCCTGGCGATTGCAATTGCTGCTGTTCTTGGTCCAGGTATAATAAATGTGGCCTTATCCATAGCTGTTATCTATGCTCCCACATACTTCAGGGTTATAAGAAATCAGGTTTCTTCGATAAAGGATGACCTTTTTGTTGAAGCAGCCAGAGCAATAGGGGCTCGCGACAGAACGATATTGCTTAAATATATCTTGCCCAATGTGTTACCGTCTGTCATTGTTGTACTTTCAATGAATCTTGCTGATGCAATAATGACAGAAGCTGGATTAAGCTTTCTGGGTCTTGGAATAGCACCTCCCACTCCTGATTGGGGTTATGATTTATCAAATGGACAGAGATATTTGCTTCTAAATTACTGGTGGATGATAATTTTCCCTGGAATGTCCATTATAACTGTAGTTTTGGGATTCAGTTTATTTAGTGAAGGGGCAAATGAATTCCTCAATCCTAATATTGGCGAGACCCGGAGGTGATTTTATGGAATTATTGAAGCTTGAAAATGTAAGCGTCAAGTATAAAACCAGAGAGGGACGGGTTCTCGCTGCTGAAGATGTAAACATTTCTATGAATGAGCGGGAAACGCTGGGTATTGTTGGAGAGTCAGGTTGTGGTAAATCAACCCTGGGTAACGCAATACTTGGAATATTACCAAAGGAAACCTCCGTAGAAGGAAAGATACTGTTTAACAAAACCGATCTTCTATCGTTACCTAGAAAAAAATTTAGGATGATTCGGGGTAAAGATATATCGATGATATTTCAAGATCCCATGACTTCGTTGAATCCTGTTATGAAACTAAAACACCATTTTATTGAGACAATAATTACACATAAAAAAGTATCAAAGGAAGAAGCTATAAACATGGCCGAAAAAGCCCTGACAGATGTTGGTATTAATGCAGATAGACTGAATGATTATCCATTTCAACTGAGTGGGGGAATGAGGCAGAGAGTGATGATAGCTCTTGCTCTTGTACTCAATCCAAAATTAGTAATAGCCGATGAACCAACAACCAGTCTTGATGTTATCGTACAGGCTCAAATTTTAAATATACTTAAAGGTCTGCAAAACGAGTACAATATGGGAATGATTTTGATAACCCATGATTTAGGCGTGGTAGCTGAAGTGGCAGACAACATAGGTGTCATGTATGGGGGTCATCTTGTTGAATACTCAACGAAAATGAATATATACAAAGACCCAAAACACCCATATACTAAAGCACTGCTTGAATCAATTCCCAATACTGATATAAATGATAGAGAACTTAGCTTTATTGAGGGTTATCCACCTGATCTCATGTCAGTACCTGAAGGGTGTAGATTTTCAGATCGTTGTCCTAAAGTCATGGACATTTGCAAGTCAAGTACACCACCCGATATGTTTATCGAAGAAAATCGACTTGTCAAATGTTGGCTTTATAACGAAGGAGGTGCTAAAAGTGCAAGCAATAATCGAAGCTAAAAACCTTACAAAACACTTTCCAGTTAAGGAGCCTCTTCTGAAAAAACTGTTAACAAAAGAGAGAAAATTTGTCCATGCGGTTAACGGAATAGATTTTGATATCATGGAAAACCAGACCCTTGGGCTGGTGGGAGAATCGGGAAGCGGAAAAACAACAACAGGTAGATTATGTTTGAGATTATTGGAAGCCACAAAGGGAGAAGTAAGTTACCTTGGAAAGAATATCTTTGAACTCGATAAAGAATCGTTAAGAAAGCTTCGAAAGGAAATTCAGATAATTTTTCAGGACCCTCTTGCTGCATTGAATCCTTATATGAAAGTTGGAGAAGCCATTAGACATCCTCTGGATATTCACAAAATAGGAACACCAAAACAGCGATATGAAAAAGTGCTGGAAATGCTAACAAAGGTTAATATGGAACCCGCTGAAGATTTTTACAGCAGATATCCCAGAGAGTTATCAGGAGGGCAGCAGCAGAGGATAGTAATCGCCAGGGCGCTGATAACAGAACCTAAGTTCGTTGTTGCTGATGAAGCAGTTGCAATGCTTGATGTCTCTGTTAGATCTCAATTGCTTGAACTTATGATGCAACTGAAAAAAGAGATGAATCTGACATACTTATTCATAACTCATGACCTTGCAACTACAAAGTATATCTGTGACAAAATTGCTGTTATGTATCTGGGTAGCATAGTTGAAACAGGATCTTTTGAAGAAATATATACTAATCCCATGCATCCATACACAAAGGCTTTGATTTCAGCTGTACCAGAAGCAGATCCTGAAAAACAGAAAGAAAAAATCATTCCAGGAGGCGAAGTCCCCAATCCAATTGATTTACCTTCTGGGTGTCCATTCCATCCCAGATGTTCAGAAGCGAGAGAGATATGCAAAAAGGAATTTCCTGATTCTATAAGGGTAAGTGACACAAGGAGTGTTAGATGTCATTTGTTTAAGAACGCTTGAATTAACCTGTCAATGTGGTCAGGTTTACCGTGGGCTGGTTTACTAGATTTAGTGAAAACAAAATAATACATGTGGCAGTATAGATAATCATGGGAACCAGTATCCAGAATTTTTTATCTTCAATTTTGTTATTTGTTAGTGCAATAATTACATTCTTTCCAAATAATATTGCCAGAACAATTGAGTATTCAAGCCCATAAAAGTAGAAGGGGACATCATTTATTTGATTCGCACTGTAAAATGCATTGGCACTTTCTTTCCAGTATGGCCAGGGTTCATATATAATTCTTGAAAGAATATAAAATACAGAAGTTAATAAAATACCAGAAGTCATAAATTTTAATGAAGGTCGGTATTTGATGAATAAGTAAAGCCCAAGAAAAATACCTGAAAGATGAACCATGTCATATATAATTTGCAGGTTATAAAGATGATTTGAAGGATTCAGTGTAGAAAGAGTCGCTATGAATGAAACCCCAACAGTGGCTATTGTTCCCTGTTTTAACCATTCAATATCAAAAAGTAATCCAAACCAGCCCATAAAGAAAACAAAATAACATGTATATATCAGATTGTGGAGATTGTTTGTAGAATTGTAGATATAGGTTCCATCACTTTTTATGGTTACAGAAAAATCGAAAAGATCAAGATCGAAATGCTGATTTTCCCCTTCATAACTGGTGATTCGCCATTACTGTATCCACCCATCCCATGTTTAATAGAAGATAAATGTAAATAGCCATATTGTAAGGAATATCCAGCCAATTCTTCGTTCCTTTAAATTGGAATTTAGCTTCATTCAATCCTCCAAAATTAAAATCCTACTACTATTCCGCCTTCTCCTGCATATGTACCAATTGTCGGACCCATGCCATTTATAATAATCTCTTTCGGATTAAACCGTTTAAGAATTTCCTTCTTGAAGAATTCTGCATCTTCAGAATTGTCTACGTGTGTAATTCCAAAGATTTTTTTCTCCATAATTCCAGGTACTCCTTCTATAATTTTGAGGGTTTCATTTAAAAATCTCTTTGTCCCTCTTATTTTCTTCAGAATGTGAACCTCTCCTTTTACTCCTTGGAGTATTACTTTTACATTCAATAATTTAGCCAGCCCACCCTTAAATCTGCTCAATCGTCCACCTTTCACGATGTTTTCAAGTGTATGCAGAAGTATTAGGATAGTTACTTTTTTGCGAAAAATTTCGAGATATTTAAGAATGTTTTCAAGGCTTTCACCCTTTTCTGCCATTCGTGCTGACTGTAAAACCTGAATGCCGTGAGAAAGTGATCCAGACAGTGTATCAAATATTGAGGCAGGGTTACCTGCCAGCTGATTACCTAAGCTGGCTGACTGAAAAGTTCCGCTCAGTTTCGAAGAAATCGTCAGGCACAAGATATCATCGCCATCTTTAGCAAGTTTTGTAAAGGCTTCGGAAAATGCAACCGGTGTAGGCTGTGATGTTTTTGGTAGATCTCTTGAATTCCTCATTTTTTCCCAGAATAATTCTGGTGTAATATTTTTTCCTTCGGTGTATTCTACTCCATCAATATTGACTGTTAAAGGCACAACATTAATATCATGCTTTTCAATAAATTTCCGGGGTAGATCACAGGAACTGTCCGTAACAATTTTGATCATGATAGTACCTCCTAAACAGTTTTCTTCCTACTTATTTATATTTTAAACATCATTTGTTTTTCCATAACCTCCGCCACCGGGACTCTCTATATGTATTATGTCACCTTTTTTCAAAAATTGATGGAACTTTCCAGGGAGTTTTCTTACTTTATCACCTGACATTATTTTATTAATACCCGCATTACCACTGCTACCACCATTTAAACCATAGGGTTTAAAGATTCTTCTTTCAGAGAGCATTGTTGTTTCTACTGCGCACAGTACTTTTATTTCTCTTATGATACCATCACCACCATTGTTTTTGCCTTTACCGCCACTATCTCTTCGTATTCTGTATTTCATAACCCTTAAAGGATACTCAAACTCAATTGATTCTATTGGTGTGTTCATAGTATTTGTCATGTGTGAATGAATTCCACTCTCTCCATTACTATAATTTGATGCACCGGTACCGCCGCCAATCGTTTCATAATAAGTAAAACTTCTACCTTTACTTTTGTCAAAACCACCAATGGAAAGGTTGTTCATGGTTCCCTGGCTTGCAGCAGGAATAACTTCCGGGATTGCTTTTGAAAGAGCTCCCAATAAAACATCTACAATACGTTGTGATGTCTCAACATTACCTCCTGCGACAGCACAGGGATATTTAGCATCAACAATAGTCTCTTTGGGTATAATAACTTCTATGGGTCGAAGGCAACCTGCATTTGTGGGAATATCTTCTTTTACAAGTGATCTGAAAATGTAAAGAATAGCGGAAAGAGTTATTGCTTTCACGGCATTTATGCTACCAGTTAACTGCTTATGTGTTCCTGTAAAATCAACGATTGCTTTATCGTTCTTTATAGTTATCTTGGCATTTATATTGATCTTTTTTGTATCAAATCCATCATCATCCAGATAATCAACAAAACTGTATTCTCCATCAGGTATCGCTTGTATGGTTTTTCGCATAATGTTTTCTGAATATTCAATGAGCTTTTCAGATAATAAAGACATTTTATTTTTTCCATATGTATAGGATAGTTCTGTAAGTCTTTTTATCCCGGTTATATTTGCCATAATCTGTGCTTCGAAATCACCCTGACGTTCGGTGGGGGTTCGGACATTGGAAATTACGAGCTTGAGAATATCTCTCTGCAACTCACCATTTTTTACCAGTTTTAGGGGTGGAATAATCATACCTTCCTGGAATATTGTACTGGACAAAGGCATCGAGCCTGCAGATATTCCCCCGATATCCGCATGATGTGCCCTATTTGCAACGTAAAATAAAATTTCATCATCAATGTAAACGGGAGCAACAACGGTTATATCTGGAAGGTGCGTTCCGCCCAGGTAGGGATCATTAAGAAATACCATATCACCTTTGTTCATTGATACTTCTGAAATAGCCGATTTGACAGAAAGAGGCATGGAACCAAGATGAACAGGTATGTGAGCAGCCTGAGCAATCATATCACCATTTTTGTCAAAGATAGCACAGGAGTGATCCTTTCTTTCTTTTATATTTGGTGAAAAAGCGGTTTTGAAAAGTGCCACTCCCATTTCTTCAGATATGCTTGAAAATTTGTTCTTGAATATTTCAAGAGCAATGGGACTTATTTTTTCAGTCATTTCTCATCATTCCTGAAAGTGATTACAAGATTTCTATATTGATCAACCTCTAGCTGCGCATACGGAGGTATAACTGTTGTGGACGAATATTCAAGGATAATTGCGGGACCAGAAATCCTGTTGCCATATTTTAGATACTTCCTTAAAAATAGCTTCGTATCATGTTCTTTACCTTCAAATATTGTTCTGGTTTTTCCAAGATGTGCTTTTTCAGGTATCACAGAGACACTGGTTTTACAGGGCGTTATTTCTGGTTTTTTGGTGAGTATCTTCGCTCTGATTCTAATGTTTACAATCTCAATATCTCTTTCTTTGTTGCTGTAGCCATACATTTTTTCATGTTCTTTATGAAAATTAAATATAAAGTTGTCAGTAAAGGGAACAACGAGTTCGTAGGATTGTCCTCTGTATCTCATATCAAGAAAACGTTCAATGTAATATTTTGAGTCAGGGGTTAAAATTGATTGAAAGTATTCTTCAGCTTTTTTATCAAGAGGAGAAAAAAGCTTTTTTATGCCCTCATATGAAATATCGTCCTGTAGCATGACCGTCAATGAATAATCGTGAATTGTATCTGAGACGAGCATACCGAATGCAGATAAAACACCCGGATTGTCGGGAACAATAATTTTTGAGATATTCAGTTGCTTTGCCAGAAAAGCAGAATGCATTGCTCCTGCTCCACCAAAGGTAACAAGCGTAAATTCAGCGGGATCATATCCCCGTTCAACGGATATCTTTCTTATTGCTCTTTCCATTGATGCGTTTGCAACATCACAAATTCCTTCAGCTATTTCAACAGGTTTTAAGCCTGCTTTTTTTGCCAGTTCTTTCATTGGGTTGTTAACCCGTTCGCGATGAAGTTTGAATTTTCCCTCTAATAGATTATCAGCGGGTAATCTACCCAAAAATAGATTGGCGTCCGTTACTGTTAAATCGTCGCCTTTTCCGTAACATAATGGGCCGGGATCAGCACCTGCACTTTCAGGACCAACCTTAAGAGCTCCTCCTTTATCAATTTTTGCAATTGATCCGCCCCCGGCGCCAACGGTGTGTATATCAATTACTGGTGTTTTAACAACAAAGGAGGAAATTTTTGTTTCGGTCCTGAAGGGTACTTCTCCGTTAATGAGTGAAACGTCTGTTGAAGTGCCACCCATATCAAAGGTAATGATTTTTTCGTATCCTGACGTTTTTGCCAGTTCAAAAGCTCCCGTAACACCTCCTGCAGGACCTGAAAGTATAGTTCTTACCGGGAAATCAGCAGCAGAATCAGAATCTACCTGGCCACCGTTGGATTGCATAATAGAAAGTTTTTTAGTTAGTTGAAAATTCTTTATTCTGGAAATATATTTTTTCATAACAGGAGAAATATAAGCGTTCACAAAGGTAGTAGAAGTGCGTTCATATTCTCTGAACTCAGGTAATACATCACAGGATAATGTGTAATTATATCTTCTTTCTTCAAGTAATTTTCCAACATACCTTTCATGTGATGAATTGAGAAAAGAGAACAGTAATATCACTGCAACTGAATCAATTCCTAGCTTCTCTATTTTATCTATTGTATTTAAAATTTCATTTTCATTGATATGTTCAATTTCATTGCCCTTTGAATCAATGCGTCCACTTATGCCAAACCTAAGTTCAGGAGGAATAGGAATTTGAGGTCTTCTGTAGTGAAGTTCATAAAGCCTATCCCTAGTCTGTCTTCCGATTTCAATAATATCTTCAAATCCTTTGTTAACTATTATTGCTGTATTCGCGCCTTTTTCCTCGAGTAGAGCGTTGACAGCTACCGTTGAACCATGAAAAATATAACTCGATTCGTCCGTTATTGAGCTTATGCCTGAAAGGACAGCCTTTGAGGGATCCTCAGGAGTAGAAGGTACTTTAAAAACCTTCATTTTTCCTGATTTTATATAAACAAAATCGGTGAATGTACCACCGGTATCTACGCTTATTAGCAAATGTGTCACTCCTGATAGCTAGTTTAAACAATTTTATCATAGTAGTCATTCTTGTTTGAATTAAAATGACGGCATCGATCTATTACGTTATAATAATACTGGAGGTGTAATTATGACGTCAGAACACAGAATAGAAATGCTTGAATCGGAAATCAAAAAGGTACTCGCTCATGCGTTAAGAGAATATAAAGATGATGATTTAAAGCCCGTTGAGATTTCTTTTGTGAGAGTGAAACTTTCTGGAGACAAGAGCTTCGCGGACGTTTTTGTAAGTACGCTCGGGAGTGATGAACACAAGGAAAGGGTTGTTGAGCGATTAAAGGAAAACAAAGGTTATTTCAGAACAGCTATAGCAAAGAATATCAGGTTGTTTAAGGCACCTGAAATCAGATTCAAAAAGGATATAGGTCTGGACGCAAGCATGAGAGTTTCTAAAATACTAAAGCAGATAGAAGAGGAGCGAAAAGAACGAGAAAATAATGAGAAATCATAAAGGCTTCTTATTTATAGATAAGCACACAGGCATTACCTCCCATGATGCTGTTGATGCTGTTAGAAAGAAATTTAGAATAAGAAAGGTTGGACTTTCGGGAACGCTTGATCCCTTTGCAAGTGGATTGCTTATTATTGGGATAGGAAAGGCAACCAGATTGCTTGAGTATTTTAAAGTTCTTGATAAAGAGTACAATGTAAAAATAAAGCTCGGTGTAATTACTGACACATTTGATAATACGGGAAAAATTGTTGAAGAAAGAGATACATCATCTATATCAGAAAAGGATCTTAAAGAAGCAATAGAAAGCTTTAAGGGAGAATACATGCAGGTACCTCCAGCTTATTCAGCCCAAAGATACAAAGGTGAAAGGTTATACAATCTTGCGCGACAGGGCAACATAATTAATCTCCCCCCCAGAAAAGTACAGATAAAACATATAAGGAATATCGTCTTTGACTCCCATGAGAAAACAGCGAGTTTTACAGTTTCTGTTTCTTCAGGGACGTATGTGAGATCCCTTGTTATGGATATTGGTTATAAATTGGGGTGCGGTGCCCATACCACTTATTTAAGACGAACCAGGATAGGAATATTCGGAGTGGATAATTCAAAGAGAATCCAGGATATTTCAGATAATGATATTATACCTCCCGCTGAAGCCATGAGATTTATTTCTGCTATGTATTTGACGGAAGAATCCTCAAAAAAGGTTTTAAATGGTTCACAGATCTGGCTTGATGATGTCGCAGGTATAGAAGGCAATTTCAAGAAAAATGAACTTATTAGATTGATATCACCATCTGACGAAATCGTTTCTATGGCGAAAGCGGATGTGAGTTCAAAATTTCTTCGTACCCTTATTAGGAACAATGATAAAAGAAGGATAGCCAAATTAAAAAAAGTAATCGGTGAGCATTGATGTATGTTACCTGTATAGGTAATTTTGACGGTGTCCATATTGGACACCGTCAAATTATGAATGAAACGATAAAACTTGCCAGTAAAAGCAAGATTTTCAGTAAAGCGTTAACAATAAACTATCCCTGGGGTTATTTCTTTGAAAATTTTCCGGGGCTTATCTATCACATTTCTGAACGGATAGAACTGATCCAATCAACTGGTATCAAGGAAGTACAAATACTTGACCTTAAGGAGATAAAGGATCACTCGCCCGATGAGTTTTTTGAGTTGCTGCTTGAAAACGATGTGAAAGGTATAGTGGTCGGTGATGATTTCACCTTTGGTCGTAAGGCAGCTGGAGATGTTAATACTCTTGAAAGGCTTTCAAAAAAGCATTCTGTTGAATTAAAGGTTATCAAAGGAGTTAAATACAGAGAGAAACGGGTAAGTAGCAGCTGGATAAGAGAAACCATATCCAGAGGTGAAATAGAACTTTCAAACACATTACTTGGAGAACACTACGCAATTAATGGGAAGGCTTACAAAGATAAAAAGCTGGGTAACATTTTGGGGTTTCCCACTGCAAACATAGAAAGAGGGAAAGCTAATCTTGTTCACCCAAAACCCGGTGTATATGTTGTAAGTTCCTACATAGATGAAGTACAGTATTTTGGTTTGATGAATGCAGGTTTTAGACCGACAATAAACTACTCCGAAAAAATGAAGTACGAGGTTTATTTTCTCGATTTTTCAGGTTCTCTGTATGATAAAGATCTATCAATAAAGTTTCACAAATTTTTGAGACCGGAGTTGAAATTCGATTCAGTAGATAAACTGGTTAAGGAGATACAAAGGGACGAAAAAATCGCACGACGCTGGATCAAAAGCAACAAAGATATGATCAAAGATGGTCAGTGAAAAAGTCAGATATCTCCTTAAAAAAAGGCTCCTGATTCTTCCTGTCTTCAAAGAGTTCGTGTTTACCCTCTTCAAATGAAACGATTTTTTTATCTTCTATGGTTAGTTTATCGTAGAATTTATCAATGGCGTTGGTTGAAACAACTTTATCTTCCTGCCCATATAAAAGTAGCAACGGTGTTTTGATATTAACAACCTGTTTCCAGGTTTTTATAATGTTTTTGTTCATCTCTGAAAACAGCCTTAGTGAAATTCGGTCGTGAACCCTGGGGTCTTCTTTGTACCTCTCAACTGCTTCTATATTGCTGGAAAGATCTTCCGGATCAATCCTGTTTCCCATTGTTACGAACGGAATAATGTAGGTAAGTGGTTTAACAAGGTAGAACGAAAAACCCAGCTGTTCTCTGAAATTTTGAAGCGCGGGAGCGCTGACAGCTGAGGCGTTGTAAGCTTCATTATTTCTTTCCAGATATCGTAAAGCAATTAGACCACCCAGACTGTGACCAAAAAGGAACAAAGGCAACGTTGGATTTTCCATTTTCGCTGTATGGTTCATTTTTTCACAGGCTTGAAAAAATTCTTCGAATTTCTTAACATGTCCTTTTTTTCCTTCATCATCTCCATGACCGGGAAGGTCCATTGAGTAAACCTGGAATCCCCTATTGTTGAGGTAACTGGCAAAGTTATCATATCGTCCGGAATGTTCCCCAAGACCATGAACTACAATTACACAACCTTTTTTCTCTTTATGTGTCGTCCATTTTCTTATGTACTTGGTCATGAATTCCCTCCATATAAAAAATGAATGTAAAAAATTTACAGTTACATTCATTGTAATATATTTTTTCTATTTTTCAAAAGATCAGGTAGATAGTAAAATAATAATTATTATGTGATGGCTTTCATAAACGCTTCAGCAGCGGTCGCGTTTGATTGTGGGTTATACCCGCCTTCCTGAATTAAAATCATTGGTAGATTTAAATTGTTAAAGAACTTACCAATTTCGTAAAGATCCTCATCTGTAAGACTGAAAATGTTGTATGGGTCATCCTTATGAATATCCAATCCCAGTGATACAAACAAGGCTAATGGTGAGTAATCATCAATCTCTTCATATGCCTTTTCAAGTGTTTTCATGTAGGTTTCGCCTTTTGTTTTACCTGGTAGGGGAAAGTTGAAATTGTAACCTTTACCCTCGTCTTCACCTATTTCCCATTCAAAACCGCTTATCCACGGGTAAAAAACCTCGGGTGTACCGTGAATGGATACAAATAACACTGTTGGATCACGATAAAAAATGTCCTGAGTGCCATTTCCATGGTGAACATCTATATCAATAATAGCCACATTCGATTTCGTATGTTTTTGATAAAATTTTGCAGCAATTGCAGCATTGTTGAAATAACAATATCCACCGCCAAAAGATTGTGAAGCGTGATGTCCAGGGGGTCTACATAGTGCATAGGTTACCCTCTCTCTTCCCTTTAGGACTTCTTCTGTTGCTGTTAAAGCAGTTGAAACAGATGTTAGGCCTATTTCATATGCAGTATGCGTTATAGGTGTTCCAGTGTCAAAAATTCTGTCGTAGCCGAAAACCTCTGGAAAATACTCGTGCCCGGGTGTTGTCTTTTCAGATTTTTCCTTTAACCATTTGACATACTCAACATCATGGGCGAGATAAACATGGGAGGAGCTAAATTTCTTTGGCTTGCTGAACTCTACTCCAAGTGAGTTTTCAAGTCGTTCTTTTATATAATCAATTCGCTGAGGTTTGTCCGGATTCTCGATCCAGTAACCGTTGTCAATTTCCTTTTTCGGAGTGTGAAGTCTATGCCGTTCATCGTAGTAAAACTTCATAGCAGAACCTCCATTACAAGAAGATTATTTTAGACACATTATATCACCAATAAATGATTTTGACATAAAAAAACCTCCCAAAAGGGAGGTTTGTTATTAATCTAGTCGATTAATAGACTTGAAATTCAAAATTGTAGTAAATATTTTCTTCAGAAGCATTCCCAAGCTTATTCGATGATGACGAAGCGCCTGCATCAGTAGCGGTTAAAAGAGATTCTT
>JAYEJL010000019.1:0-22377 GCA_034660555.1 Thermotogota bacterium
CAATTTCCTGTGCGCTTTCAGCAGGAACGGTAATAACACCAACATCTATTTTATAATCATTTGCAAAATCATTCAATTCATTAATATCTTTTATGATCAATTTGCTATTTGCTCTTTTTCCTATTTTGTTCCTATCTTTATCAAACACACCTTTTATAATAAAACCGCTCTCTTCAAGTGCTTCAAAATTGCATATTGCTTTACCCAGATTTCCAGCACCTACAATAACAACGTTCCAGGACTTTTTTATTCCCAAAATTTCTCCAATGCTGTCTAATAATTTTACAGTGTTGTAACCAACGCCTCTTTTTCCAAATTCCCCGAAATATGATAGATCTTTTCTTACCTGACTTGCTTTAATACCAAGGCGATCGCCGAATTCCTTTGAAGAAATATTCATTTGTTTTTCATGTAATAGTTTTTCAAGGCATCTATAATAAATTGCCAATCTTCTGATGGTTGGTTTCGGAATTTTCAATTTCATTACCTCCAGAGAATCATGGTTTTCTTTTTAATGTTATTATGCTTACTTTGTGAAATTATATCACATTTTTTGTAAGCAGCTACTGATGGCACTTATTGGTTGAAGCTATTTGTTGATGATAAAATGAAATGTACACTGTACCATGATATAATTTTAAAGGCTAATGGTAATATTAACGCTTAAATTAATTAGTATCATCTATGTTACATTTATGAGGTGTTTATATGAGCAATGTGCGTAATGCAGAGATGGTTAACCTTGTGATATTCGTTTTTTCATCATATATAGATTACAGATTTAAAGAAATACAACCTATACTGGAAAAAAAGTTTGGCCCCATAGATTATATTTCAAAGACACTGGATTTTGATAAATATACATTATATTACAATGAAGAAATGGGGAACAAACTTCAGGGTAAACTTTTGAGTTTTAAGCGATTGATACACCCTTCTGAATTGGCAGAAATCAAACTCACGACAAATGAAGTGGAACAAGAATTTCAGGTGGATGGGAAAAGGAAAATCAACATTGATCCCGGATTTATTCATCATGCGCAGTTTGTTCTTGCGTCGACGAAACACTGGGCAAATCGAATTTATATTGGCAGAGGCATATATGGTGAGGTAACGTTGATGTTCGTACATGGTGAATTCAAAGAGCTTGATTATACCTATCCTAATTATAAAGACAGGGTTTATAAAGAAGAACTTACAAGTATAAGAGATTTGTATTTACAGAAAAGGAGGGTTTATTATAGATGAAAGTAGGTATTAAAACTGTTGGCTGTGCGAAGAATGAAGCTGACATGAAGAATCTGGAGGCAATTTTATCAAAAAAAGGAATTGAAATAGTTTATGATTCTGATCTTGCGGATATGATCATTATAGATACCTGTGGATTTATTGAAGAAGCAAAGATAGAGAGTATAGACATGATCCTTGGATTTTGTAATTTAAAGAAGGAAAGGGATTTGAAGATCATACCTATTGGTTGTCTGGTACAGAGATACTATGACGAACTTTACAACGATATTCCTGAAGTAGATGGATTAATAGGAGTTACTACTCCTGAAAAGGTTGCAGAATTGATAAATAATGGCACGTATTATTATCGATCGGAACCTGATGCTGTTTATGAAGAATGTAGCAGAATTGATAGTAAGCCATATGCTTATGTAAAAATCGGGGATGGTTGCGACAGACAATGCTCATTTTGCTCAATACCGCTTTTTAAAGGTAAGTCAAGAAGCAGAACTGTTGAAAGCATTGAGGAAGAAGTAAGACAGTTAGTTCAAAACGGAACAAAAGAGATTGTTTTGGTTTCTCAGGATACTACCCAATATGGAGTTGATATTTATGGAAACAAAAGTTTACCCCTTTTAATTAAAAGACTTGGGGAAATTCGTGGTGAATTCTGGATAAGAGTGCTTTACCTTCATCCTGATCACTTAGATTCAGATATTATTGAATCACTTGGTAAGGGAAACAAAGTATTACCATATTACGATGTTCCTGTTCAAAGTGGTTCAAATAAAATTCTTGAATATATGGGAAGAACCAGAAAAGTCAAAGAACTAACTCAGCTTTTTTTGGATATTAGATCAAGAATTCCTGAAAGTGTTTTAAGAACAACGATTATGTTAGGTCATCCTGGAGAAACACAGGACACAGTACAAGAAACATTTGCATTTATTAGAGACATAGAATTTGACCGACTGGGCGGATTTGTTTACTCTTCTGAAGAAGGAACAAAGTCTTATGAGCTGCCTATGACCATGTCAAAAGAAAAGGCTAAATCTTATATGGAAGAGTTGCTGGAGATTCAAGATGAAATTTCTCTGAGGAGAAATAGATTGAAGATAGGTGAAACCTTTGATGTTTTGGTTGAAGAGGATTGGGAAGATAAAAGTTTAGGCAGAAGCTATCACTTTGCTCCTGAAGTTGATGGTTGTGTTTATTTGAATGAAAAAATCGAACCGGGAAAACTTGTAAAATGCACCATTAAAGATGCATATGAGCATGATTTTGAAGGAGAAGTATTAAATGAATTTGCCTAACGCTTTGACCTTATCAAGAATAATCATTACATTTCCAGTTATGTTCTCATTATATTTTGCACCTAAGGATATCCAATGGGTTATTTTTTCAGCGGTACTTTATTCTATTGCAGCATCAACAGACTTTTTTGATGGATATATAGCCAGGAAAAGGAATCAGATAACCAAACTGGGCAAATTCATGGATCAGATATCCGACAAATTTTTGGTAACATCAGTTTTTTTGGTTTTCGCATATCAAGGATACACGAGTTTTTGGCTTGTTTTTGTTGTGGTATCAAGAGATATTTTGGTTTCAGGTTTGAGAATGCATGCAGCATCTGAGGGGAAAGTGATTGCAGCGAATTATTTTGGCAAAGCAAAAACTGTACTGCAAATGACCTTTATTTTATTTGTTTATATTGAAATAATTGTAGGATTTGATATGCCAATAATTTTCCAGACATTTCAGTGGGTTGTTATTTTTGTAACAGCAATTAGTGGCTTGACCTATCTGAAAGACAGCAATGTGCTTTCTGAAGGAGGAAAATAATTTGAGAACCTTTGTCGCTATAGATGTGGGGAAAAAGGTCGAGGATTTGGTTGATTCTATTGGTGAAAAGCTCAGAAGAATGGGGTTTAAAGCTAACTGGATTTCTGGAGCAAACACACATATAACTCTGGCATTCTTAGGGGAACTTGAGAGTCAAAAAGTACAGTCAGTTGCTTCGATGATTTCAAAAAGGCTAAGAGGTTTTCCTGCTTTCACTTTAAAGACTGAAAAACTTGGTTTTTTTAAGAAGAAAAACCTTCCAAGAGTCATATGGATCGGTCTTGAACATAACGAGTTATTAGCGCAACTATTTAGAGAAACGAAAATTGCCTTAGAGGGTTTAGGTTTCAAGATCGATGGTCATTTTCATCCTCATATTACGGTGGGAAGAATGAAGTACAGTCCCGCATACTGGTTGAAATTACTAAAAACCATCTCAATAGAGGAAATGGTTTTTCCAGTAAATGAAGTTATAGTATATAAATCAGTTTTGACACCGAAAGGTGCTATATATGAAAAATTATATTCATGCGATTTTGAAGGAGGTTTAATAGAACATGAGTCCAAAGAAAGATGAAAACCTTTCAAAACAAAAAAAGACAGCACTCGACAAAGCAATAAAGCAAATCGAAAAACAATTTGGTAAAGGTTCAGTTATGTTACTTGGGGAAGATCAAAAAGGTGCAGTTGAAGTTATACCCACAGGATGCCTTGCGCTTGACGTGGCATTAGGAGTTGGTGGTTATCCTAGAGGAAGAGTTGCTGAGATATATGGACCTGAAGCCAGTGGTAAGACAACAGTGGCATTGCACGCTATTGCAGAGGCTCAAAGAAATGGCGGTTTAGTTGCTTTTGTTGATGCCGAGCATGCACTGGATGTTACTTACGCTAGAAACCTTGGTATTGACATTGACAATTTGCTGATATCTCAACCGGATTATGGAGAACAGGCTCTGGAAATAGTGGATGGTCTAATAAGATCAAATGCACTGGATATGATTGTGATTGATTCGGTAGCAGCGCTTGTGCCCAGAGCTGAAATTGAAGGTACTATGGGAGATATGCAAGTTGGTCTTCAGGCCAGATTGATGTCTCAGGCTTTAAGAAAGATAGCGGGAACCGTAAACAAATCTAAAACTATCGTCATCTTTATTAATCAAACAAGGATGAAGATAGGGGTTATGTATGGTAACCCTGAAACAACTACTGGAGGAGTTGCACTGAAGTTTTATTCTTCAGTAAGGCTTGAAATAAGAAGGGGTTCATCGATTAAAGAGGGAGACGAAACCATTGGTAACGAAGTAAACGTAAAGGTTGTAAAAAATAAGGTAGCACCACCATTCAAAAAGGTAAAGGTAGATCTTTTGTATGGAAAAGGTATTGTACATGAAAATGAAGTTTTCAATCTTGCGGTTGACGATAACATTATTGACCGTAAAGGCGCCTGGTACAACTATATTGACGAAAATGGTAATGAGTTGAGTCTTGGACAGGGAAAAAGTAACGCTATAGAATATCTTAAGGAAAACCTTGACATCTTGAAAGAGATTGAAAATCGAATAAGAGAAAAAAACAATCTTCCTAAAATTGGAGAAGAGGAGGGAGAAAAGAAAGAAGAGAATAAAGAGTGAATGATCATGAAAAACTGGATAAAGCTTTAAAAAAAGCCCATCATTACCTTAAATATCGAGAAAGATCAAAGTATGAGATTAAAAAAAAGTTGAGAAGCGAAGGCTTTAACGACCAAGTAATAGAAGATGTGGTTGAAAAACTATCAGAAAAAAATATTTTAAATGATAACCGTTTTACGCGAATGTATATTGAGGATTCCATAAGAATAAAGAAAAGAGGACCTCATAGAGTAAGAAGGGAACTAAAAAATCTGGGAATTGAAGATTATTTAATAAGCGACGCACTGAAAGAATTTCGGGACGATTTTATTGAAACTCTCGGAGTAGTAATAGAGAACTATACACCTGACAAAAGAATGGATGAAAAGGAATTGCTTAAGCTTAAGAGAAAACTATATCGAAAGGGTTTTAGCGTCGAAGATATCGAAAGTGAGTTTGAAAAAAAGGGATTAGAATAGTTAGTTCTTTGAAAAATCAGACATGAAAGGAGGGAGCTGGTAAAGATAAATGATATAGACATACCAGCGAAATGAATGTTATTAGCTGTCGCAATTATAGTCTCGTTAATTTCAGGAAGCATAATAGGTATATTAATTGCTTTACCTTTGGCCAGAAAAAGGGCTGATAGAAAAATTCGAGATGAGCTTAAATTGGCGAAACAGGATGCAGAAACTATCAAAGAAAGAGCAAAACAAGAAGTAGAACATTTAAAGAAAAAGACAATTATTGAAGGCAGAGAAGAGTTACATCGTTTACGTGAAGAGCAGGAAAAAGAACTAAAAAAAGAACGCGAAGAAATGAAACAGTGGGAAGATAGATTATCGAGAAAAGAAGATAATCTGGAAAGGAAAGAATCAAATCTAGAGACAAAGATCAAAGAGACTGAAAAAGAAAAGGAAGAGGCTGAAAAAATAAGGCAATCAGCAGAAAAGAAAATATATGAACTTTCAGAGCTTACACAGGAGCAGGCTAAGGAAATTGTGCTCGAACGAGCTGAGAGGAAATACGAATATGAAGTCGCGCAACGCTATAAACAAATAAAAGAAGAGTTTGAAGATGAAGCAGATAAGCATGCAAAATGGATTTTGGTAAATACAATACAGCGTTATGCAGCGGACACTACGGGAGACATCACCGTTAGCACAGTCAGTTTGCCTTCTGATGAAATGAAAGGAAGAGTAATTGGTCGTGAAGGAAGAAATATAAGAGCCTTTGAAAAACTTACAGGAGCAGATCTAATTATTGATGATACACCTGAAGTGGTCGTAGTATCTTGCTTCAACTCTTTGAGAAGAGCAATTGCTACAAGAGCACTTGAAACGCTTGTAGAGGATGGAAGAATACACCCAACTAGAATTGAAGAAATTTATGAAAAATCAAAAAAAGAAATATATATGGAAATAAAAGAAGCGGGTCAGGATGCATTGATGCAGGTCGGTATACCTTCCATGCATCCTGAACTGGTGAAACTGATAGGAAGGTTGAAGTTTAGAACAAGTTACGGACAGAATGTCTTAAAGCACTCTATAGAAGTGGCTCAGATAGCGACATTAATGGCTTCCGAATTGGGATTAAATGTTGAAAGAGTTAAACGTGGAGCAATGTTGCATGATATTGGAAAAGCTGTCGATCATGAGATAGAAGGCTCTCATGCAGTAATTGGTGGAGATCTTGCAAGGCGATATAACGAAAAAGAAGATGTGATAAATATGATACAACATCATCATGGAGATGTAGAAGCCCATACCTCTGAAGCTGTCCTTGTTGCTGCTGCTGACGCAGTATCAGCTGCGAGACCGGGAGCCAGAAGGGAATCGCTTGAAATGTACATAAAACGACTTGAAAATCTTGAAAATATTGCCAACAGCTTTTCCCATGTTGAAAAAGCCTATGCAATTCAAGCTGGAAGAGAAGTAAGAATAATGGTAGAGCCGGATAAAGTAGACGATGTTCTTGCAGATAAATTGGCTGCTGATGTTTCTGGAAAGATAGAAGAACAACTGGAATATCCGGGAGTAATAAAAGTAACCGTTATTAGAGAAAAAAGGAGCGTAGCCTACGCAAAGTAAAAAAATTGACACATTTACATAACTGAGTTAAAATAACTCTGTTGCCAACGTAGCTCAACCGGTAGAGCGGCTCATTCGTAATGAGCAGGTTGGGGGTTCAAGTCCCTTCGTTGGCTCCAGGCGCCCTTAAGGGCGCTTTGTTATTGGTGGTGATTCAATGCACATGCTGGAAAAGGAAGCGATTGATTTTATAGAAGAATGGGGTCTCATAGAAAAAGGGGACAAAGTCTTGCTTGCAATATCAGGTGGTAAGGACTCCATGGCAATGCTTGATTTCTTTATAAAACACCATCAGGAACTTGGCTGCACGTTTCATGTGGCGAATCTTGATCATATGCTGAGAGGAAACGAAGGGCTTAATGAATCAAAGATGATAAAAGATATTTGTGAGAAGTATGGTGTTCCGTTTCACTTTGAACGAATAGATGTCAAAAAGTTCATGAAAAAAAACAAAAGCCTTTCTCCGGAAGAATCCGCGAGAAAGGTACGTAGAAATTTTTTGATTGGAACAAAAGAGAAATTTGGGCTGGATAAAATTGCAACCGCCCATCATCTAAATGACCTTGCCGAGAATATTATATTACGAATTGTTAGAGGTACAGGACTAAAGGGCGTGCTTGGATTAAAACCGGCAGAAGATTGTTTTATACGACCTTTCCTTAAATTAAAAGTGCAAGAGATAGAAGATTATGTTACAATCAATATGATCAATTTTAAAACTGACAAAAGCAACTATCTTAAGGTCTTTGACAGGAATTTTGTTCGGCTTAAAATTATGCCATTATTAAAAGAGCTTAACCCTTCGGTTGAGAATTCGATATGGAGATTTTTCCTTAATGTTAAGGAGAGCTATGATTATATTTACGGAAGGGTTGAGGAAATAATAAAAATTATTCACTGGGAAAAGGACAGAGCTGTGGTAAGTCTAGAAACTTTAAAAAAGCTAGATGATATTGTTTTGTCAGAAGTAATTAGGAGTATAATCACTTATTTTTCTGAAGATAACTATCCTCCTACTCGAGAACGAATTAGTGCAGTTCAAAAGCAAATTAAAGCTTCTAAAAAGAACTGGATCATAGAATTTAAGGAATATTTAAGAGTTTTTGGTTACGGTGAACAGGTGTTTTTTTATGAAGAACCTTTTATAAAAGAACGGAAAGTTTACTCAATTGACAAAATACCATTTTGCAAAGAAATTCCTGGTGGTGTAATAGAGATAACCGAAGAAAATAATTGGCCGGATAGAATCGATGGTAAGTATATCAGTGTATGTTCTAAAGATTGTGTTATTTTTCCACTCAAACTGAGGAATATGCACTGGAATGATGAGATAGTTCCTTTTGATAAATCAACAAAGGAAAAGGTAAGACGGATACTTGTTGAATCTGATTTTAAAGGTTTTTTTGATGAGCAATATGTTCTGGTAAATGGAGATAATGAAATACTCTGGGTTCCGGGAATAAAGAGCTCTCAAAAGTGTTTAGTAAAAAAAGATTCCGAAAAAGTACTTGTTTTAGCATTTGAAAGGAGGTAGTTCGGTGAACCAGAAACCCAGAATTGGTATGATTCTCTTTTATGTAATTTTTGGTATTTTTCTGATTCTGGCCTTAAGAGGATTATATCCTTCAGATACAAAAGAAACAGTTATGTACAGTGAATTTGTAGATGATATTAAATCAAACAAAATAGATAGAATGGTTGTTTATGAAGATGGAAAGATAACATATACATTAACCACTGATACTCAACAGCGAGCCATAGAAACTTATGTTGCCCCACAAATGATTACTACAGACAAATTTCAGAACCTTCTTGATGAGCTTTCCAATAATAGAGTAAGGGTGAAATTTGAACCTTCAGGAAGTTCAATGTTTTGGGTAAACATCCTGGGCACAATAATTCCTCTTGCAATTATAATTTTCATCTGGTTCTTTGCAATGAGATCGTTCTCAGGAAGAAATTCTCAAGCGTTCAGCTTTACGAAAAGTCCTGCAAAAAAATATTTGGCAAATGAACAAAAAGTTACCTTCAAAGATGTAGCAGGTGTAGATGAAGCCAAGGAAGAATTGGAGATAACAGTTAAATATCTAAAAAATCCTGACCTCTTTAAAGGAACAGGTGCCAGAATGCCCAAAGGTGTGCTTCTTGTTGGAAAACCCGGTACGGGAAAAACCCTTCTTGCACGAGCAGTTGCTGGAGAGGCCGATGTGCCTTTTTATTTCATTAGTGGTTCTGATTTTGTTGAATTATTTGTAGGTGTTGGAGCTGCTAGGGTGCGTGATTTGTTCAATCATGCAAAACAAAGTGCTCCTGCAATTATTTTTATCGACGAGCTTGATGCTGTAGGAAGACAAAGAGGTGCTGGTCTTGGTGGAGGCCATGATGAGCGCGAACAAACATTAAACCAAATACTTGTAGAGATGGATGGATTTGACCCAAAAACTGATGTGATTATCATGGCAGCAACAAACAGACCCGATATTTTAGACCATGCACTCCTCAGACCTGGTAGATTCGACAAAAAAGTAGTTATTGATCCACCTGATGTAAAAGGTCGTGAGGAAATATTAAAGATTCACATGCGCGGAAAACCAGTAGACCCGGATGTAGATGTTAAGTTGCTTGCAAGAAGAACACCTGGTTTTGTGGGTGCAGATCTGGAAAATCTTGTAAATGAAGCAGCTATTCTTGCAGCCAAAAAGGAAGCCCGTTTAATAACGTTGCATGACTTTGAGGAAGCAATAGACAGGGTAATAGCAGGTCCCGCAAAAAGATCAAGGATAATGAATCCTAAAGAAAAACGGATCATTGCTTATCATGAGCTAGGGCACGCAATAGTTGGACTTTCTTTACCGAACGCGAATCCAGTTCACAAAGTCACTGTAATACCGAGAGGGGCTTCGACTCTTGGTTATACAGAAAGCCTTCCAGCTGAAGACAAATATATCGTCTCAAAAAGTGAATTAATGGATAATCTATCTCAAATGTTGGGAGGTCGTGCTGCAGAAGAACTCGTGTTTCATGAGATAACTACTGGAGCAGCGAACGATCTAGATAGAGCTTCTGATATTGCCAGAAGAATGATATGCCAGCTTGGTATGAGTAAAAAACTCGGACCAATATCATGGGGCAGAGAAGAAAATGAAGTATTTCTCGGAAAAGAATTGACAAGAATGAGAAATTATAGTGAAGAGATTGCAAGTGAAATAGATAACGAAGTAAAACAGGTAATAATGGATACATATGAAAAAGCAAAGGAAATTTTGGAAAAATATAAAGAAAAACTCGATGAAGCCGCTGATAAATTAATTGATCAGGAAACAATTACAGGGAAAGAGCTTGCTAAAATAATTGGACTTGAAGAAGAGGGCAACTACTACAGAGAAAATGAACTAGAAGGAGATAATGATCAGACAAAAGAAAATGATGAAAATAATGAAGAAGAAACAAAAGAACAGAGTGGTACCGAAGTAGTTTCAGAAAATGATAAAGAGAAAGACAAAGAAGATGATGGAAATGGAAAAACTAAGAGATCTTAAAAACAAGATTGATAGTTTTACGCTGAGTCTTGATGAACCAGAGTTAAAATGGGATGAATACTCAAATGTAGTTGTTTTTGATTTGCTATCAACTAGTGGTTTAATGAAACTTATATACAGATGTTCACTAGAAATGCTGTCAGAACACATAGATGGAAATACAATTTTCGTTGTATCTAAAACCAGGGTTGAACATGAGAACCCTGCAAAATTAAATGAAGATCTCGTTATAGAATTAAGAATCAAGGACGTCAAAAACAATAGAATATATTTTGCTGGGAATGCGAAACAACACAACAAAAATATCGCAACCTTTAGTTTAGAAAGAGTTGCAGTGTCTATGGAGTATTTTGGGAGAATGATTAAGTGAGAAGGCCTAGAGAAGAAAAGGCCTGGAAAGAGTACCAGTTGGTTTTGAAATACAGAGAATCTGAACGCTTTTTAGAGGATATTCAGATTTCGGGAAATTTAGCGACAGCACTGATATATCCGAATTCATATCCTATAGCAAGTTCTAGCTTATCGTTCCATGAATTGTTTAAGAGTCTCAATCAATCAAGAAATATTAACTGTGAGCGATTTTTTTACGAAAGGTCTTTCAAAAGGTTTTTTTCACTGGATACATTAAAACGACTTGATGAATTCAGGATATGGGCTTTTAGTATTCATTATGAAACCGATGTACTAAATTTTGTGGATATTTTGAAGAATTTTAAGATTCCTCTCAGGAAAGAGGAAAGAGGTCTCTATCATCCGGTGATAATTGTAGGAGGAGCATTAACCTATTCCAAGAATGTACTTTTGGATAGAATAGCGGATTTTGTTTACAAAGGAGATCTTGAGAGTTCTTTTTTAGAAGTATTTTGGTCTTTGAAAAGTTCTCTTAATAGAAAGGAAATCGCTGATAAATTAACGAAATGTGATTCTGCCAATCCAGCAATTAGTAATTATCTATCGAAAAGCAGTTTTCTTTCATGGCATTCTTCATTTTCAAATAGGTTACTTATAGAGATTGGTAGAGGTTGTAAAAGAAAATGCAAGTTTTGTTCTGTGGGATATTCTTTTGGAAAAGCTCGGTTTGCTTCGATAAAACAAATAGAAAAGATTATATCTACTTTCGTTAATATTACGAAAAGAGTAGGGTTTGTTGCAGCTACCGTAACTGATTATCCATATCTTGAACAATTACTCAACCTGATAGAGAAGTATGACATTGAGCCATCTTTTTCTTCGTTACGAGCGGATTCATTAACTGAAGAACTTTTAACATTATTAAAAAGAGGCGGGCAAAATCAATTTACAATTGCACCTGAAGGTGGAAATCAAAGAATTAGAAATCTATTTTCGAAGGGAATCGATTTATATCACATAGATAATGCTTTGAGCCTGGGGATTAAAGCGGGTTTTGAAGCCATAAAAATGTATTTTATATATGGAGCGATTTTTGAATCAGAAGATGATAGAAAAGGTATTGTTCAGGTTGTAAAACAGGCCAGGAAGAAAGGTTATAAAAGGATAATTGTTAGCCTTAATCCTTTGATACCAAAGCCTAGAACTGCCTTTTATAATTTACCAATGACTGGTATGAAAGAATTGAAGAAAATGGAAAAAACGCTTAGAAGAGATTTACATGATATACCTGGCGTTAAAACAATTTTTGAAAGTGTTAAGCAATCGATTATTCAGTATGGTATAGCAAATATGGAGCAGGATTCAGTTGAAGACACAGTGGATATTCTGGAAAATGAAAAAGGTATTGAAAGTTACTTATTAAAATATGCGGAGCACATCAATTCATTAAGGAAGGAGTGAAGAAAATGGCAAAAAAGAATATTCTTGTAATCGATGACGAACCTTCGATAGTAGAGTTGCTGACGTTTAACTTGAAAAAAGAAGGCTACGATATTCTTAAAGCTTATGATGCCGAAGAAGCATTGAAAATCGCCAAAGATAGTGATATTGACATGTTTATCGTAGATATTATGTTACCCAGAATGGATGGTTTTGAACTTGTTAGAACATTAAGGGGAATGGAGAAATATCGAAGAACACCAGTTATATTTCTAAGCGCCAAGAGTGAAGAGTTTGATAAGGTTCTCGGGCTTGAACTTGGAGCTGACGATTATATAACAAAACCTTTTAGTGTAAGGGAAGTTCTTGCGAGAATCAGGGCTGTTTTTAGAAGAATCCAGCAGAGTGTTCAGGCAAAGGAAGAAAGGCCGAAGAAAATTACAGCACGAGACCTGGAGATAGATACAGAAAAATACGAGGTTAGAGTTAGAGGTAAACTGGTTAGCCTAACTCCTCTGGAATTTGAGTTGCTCAGATTTCTTGCAGAAAACGAAGGCAAAGTTTTTAGCAGAGATGTCTTGCTTGATAAATTGTGGGGATATGATTATTATGGTGACACGAGGACGGTTGATGTTCATATCAGAAGACTTAGAACAAAAATTGAAGAAGACCCATCTAATCCAAGATACATTATTACAGTGAGAGGAAAGGGATACAAGTTTAGAGATCCTGGAAAGGAAGTATAATTACATTGTACATTCTTGTTATTATATTAGCAGCGCTTTCAGCGCTGCTATTATATGCATTTCTAGCCTTACGAAGGAAATTGTCTGTTTATAATAAGGCAAGGAAAAGATATGCGAAGCTACTTGATATTCCAGAAAACTCCGAGTCTATTTACATATATCATCAATTGAGAAAAAAACTTGCTGCTAAAAATCGTGAGATTGATCTGGTAAAAAGAAAATTAGAATACTTTTCTCTGGTATTGAACAGTCTTGGCGAAGCCCTATTCATAGTAAATGATGAAGGGAAGGTAAATTACTTCAACAAATCAGCAAGAGAAATAACGAAGATTCCTGAACCGATGAGCCGTAAAATAAGTGAAGTTATTGATAATTACAACATTACTGATTTGCTTGATGATGTAATAAAGAATGATGAAGCCCAAAAAGCTGAAATCGTGATTTTTTTGCCAAAGAGAAGGTATTATGAATGCCAGATTATCCCTGTAATTTATGGGGATGAGAACAATTATATGATTTTACTGAGAGATATCACAAAGGAACGAGAAATTGACGAGATGAGAAGAGAATTTATTTCAAACGCTTCTCACGAGCTGAAAACACCTTTAACTTCTATTCATGGTTATGCAGAAACACTGATGGATATGGAGCTTGGTGATGAAAGTGGTGTTGTAAAACAGTTTGTCAGTATCATTGAGAAGGAATCCGGTCGGATGACTCGTTTAATTAATGATCTTCTAGATCTTGAAAAACTTGAATCGGGTAATACAGGGTTTGAAATGGAAAATGTAAATCTTGATGAGGTACTTGAATATGTGAATGAGATCATTGAACCACTTGCTGAAGAATCAGGAGTTGAACTAATCTATGATACCGGTGATGCTATTGCTTTGCGGGGGGATTTTGACAGATTGGTTCAACTATTGTTGAATTTAACCGATAATGCGATAAAATATACCACCGTAAAGGAACATGGAGAAAAGAAAGTTTGGATAAGAACCTGGATCGAAGAAGAGAATGCAGTAATACAGGTTCAAGATACAGGAATAGGGATACCTAAAGAAGCAAAAGAGAGAGTTTTTAGTAGATTTTTCAGAGTTGATAAGGCACGTTCAAGAAGTATGGGAGGAACAGGATTGGGGCTGGCAATAGTTCATTTTATTGCTGAAAAACACAACGGAGAGGTGATTATGGAAAGCGAATTTGGTAAAGGTACAACATTTACTGTCAAGCTTCCGATTAAGGAGGTGTCATCATGAGAATGTACGATTTGATTAAGAAAAAACGTGATAATGAAGAGAATACCAGGGAAGAACTGGCGGAAATTATCAACGGTTATGTTGAAGGCAGAATACCTGATTACCAGGTTTCTGCATGGTTGATGGCTGTTTATTTCAATCATCTTTCACCCGGTGAAAGATACAATTTAACTGAAATTATGGCCGAATCAGGTGACAGAATAGATTTAAGCAAACTTGATGGTATAAAAGTTGATAAGCATTCAACTGGTGGTGTTGGGGATAAGGTTACACTTATTATAGGACCGATTGCAGCGTCTTTGGGACTCACATTTGCAAAGCTTTCCGGAAGAGGTCTTGGACATACAGGGGGCACAATTGATAAGTTAGAATCAATACCGGGTTTCAGAACTTCCTTGAGTGAAAAAGAGTTTATAGAGAATGTAAAAAAACACGGTATAGCAGTGGTAGGACAAACAGGAAAGATAGCTCCAGCGGACAAAAAATTATACGCATTGCGGGATGTCACCGCTACAGTTGATGAAATATCTTTAATAGCTTCCAGTATCATGAGCAAAAAACTTTCTATTGGGTCAGATTTAATAATACTTGATGTTAAGACAGGTAACGGTGCATTTATGAAGGATGTATCAGAAGCTATGGTTTTGGCTGAAGCAATGATTGACATAGGAAAAAGACATGGAAGAATTATGGGAGCTATAGTAAGCGATATGAATCAGCCACTTGGTAAAGCTGTAGGTAATTCTCTTGAAGTAAAAGAAGCTATTGAAACATTGAAGGGTGATGGCCCTGAAGATTTGAGCAAAATATGCAAGACAATTACTTCTAGAATGCTTCAATTAGCAAAAAACATTGAGAAAGCTAAAGCAGATGAAATGATAGATAATGTAATAGATTCTGGAGAAGCAATAAAGAAATTTGAAGAATTTATTATAGCTCAGGGTGGTACTTCTGAAATCAGAAATAAGGGATCTAAAGTTCTTCCAGAAGCGAAGAACAAAGAGAGCGTATGTTCCAATAAGTCTGGCTACATTAAATACATTCAGACTGAAAACATTGGACTTGCGTCAATGTTGTTGGGTGCAGGTCGTATGAGAAAAGAAGATAGTATTGACCCATCGGTTGGCATAGTTATTGAGAAAAAGATAGGTGACTATGTTGAAAAAGGTGATAGTCTGGCAAAAATATTTTTTAATGATAGAGAAAAATACATGGAGTCTGTGAAACTTATAAAAGATTCTTTTGAAGTATCAGATGAGCATGTAGAAAAGCAGCGATTGATTTATAAAATTTATTAAGGTGGATTGTTGATGCAGAAAAAATGTTGGTTGATTTTAGGCGTAGTATTATTGATTACCTTTGCAATGGGTTCTAACGATTTAATTTGTCATTTGAATGGAGAAAGCAAGCGTTTTGAGGGTTCATTCTTACAAAATTCTTCAAACTATTATGTGGATATCGAAAAAATACTTAATATGTATGAAAGGTCATGGATCACCAGGTCCAATGATGGAAAAGAAGCAATGGCAATATTCCCTAATGATACAATAGTAACTTTATATCCCGAAAAAGGCGAAGTATATGTAGAGTTCGGTCAAAAATATAATAACGCAGTGATTAGTAGAGAAAAGCAGTATTATATGTCTATTGATCTTCTTGATAAATTGCTTTCCGTAAATTCATTTTCGAAAGATGGATTACTTATTTTGTATGACTACTATCCTGAACTGCTTAACATTGAGAAGAACAGCAGAGAAATAATACTGGAATTTGACACTGAGCTTTTTACAGATGAATTTGATTTTTGGATCACTGATAATAATTCTGCTGTAATAACAATAAAGCCGGCTAAAACATCTATAACTTCAAAACCAGATGGTGTAGAGATTTACAGGGGACAGGAATATGTAAAATTGGTAGCCAGCTGGCAAGAAAAATCCGAAAATCTGCATATATTGAAGGAAGGTAAAAGATTCATCATTAGAAGTGAGCAGAATTTTGGTAATACAATTACTAATCAAAGTGGTGAAGGTTATGAACTCAGTGTTATAGAAAACTACATAGGTTACAGGAAAATTGCATTAACTCTGTTAGAAATTGATCCTTCAATTATGGAAATCAAACTGAACATAGCTCAGAATGGCATACCATCAGCTGATAAAATAACATCATTTGGAAGCTGGAATACATTTGCTGTAATTAATGGTGGATACTATGACCCTGGCACAAATTACCCCGTTGGTCTGTTAATAAAGAATAATGTTGTAATGAGCTTTCCTTCAAATGATCGTCCTCTTTTTTACAAAGTTGATGGTGAATATAAAATAGGTAGAATGGATATACAATATATTATTGAAGTGAATGGAAAAAAAGGTATAGTTAACGGTGTTAATACGCCTTATCGTGGGGGTATTATTGTATATAATGAAAGATTTAATGGCAAAATTCCATATTATGATGAATATACATATATCACTGCTTCAAATAATGTTGTAACCAATACAGTTTACAATCAAAGAGTTTCCGAAAACTCAGAAATGATAGTTTTGTCTCCCGTTGGAAAACAAAAACTGGGAGAAATAAATAAGGGTGATAGGATAGATTTTA
Source organism: Thermotogota bacterium (assembly GCA_034660555.1). Classification (GTDB taxonomy): domain Bacteria; phylum Thermotogota; class Thermotogae; order Petrotogales; family Kosmotogaceae; genus JASMTM01. The sequence continues at coordinate 16,718 of JAYEJL010000019.1, forward strand.
GCATTTTCAGCCCGGTAAAGGGTGATATTGAGTTTGCAGTGGAAAGTGGCCCTCTAATCATTTACAATAATAGAGTTGTTTCGGATTTTGAGAGGAATTTTTACAATGAATCTATCCTTGATACCAGAGCACCAAGAACACTTGTTGGGGAGACAAATAGCGGAAATATAGTTTTTATTGTTATTGACGGATACCAGTCGCAGAGTTATGGTTTAACCTTTGCAGAAATGATAGAATTTTTTTCGAATAAAAATATTAGACACTTGATGTGTCTTGATGGAGGACGTTCCTCAGCTCTTGTAATAAAAGGAAATCTGTTCAATTCTTCTGCATCCGGAGAACCGGTTATTCCGATTGCAATAACAATTGATAGCAAATAGTATTTGGAGGTGTTAATCAATGGAAAATATTCCTGTTGAAGAGAAAAGAAATGTCGTTTTTATTGGGCATCATGGATGTGGTAAAACACATCTTATTGATTCATTGTTATTAACAGAGAACCTTGTTGAGAAAAGCGGTGTGCGATTAACTGATTCAGAGAAGATTGAAAAGGAAAGAAGTGCAAGTTTTTCTTTAGGAGTAACAGGTCTTACGAAAAAAGGGAAAAAAATAAACATTATCGATACACCAGGTATGTCGGATTTTCATGCAGCTGTTTCAAATGGGATCTTTGCCTCAGAAAACGCAGTGATTGTAATCAATTCAACTGCGGGAATGGAAGTTCAGGCAGGAAGATTTGGAACAATTGCTAAGGATATGGGGAAAGGTCTTATTGTTTTCTTTAATATGTTTGATAAAGAACGGGCTGAATATGAAGAAACGCTTGATGAAATTCAAACAGCTTTTGAGAGAAGTCCTGTATTGCTACAATTGCCCATAGGAAAAGCTGAAAGCTTTAAGGGTATTGTTGATTTAATTGATAAGAAAGCATATATCTATGATGGAGCGTCAGGAAATTACAATGTTGAAGAAATTCCTGAAGATATTTCTGATCAGGTAGAAGAAGCTAGAACAAAGATGATTGAAGATATAATAGAGAACGAAGAAGAATTGATGGAAAAGTATTTTGAAGGTGAAGAAATAACACAGGATGAGTTAAGAAATACATTAAGAAAAGCCTATATAGATAATCAAATAATTCCGATAGCATTTGGATCAGCTGCGAAGAATATAGGTGCGGATCCATTACTGGATGTTCTGATCAATTTTGGGAAAACACCATCTGAAGCAGATGAGCTTGATGCAGAATTGTCCAGTGGAGAGAAAATCAAGGTAAAGTTTGCTGAAGAGGAGCCTTTTGTAGGATATGTTTTCAAGGCAATTGTAGACCCCTTTGTCGGTAAACTTACTTTCGTAAAAGTGGTATCTGGCTCTATTTCTCAAGGAGAGACCTTTCTAGTTGTTAATGAAGATTCGACAGAAAAAGCGAGTCATATACAGATTACAACCGGTGGTGAAGATGAAGAGATAAAGGAAGCGTCGGTTGGTGATATCATAAAATTTGCTAAACTCAAGAAAAGTAAAGTTACTGATACATTGGCACACAAAGATAGGCCACTTAGGGTTGTTTCACCGGTAATGCCTGAACCGATGTTATCTCGTTCAATTCAGGCAAAGACAAAGTCCGATATAGACAAAATCAGTAATGGACTTTCAAGACTTTCAGAATCTGATCCCACCTTTACCTGGGAGCATGACGCTGAAACCGCTGAAACAGTTATTTCAGGGTTGGGTGGTATTCATCTTGATGTAATGGTTGAGAGACTAAAAAAGTTATTCTCCGTCGATGTTGAAGTTGGAAAGCCCAAAATAGCTTACAGAGAAACACTAAAGAAGAAAGTTACTACAGAATACAAGCATAAGAAGCAAACAGGGGGACACGGTCAATACGGACATGTACAGATGGAAATTGAACCACTGGAAAGAGGAGAAGGATTTGAATTTGTTGATAAAATAGTTGGAGGGGTAATCCCTAAAAATTACATTCCCGCAGTTGAAAAGGGAGTCAAAGAAGCCATGAAAAATGGTGTTGTTGCGGGATATCCTGTTGTAGATGTAAGGGTAACGCTAGTTTATGGGTCTTATCATGATGTTGACTCTTCCGATATGAGTTTTCAGGTAGCAGCCGTACATGCTTTTAAGGATGGTATGAAAAAAGCTGATCCGGTTATTCTTGAACCCATAATGGAAGCTGAAATATTCGTTCCCGATGACAGTGCAGGAGACATTATGGGAGAAGTTACATCAAGAAGGGGCAGACCACTTGGAATGGAACCACAGGGAAAAGGATTGAGCAAAATAAGCGCTCATGTTCCCTTATCTGAGATGCTAGACTTCTCCAGCAAATTAAATTCGTTAACAAGTGGCAGAGGTTATTTTACTATGAAGTTCAGCGGATATCAGGAAACACCTTCCGATGTACAAGAAAAAATAATTGTCGAGCGTGAACGAGAAGAAGAGAACAAGTGATTTTTCATTTAGAGGGGCTTTAGTGCCCTTTTTTGTATTTGGTAATAATATAAACATAACCAAGAGGATAAAGATTGTAAAACGAGCTGGAGTGAGAACATTATGCATTTCGGATACAACACCTTCTCAATAAGATTAAGAGGCGTAAAGTCACTGAAAGAAAAAAGAAGTATAGTAAAGAGACTGATAAACGATCTAAGAAAAAACTTCAACGCGTCAATTGTTGAAACGGGAGTTCATGATTCAAAAAGGGAACTTGAAATAACAATTGGGATGATTGCAAATTCAAAATCTGAGATGGATTCTTTGTTCGAATCAGTTGAGAATAGGGTTACTGAATGGAATGCGCTAGAAGTTTTCAATGTTTTTAGTGAGGTCTGGTAAAAATTGATATATCTGTCTATTTTAGGGAAATAAATGAATGATGAACGAGTTTTTTCATATCTCATCAATTTGTTGAAAAAAATTGTTTCAAAAGAACGATTGCAGCATATATTGGGAACATCGGAACTGGCCAATACGCTTTCAATAATTTACGATACTAACAGTAATTATGCCAAAATGGCTTCACTTGGACATGATTTGTTTAGAGAGATAGAGCCCTATAGATTATTATTAATGTTCAGGGGTTATGGAAAAAAAGAAAACAAATTTGAACGGAAGAAACCTGTACTTTTGCATGGAAAAGTTGCAGCTCTTTATCTAAAGAAGCGATTTGATATTCATGAAGATGTCCTAGACGCCATTTACTGGCATGTCACAGGTCACAGAAAACTCAGTAGAATTGGTAAGATTCTAATGATTGCTGATATAGCTGAAGAAAATAGGCCCTTTCCTATAAGTAAAAAAATTAGAGAGACAGCATTTGAAGATCTTGATAGAGCCTATAAGATGACATTATATTATAAAATAGAGTGGGCGTTGAAAGATAAAACATTTTTACTTCCAGAGATCGTAGAAACATGGAATTATATTCAAGGAGGTGCCTAAAGTGCCTGCCATAAAAGTAAAAAGAAAGAAAAAAAAGAAAGGAAGACCAATCCTAATATTAATAATAATACTGGCTTTGGTAATTGCTGGTTTTTATATTTATTATATGATTTCAAGGGTTAGGAACAGTGAAATTTTCAATGCAGAGAGCATAGATTATTTGATTCTATGTGAACAGGAAGAAAGTATCTCAAATTTCTATTTTGTTAGAACCAAAAAAGATAAGGTACTTGCTGTTGAGATACCTATATTTGCTTCACTTCACGGCAATGACACACTTGCTAAAGGTGATGTAGGTAAGGCACTTCAGACAATTGATGAATGGCTTGGTATCAATGCTGAATATGAATACTACTTTTCTTTGGATGAAAAAACATTAAAAGTACTCTCCAGTACTTTGGGAAGTGAAGCAGAAGACATGAATGCTATGTTAGATTTGCTTTCTGAAAGAGGTTTAAAGTTTTTTGACTACTGGAAACTAGGAGATTTTGAAGGAATTTTAAGAGAAAACAATAACAATGCAAAAATTAGTTCAGCAGCAATTGCAGCATTTTTGGATAGGGCGACAAACTTAAAAAGAGAATCCTATAAATTAAAGGGAATGACAAATAGGCCAATAGAGATTTTTGTATCAACCAGTAGTGAACCAGTAGAAAAAATCTACATTGACACAGACTCCTTAAATGATCTGAGGAAGCAACTTGAAGAATGGTAAAGTTATTACGTTACCTAATAACCGTAACAGCTTTATTTGTTCTCTGTTCTTGTATCTTTTTAACAGTAAAGTCCTTCGTAAATTACTTTGAAGAACAGAGTCTAGATGAAAGTGCTGGTTTTATAATTGTTGGTAAAGATTCTGGCGGGAAACTTTCTTCAGGTGGACGTACCGATTTCATTGTTACTCTGAAAAAAAATGAAGAGGATGAATTCGAAATTGTAAGTATTCCTCGAGATACCCTGGTTAAGGTGGAAGGAGAAGAACATAAAATAAACTCAATCTACCTGAGCTATGGAATCGACGTACTTGCTGAGACTATCAAAGAGCTAGTTAATGTTGATGTAATCGCGGGATATATGATACTTGATTTTGAAACGGTAATAGAGATAACGGAATTCACAGGTCCAGTTGATGTTCTTGTAAAAGATGCCATGCATCATGATGATTTTCAGCAAGATCTCCATATACATTTCGAAAAGGGCTACCATAAATTAAAAGGAGAACAACTACTCAATTATTTGAGATTCCGCTCTGACAGTGAAGGTGATTTGGGTAGAATAGAAAGACAGAAAGAGGTATTAAAAAAGCTGGTAGAAAAAATCTTTAGTCTTGATATTAAAAACATGTATAGAACAGCTAGTTTTATTATGAATAAAACTGAGAATGAGTTTGATTTTGTACCATTGATAAGTTTGATGTATTCATTTGTAACGAATAAGTCTGGTTTAACGATAAATACTCTTCCTTACAGAATAGATGAAAATGGAAACGTTATTCCAATAGTAGAAAGCCCGGTAATTGATGAAGAACAGGAACCCAGGATTCTCATAATAAACAATATTCCTGATTTTTCACGATATGGTAATTTTTCACAGATTGTAAAGGGTCAATGGAGAAAAAGAACGGGTTTAGAGGTTTTAACCTGTGATAAGATTCCTGAGCTTGAGATATTTGAGAAAAGAAAAACCTATGCTTTTCTTAACAATGAAAACTTTGATTTAACAAAAATGCTCAAAACTGCGCAACCATATCATAGTGCTGAATACTTTGTAACCTATGAACTAGAAGGATTGGGTTTGTATTATCGTTTAAGAGAATGGATAGCAGATCAGAATATTTATTTCGATTACTTTGATGCCATAATACTGCTTGGTGTCTCTCAAACCTGAGTTAATTAATGAGATTTAGTGTAATCAACTGCCTAATAATAGACAGTTGATACTTTTTTTGGTTGATTATTACAGTGTACGAAGCAATGATGTCCAGTGGAGGTGCACCTGTGAGAAGTATAATTAGAGATTTTACTGGAGAATTTTTTAGAATATTATGCAGTTTTAAAAGATAGCGCGGTGAGATTGCAAATATCACTCTTGTCAGAGCACTTTCAGGTATTACATACCTTGCATCCTGTCCAGGAACTTCTTCTTCCAAAATTTTTTCATATAAACCAAATGCCTGTTTTCCAAAATCACCCACAACCTCA
>JAYEJL010000020.1:0-4484 GCA_034660555.1 Thermotogota bacterium
GGATGGTATGAAAACGATGGTGGTGGTATATATTTTTACAATGACTGGCGAGCTGAAACGCCATGGGGAAAGACAAGACCGAATTACTCTGTTAATGAAGTAAGAAAATATATCAAAGATAATGTATTCACCTGGTTGAATGAATTTAGAATTGATGGGTTACGATGGGATGCAACGGCCTACATTCGCAATGCTTACGGTAATGATTCAGGAGATGGAGACCTGCCAGAAGGCTGGAGTCTCATGAGTGAAATTAATAAAGAAATTGAAAAGAAACAACCCTGGAAAATCAGTATTGCAGAGGATTTAAAGAATAATGAGTATATAACAAGTAAAAGTGGAGAAAACGATCCCAGTTTTGATGCTCAGTGGGATATAGATTTTGTATACAAACTGCGTCATGCTATTGTTACACCAAAAGATGAAGATCGAGATATGCATTCTGTTGCAGAAGCTGTAGGGCATAAGTTCAACAACGACTCTTTTAGACGAATCATATACACAGAATCACATGATGAAGTAGCAAAAACTGGAAACCGATTTCCAGTGAGAATCAATCCTGACAATGCACAGAGCTGGTATGCAAAAAAGCGTACTGCGCTTGCTTCAGCTTTGGTTCTCAGTTCTCCTGGTGTTCCCATGTTATTTCAGGGACAGGAATTTTATGATGTGGATAAATTTAGCGATAAAACGCCTATCAACTGGAATTTGAGAGAAAAATACGAAGGAATGCTTAATTTCCATAAAGATCTGATCAGCCTTCGAAGAAATCTTGATAGCAATACAAAGGGACTTTCTTCTCAAAATGTAAATGTTTATCATGTAAACAATGTAGATAAAATCATCGCATTTCATAGATGGGAAGAGATTGGACCTCGTGATAGCACTATCGTTATAGTAAATTTTAGACACAAAAAACAGGAAAATTATAAGATTGGACTTCCGGGAGAAGGGATATGGAAGGTTCGATTTAACAGTGATTCAAAAAAATATGATAAAGAATTTAGCGATTTTGGTAGCAACGAAATAACAGCTGAAAAAGGTGAATACGATAAAATGCCAAATTATGGAATGGTTAATATTGCACCATACTCAGCTTTGATACTATCTAAGGATGAATGATTGAATTACATTAAGGAGGTTCGTTATGAATGTAGAAGAAATTGCCAAGATGATAGATCATTCTCTTTTGAAGCCAGAATTAACCAAAGAAGACATTGAAAAGGGTTGCAAGCTCGCGATGAATTATGACGTAATGTCAGTGTGTGTGAGACCCTGTGATATAGATTTTGCAAGTGGGTTATTAAAAAAATCGACTGTGAAGGTAACAACCGTAATTGGTTTTCCTCATGGTGCGAACATTACACTAACAAAAGTCTACGAGGCTGAAAGTGCTATAGAGCGAGGTGCGGTTGAACTGGATATGGTATTAAATATTGGCAGATTATTGTCACTGGATTATGAGTACGTTGAAAAGGATATTAAAAATGTTACAAGTCTGGCTCATGAAAAGGATGTTCTGGTTAAGGTGATCCTTGAAAATTGTTATTTAACGGATGAATTGATAAAAAAAGCGTGCCTGATAGCGGAGAGAGCGAATGCTGATTTCGTGAAGACATCCACCGGATTTGGGTCAGGAGGTGCTGAAATAAAAGATGTAAAACTTATGAGAGATACTGTCAGTGAGAGTGTTAAGGTGAAAGCTGCGGGTGGTGTGAGAACCCTGGATAGACTGATTGAAATGAAAAATGCAGGCGCCAGCAGAATTGGAGCCACTGCTACCAGGAAAATACTGGAAGATGCTAAAAAGCGGGAAACTCAGGGAATTTTATAAAACTAAAAATGTTTCTTTATTCAGTATCAAATCATTTCAATATGTTTGAGTCTTTACTCAAAGGAACCATCTGGTAAAAGTAACTCCAGACCATAGTCCTGTGATTCTTCAAGCTGTATACGAGCACATTCCTGCCAGTTCGATCTACAATAAATATCCAGCCAATCAACATCAATAATGCCTTTTTCATAGGCCTTTACCACAGGACAATCATTATAGTGGATACACCACTCATTTTCCACAAATGTCACCTCCATAAGGTAATATATACGATAATTAAGTTAAAATGCAAGTAGGTGGTTTAATTAAGTTGAAATTTTCGGTCAGGGGGTAAATTATGAAGAAACTGCTAATATCAACATTCATTATTCTGTTATTTCTTTTTCCCGTGTCGAGCATTGCTCAAGAAAGTGAAGAAGAAATACTGAACAGGGCATATGAATTCTATAAAAGCGGAGATTATGAAAAAAGCAAGGAAGCATACCTTTCATTGATAGGTAAATTCACTATAGAATCAATGCAAAATCTTGCAACTGTTTATGAAGAACAAGGTGAATACAGGAAAGCTTTAGTGTTGTATGAAACGCTTTTACTGATCACTGGAAGTGCTGAATATGCATTAAATGCCGGAATTGCTTACTTCAATCTTGAAATGGATAGATGGGCTATGGAAAAGTTGGAGATAGCACTCCACAGTGAAAAAACTCCGTCAACGCTTTCGAGAGACGCTGCCTATTATCTGGGAGAAATTGCGTATGAAAATGGTTTCTATATTGAAGCCAGAAATTATTACGAGAAATCTGTTGAATACGATGAGCACTATGCTCCCGGATATAAAAGACTTGGAGATTCACTCTTTAAGTTGAAAGAGTATAAATTGGCCACTGAGAAATATGAATCTGCTTTATCTAAAAACGGATCGCTCATGGGTGTAGAAAAAGCTATGTCAAAAACTTATCTAGAAATGGGTGAAATCGAGCAGGCCATAAGATACGCAAAAAAGGCTTCAGCAGATAACCCTTCAGATGGCGAACTCAATTTGATGCTGGAAAATTTTAAGAAGGAGTATCCGGATCAATTTGTGGTAGTAAAGAGAGAATTTGAAAGACCACCTGTTGATACAGATATAGATTTTTATGATATCTGGCCTCTGGAAGAGAAAGGTCAGCAAATGCGAATTGGTATCATGACAGGTCAAGATGAATTAGCTATACAGGTTGGTTCGGTGTTTGCTCTATCAACAGAAAATGAGGTTTTGTATATAGGTGAAAAGGCGGAACTCATAACCATTACTTCTGCAGATGGTACATACACGGTTGAAACTAGTGAGAAAAGCTTTGAACCTGATGGTCCCGTAACAATATTTCCTTTGAGCTATGAACCAATCTACGTTCACAACGTAGAATACTCTACCAATTATTATGAAAATCGGCAGTATCGCGGCGAAATGGAAGTTTTTGCTGACGATGAAGGACTAACACTGGTTAATTTAGTAGGCCTTGAGGAGTACTTACTTTCTGTCGTCCCTTCAGAGATGCCAGCTTACTGGCCAATAAACGCTTTGAAAGCACAGGCGGTAGCAGCGAGATCGTATGTGCTGGCAAACAAAGAAAGACACTCAAAAGATGGATTTAATTTGTGTTCCAGCAACCACTGTACAGTATATAAAGGAATTGCCAATGAACACGATAGAACGACAGTTGCTGTCAGAGAGACGACGGATGAGATTCTTACATATAATGATAAACCCATCGTTGCTGTTTATACAACTAATAGTGGAGGTTTTACTGAAAACAGTAATGAAATTTGGGGGGCTGAAGTTCCTTATTTGAAAAGCGTAACCACTGAAATAGAATCTTCAGAGTTTCCGGATAGTCCTCTGGCTTTGAAAAACTGGTTGCATGATCAACCTGAATCTTTTTCTGCGGATGAACAATTTACTTCTATGAATAGTTACAGATGGCAGGTTATGGTTCCTGTGGAGATAATTGAGGAAAGATATGGAATTGAAAATATCACAAAGCTTTATCCCAAAGAACGATCATCTGCTGGAAGTGTTGTTGAACTCTATGTTGAAACAAGCGACGGAAGCAAAACGACAATAAAGGCAAGTAAATATCGTCTTGGAGGTATAAAGAGTACACGATTCTGGATCAGATCACACTATGAAAACAGTGAATTGAAAGCTTTTATGTTTTATGGTTCAGGCTGGGGACATGGAATAGGTATGGATCAGGTTGCAGCTGCTGCAATGGCAACTGAAGGAAAATTATACTGGGAAATATTGAAGCATTTCTATACTGGCACGAAATTGGTTGAAATTGATTAACAAACGTACTTGGTAAAATCATTTTTAAAGAACGAACAGAATTTTTGTAGGCTTAAAAGTGTTTTCTGGCAATCACTTTAAACAAAAAAAACACCCATAATGGGTGCTTTTTGTTAGGTGGTACCGTTCAGCTTCTCCAAAAGAGATCCTTCAGAGCTTTTAGTTTCTGCTGTTCAATCATTCTTTCCATATCCCTGGCATTTCTATATAGTCTTTTCATCATTATCATTCTCCTTTAAAGTTTTACCTTTTACCTGTAAATGTGAATTCTTTTAAGCGTATCAATTCTTGTTGTTTCCAAAATATTATCTACTTCCTTGA
>JAYEJL010000021.1:0-4437 GCA_034660555.1 Thermotogota bacterium
GCAGTAAGAATCGCGGTAGTTCCGTGTCAACACACCCTTTATGCTCTTTCTCTATCAGTTCTTTTACGTTGATCCGGGTTATCAAGAATCCGTTCTCATTTAGTATGCCATCCACGTCAGTCACTTTTATGAAACTCTTTTCACCCAATTTGCGTGCAATGAATGCCGAGATCGTGTCTGAGGTAACGTCCCAGGTGTGCGGTAAGCAATCGTCGTCTCTCAGGATTTTATACGGTAATACGATGCAGATATGACCCGCATTTTTTAGTCCATCTATGCTTTCAACTACCGGTATCTCAAGTTCACCATCAGCTAAGAAGAGCCCGTATTGGTGCATTGCGAGCACAGCCATCCAATGCGCCGTGTCATCCGAGATTCTATCTGAGAGTTTCTTTATTGGTTCTACAAAAAGACCTCCGCCGGGAATTATAACGAAAGAAAGAGCGTTCTTTGCAGCATAATCGCTAAGGCAATGCACAATTTCTCGTCCTTTAGCCAGCAAGCTGCCGCCTAATTTTAATATCTCGGTCATTTATTTAAGCTAAAACCTTCTCAAGAAAGCCTCGATAACCTTTATATCTTCTTCGTTTAGCCCGTACAACTGGTAAACAAGCTCGTTTATCTCCGCTTCGAGTTCAGCAACCGATGGAGATTTTACCTTTGCTTTATCTTCTTTCAATTTTCTCAAAATCGCTTCTGTAACAGTATCACTCTTTGGAATGAGAAGCTGCAGCTTTTCGTCTTTCTTTGCTCGCTTTCCGTTCAGTGCAGTAACGACATAATCTGCTTTTACCTTTGATTCAACGAAAATTGGGGTTTCTTTTTTACCGATTGTGATGTTGTAGCCTCTACCGTCAACTGTTTTCTCTAACACAGGCTCAAGCATCTTATGGTTGGATTTGAAAGTGACGTTTACGGAATCAAACTCTTCGCCCTTGCTTCGGTATTCCTGAACGGAATCGTCTGGGAAGTTCTTGATTTGCTGCTCGAGTTTTACTTGCTCTAAGATTTTCTCGACATTTTCCGTTATTTCGTCCGCGAGGTTTTGCTCTTCAGGGGTTTGAGGGAGGCGGATTGGGAGTTGTTCCAAAAATTGTGAGATATAACGATAATATCCCCCAGAAATGAATGGACTGATATGTTTATAGTAAAATTCAATTGTTTTCGAGTTCAAAATGCCAAGAAGATAAACAGGATTACCTTTGAACCGATCAAGGTCAATGACATAAGAGGTATTTAAACTGAAATATTTGCCATGATCTAAAACAAAGTTGTTACTTGTGGATATATCTGGAGTGATTATCTTGTTGTCCTCGAATTGCCTTGGATTTCTGGGATCTGCATATTCAAACCATCTCTCTTCTCGCTGGTCTTTCGGAATTTTTTTGATATACCATCTTTTCATTAACTCACTCTTAAATTGATTCAAATGCTCCTTTATGTTCGGGTACTTATTTAAATCAACTTGTATAAGCTTATCATTTGTAGTCTCGTAAGGATAAATGATAAATTTTTCTTCCCAAGCAATTTTCCATCTTCTAATATTTCCCCCTCCAATTACTGGCCTTATTAAACTATTCTCAAGATTAAGAGACTGAATCTGGTTTCTGTTTATTAAATATGCTTCATTAAGTCCCGTATAAAGACAGCGATGCGGTCTAGCAAAATCTTTCACTTTAATATTTGAATTTTTCTCGATTTTCTTAATAAGCTCCATTTCATATACCGGCATAAATCTCCATAAGTCAGCATCAAGTTGTTGTTGATCCACTTCAAAAACGAGGATATAATCATCATGATATCCGTCTCGGAAATGAGTTTTGATATAAGTCAAAATCGTCTCTCGTGGCATCATGACTTTGACAAAAGGGAATTTGTTCTCTTTATTCGAGTCATTAGTAAAAGAAAATACCAGAGGATAGTTTGTGGCGTCTCTGAATACGCCAGTATCCCCAAAATCAATCATCTGATCTATTCTAATTTCTTTTAATAATAGATTCCTCAAGTTCTCGCCATAATCTGCCTGTATAAACTTATTTGAGGTAATGAATCCTATCCGTCCACCTTTAACTAACCACTTTATCCCCCGCTCTATAAATAGAACATAAATATCAAATAACCCCACAGCGCATTCATAGTCTTCCCTGTATTGAACCTTCTGTTTTTTATTTAACATCTGCACCCGCACATATGGCGGATTGCCCACTACAAAATCGTACTGCACGTAGTTTTTGAGAATCGCAGCGAGTATTATGTCTTCGATAGATTTAATCAGCTTGCCGTCGCCGAAGGTCTCTCTGAGCTCCCTGAATTTCTGTAAGAAGTGCTCAGCATAAGGCGTGAAGTAAGATACCAATCCGCTCCACTCCTTGTCATCAAGATACCGCTTGAAATTTCTCCCCAGCTTGTTTTTATCAACATTATAGGTTTCCTGCCATGCGGCTTCTTTCACGGTGTCAAAAACCGCTTGAAGCGCGGCAAAATATTCTTCAACATTGAGTAAATCAGTTTTTGCGAAGACGTCTTTATCATAGGGCATTTTAATCCGCAAGTTTCCACCCTCAACCGGCAAGCCCGTGTCAATTGCAATATAGCGGATACCATTTTCAAACGTCTCAAGAGTTACTTTCTTCGCTTCTCCTCTCGTCTCGTTAACCAACGAGTCCGTTCTGACGATAGGCAGACGATTTAGAACAAAATGCGGGTCTTCCTCCATCGCTTTCTTATACGCAGGAATTAAGACGAGCATGAACTGCATCTGAGCCATAAAGGTCGCAAATGGATGAATGTCAAAGCCGACGATGCAATACTCGTTACAGAGCTCTTTCAATATCTTTGACCAGCCTTCTTCATCTGCGATTTGCTCCGAAGCTTTCAGGTATCTCCTCAACGCTTCTACTAAAAAAGTCCCGGAACCACAGGCTGGATCTAACAAGCGTTTGCCAATTATGCCTCTACCTTCATAGCCAACGGCATCAAGTATGTACTCAACCACCTCTTGTGGAGTGTAAAATTCGCCGAGCGCTTTCCTGGTTTCTTTATCAAAATAGTGCTGGTAAAGCGTTCCGAGCGGGTCACCAACAATCTCAGAAAAGTCGAACTTGTAGAGCGTTAGAATAATCTCAGCAAGAGCCTCGCCAAAGTGCCCTTTTTGCTTTTCGTACCGTGGGCTGTAAAGAGCATCCCCCGCACTGATTTCTTTGTAGCTATCTTCCCACCAGTAGAATATATCGCCCTCAAAAACTGATTTTACAAGCTTCTGTTTCATGCTCTCAATCAAATTTTTCGTGGTTATCGCCCATGCTAAGAGCGTGATATCGCCCCGATACGATGTCCGCTCGATTTCCGTCTTAATGAACCGTGAAAACTCAACGTAAGGAAGTTTGTAATCCTCACACGCCTTTGCCAAAATCAATCGCGTGAACAAAGAATACGCACTTTCCAAGCAGAACATAAATTTGAACAGATTCTCTTCGTTCGCCTCAAGCCCGATTTCATCCATTATTCGCCGCCAGTTTTCTGGCACTTTCTCCGGCTTCTTCGCATAGGAAATCTTCCAGAAATTGTATGCGCTTTTAAGAAATTTCGACCGCTCTAACTCGAAATCAAACAGACCAATTGTCTTTTGAACCAAATTCACAAATACAGAGCCCTCTTTCAATTCGAAGCCATCAAAAAAATACTGCTGCGCAATCTCTGTGGACAAATTCACCTTCTCCTCCGGGTTATCAAATCGCTCGAAATAGCCGAGCACCGCTTCAATCCTCGTTCTTTCGATCTTTGGCTTTTTTAACCAGTCATAAACCTCTTCACACTGAGATAAGGCAACCTCCCCAAGATTTACTCGCAGTTTTCGTTCCCAGTTAGAATTTATCCGCTCGTATAACAGAAGTTCATCCCCATCAGTAAGTATTCCATATTTTGCTTTGAGCGGTTTCACATACCGCTCCCAAAGTTGTGCAAAATCTCGTTCTAAATTTATCTCATTCGGTCTTTTAAATTCAACCACAAACACAACATTCTGGTAATCGTCAAAGGCAAGCAGGTCGCTTCTTTTTCCTCTTACCCCTTTCTCAAATCTTATATCTTTTAATTCACCCTCGTAACCGAGCGCTTCAAGGATACCGCTTCTGACAAATGTCACCCGTAAATCTTCTTCAGATATCTCCTTTCCAATTTTTATCTTCTCGTGAAGCTTTTTGAAGCTTGCCTGGATTTTCTTGGCCGTATCCATTTTATTTTATATTACACTTCTCTAATATCCTTTACAAGGAAATTTCCACCGTTTAACTTTACGCCCCCTATCTCGAAATTCTTCCCGAATAACGCATCCCGTATTCGATCAAGCGTTGCCGCTTCTCCCAACTTCTTCGCTTCTTCCAGTGTAATCTTCGCGCTCTTTTCGGTCATTTCCTTTTTGAAAATCAAGGTGCAGCG
>JAYEJL010000022.1:0-4370 GCA_034660555.1 Thermotogota bacterium
AAAAAAACCGACTCCATCTTGATATAGGTGTGGGAGACAGCATTGTTCCAAGTCCTGTAGAAATGGAATATCCTGTACTCCTTGATTTCGAAGCTCCCCAGATTATCGCTTATTCCAAAGAAACAATCATTGCCGAAAAGCTTGAAACATAGTCAAAAGAAGTACTGCAAACGGCAGGCTGAAAGATTTCTACGACATATACTACCTGGCACAAACAACCAGTTTCTCTCTTAATGTCCTCTCCAGATCAATAAAATCAACCTTCCTCAACAGAGGAACCTCTATTCCAACAAGAAACTTCTTCCCTGACATGATGAAAAGCGATGTAAATATGGATACCCGGTGGAAAGCTTTCATTTCAAGGCACAGAAAGCTTACTAATATTTCTTATCAAGAGTTGATAGAAAAGCTAAAATCGTTTACTAGACAAATTCTATCTAAAAATATAGAAGACATGATTTGGGATTCAATCACTTGGCATTGGATCCCTAGACCATGAATTACTAAGATTCTCAACTAAAATCCTGCTGTTTCTCAAGCAGCATATCCGCGTTGTACTTTAAAGAGCAAATCCTGAGCTTTGCTCAGAATAACCGATTGCTTCGCAAATAGCTTTTTTTGTTTTAATGGATTCAAAACTGAATAGTATATAATTCAATTATGATATAATATGAATATTATATAATACACATATAGGAGTTTTTTTATATGACTGATCAAGAGTTATTTTTGGCTTTGGAAAGGTGGAACTACTGGGACGGTAAAGAATTTCCTTTATTTGTAAATAGAAAGGAAATTGATTTTCTATACAGATATCTTGAAGGCAATCTTGTTCAAATAATAAAAGGAGCAAGGAGAACCGGAAAATCATCTCTGCTAAAAATCTTATACAGAAATCTTGTAGAAAAAAATAATATTTACTCAGTACTTTTTATTAACCTAGATGATATTACATTAATTCAAGAAGAAAGCTCCCCAAAATTACTTGAAAGAATCTACCAGTTATACAGACAAAGAATTTATCCTAAGGGAAAAACATACATTTTAATAGATGAAATTCAGAAGATAAATAACTGGGAACAGTGGGTAGAAACGTACAGAGAAACGGGAAACGCTAAATTCATACTCTCTGGTTCTTCTTCAAAATTGTCATCTAAAGAACTAGGTAGCCTATTAACTGGCAGGCATATAGATTTGACCCTATTCCCTTTCTCTTTTAAAGATTATATAGCAAATAGAGTCACTGATATGTCTCCATTATCTATTGATTTAAACAAAAACCAAATCAAGAAATCACTGTTTTCCTATTTCACTCTGGGAGGATTTCCTGAAGTTCTTCTAAACTACTCTCCAGAAGATGGAGAAAAAATACTTGAGACATATTTCGAAGATATAATTTACAGAGACATTGTGGATAGATGGGAAATCAGGGATACAGGATTACTAAAAAGAATAGCGCTATTCTCAATAAAGAATAGTGGAAACTTGATCAGTTACAGGCAAATCAAAAGGATGATAGAACAAATATATGAAAAAACCTCAACAAACACTATTTCTGAGTATATA
Source organism: Thermotogota bacterium (assembly GCA_034660555.1). Classification (GTDB taxonomy): domain Bacteria; phylum Thermotogota; class Thermotogae; order Petrotogales; family Kosmotogaceae; genus JASMTM01. The sequence continues at coordinate 1,567 of JAYEJL010000022.1, forward strand.
TCTCATCTATTAGAATCATTCATAATCTTTGAAGTACCTCTGTACACCAATTCAGTTAAGAAAAGCAATCAATCACCCAGAAAAATCTATTCAATAGATACAGGTTTACGAAAGGCTGTCTTAAAACCTTTGACTGAAGATTATGGAAGAGACGCTGAGAATATCGTTTTTGTTGAATTGCTTAGAAGAGGATATCATGTTTCATACTGGCGAACCGGAAAAACAGAACTTGATTTCATCGCAAATGGAAAGAAGAATTACGCAATAAATGTAACAATGTCTAATCTTGAATACATTGAACTAAAAGAAAGAGAGCTAAAAGGACTACTCGAATTCCCAGGAAAAAATTACGAAAGAATTTTAATCACCGATGACCTAGAAGACATAATAGAAATTCATGGCAAAAAAATCACATTAATCCCTCTCTGGAAATGGCTGTTAACCTGAATAACCATTCGATAAAGAAACGAAGTGTTGGTCGTGTTTTACTCTCGGTCTCTCTGGTTCTTGTTTTGTTTTTCTTGAATTTGCCTACAACCCACAACAACCTACCACGTACAACGTGTTTTTCACTTAATTCTCCTCTCACAGAGGAGTACCGCGTTAGCGGGGAGGTGTGTGCTTTTTGGTCTTTACCTCGTAGCGCATATCCGATTGTTTCCAAATCGCATATCAGTGTTTTAAGAACTTTCATGGCCTTTCGTCTCTTTGGTTCTCGACTTCTGTTTTCATACGATTTGACATTCTTAACTTAAAAATAGTATACTACATAGTAATATATTATCCAGTATACAAGGAGATATTATGCATTTTTACAATAGAGAAAAAGAAAAGCAGTTTTTGGAGAAAGTAACGAAAAGCAAAAATAAAAAAATGATAGTTATGTATGGCAGGAGAAGGGTTGGAAAAACAACTTTATTACAAAAGTTCTTCCCTGACGCTGAATATTTTTTTGTAGACACGCGTTCTTCGGAAACATTATTAGCCGATTTCTCAAAAAGGATATTCAAGGGTGCTTTTGAAAACTGGGAAGGCTTCTTTAACTACCTGCTTAAAAATAGAAAGACTGTAATTCTAGATGAATTTCAAAATTTCACAAAAGTGGACAATTCAATATTCTCGATACTGCAAAAAGTATGGGATCAATATGATGGAGACACTACACTTATCCTGTGTGGCTCATATTCAGGAATGATGAAAAGAATATTCTTTGATGCAAAAGAACCTCTTTTTGGTAGAAGTAACTACCAGATATGTGTTAAACCTTTCGATTTTATAAGTGCTTCAAAAATGCTCTTTGATTTTGGTTATTCAATAGAAGAAACAATAGAATGGTATTCAATATTGGGAGGGGTTCCAAAGTATTTGTGGTACTTGAAAGACAAGAAGAACTTCGCTGAGAAAACAAAAGAACTATTCTTTTCAGATTTTGCCCCCTTTGAAGAAGAAGGAAAGAATTTACTGATTGGAGAATTTGGATCCGAACATTCGGGATACTTTTCAGTACTACAGGCTTTAGGAGATAAAAGCAGATTCTTAAAAGAGATAACAGATAGATCTAATATGCAAAGAACAAAAACAATGAAATATGTAAATGAACTGACCAATAACTATGACATCTTAGAAAAGATCGATAACATGTTATCAAAGAGAAAAAGAGGAGCAATGTACAAAATAAAGGACAACTTTCTTAGATTCTGGTTTAGATACATATATTCACAAAAGAGTGTGTTGGAGTTTAATCCAGATGCTGCGCATGACTATCTTCTCAGGAACCAACCAGCAACAACAGGGATTATATTTGAAGATATAATAACCTCACTAATACCTCAGCTATTCAAAAAGGGAGTTATTCCTTTCTTACCTACAAAAGTGGGCAAACACTGGGGGAACATCCCAGGGGAAAAGGGCAAAACATATGAAATAGATATTGCCGGTGGAAATGACAGTTCTATACTACTTATAGAATGCAAATGGGAAAACTCTCCTGTTACCCTAAAAACAGCAAGAAAGCTTATAGAAAAGAGCAAACTAATAAACGACAAAAGAAAGAAAACACTGGCAATAGTCAGCAAATCCGGTTTTGAAAAAAATATACCAAAAAGTATCATAAAAATCGACCTAAAATCCCTTAAAGAAATAATCCAGCTTTGATGGCTGGGAAACGCTTTCATTAATGGGTGTTCTCTTTCTCGGATTCTCGTCTTCTAGGTCCTTCTCGGATACTCGTTTTACTTTTTTGCACCAGTCGATGGACGGTGGAGATGGACCAAACGCAGTGTTGGGCGATGTCTTACAATTCTCCTCTCACAGAGGAGTACCGCGTTAGCGGGGAGGTGTGTGCACTTTCTCGTGTTCTCGGATTCTCGGATACTCGTTTTACTTTTTTTTGCACCAGTCGATGGACGGTGGACGATGGTTAAGTGGCCCAGGGGAATTTCACCCCCAGGCTCTCCCAAAACCGGACGTGAACCTCTCGATTCATCCGGCTCCAATTATCCAGCCACATATAAATGCATCATACGACCTTATTTTGTCCTCTGGCTCCTCCCTTTCTTCACAGTCACAGTTCCTTCCTTCCGGTTGACCATCCGTGAAGTCCAGTTGACCAACTTACAAAATTGGATAACACAGTCCCTTCACTCTACTTCCATTACAGAAGTTTCATCGCTACTACGGACTGTTCCGCCCCTGTTCCTGGCATTGGTACTTTCACCCTCGTGGATCCTCCACTTATGGCTTTTCCCTTATCATCCAGAAACAGGTTCCCAAGTTCCTAATCAGAGCCTGTACCAGGGTCACGC
>JAYEJL010000023.1:0-4306 GCA_034660555.1 Thermotogota bacterium
GAGAAAAAAAGATAGAACATAACAACGAGGCTTTGGCCTCGTTGTTTTGTTTTTGCGTCTATTGAAGCAAAAGTCCAATTGCGTTAGAATTTAAATGAGGTGGTTTTTATGAAATGTTTACTAATTGTTGATCTTCAGAAAGATTTTGTATATCCAGATGGTGCTCTCTATTCAGAAGGTGTTGAAGATATTGTTCCTGAAGTATTGAAGCTTATAAGGGAGTTTAAAGCTCAAAATCTACCAATTATAACAACAGCTGATACTCATGTGGAAAATGACAAGGAGTTCAGTATATGGCCCCCGCACTGTATAAAAAATACTGAAGGATGGAAAATCATACCCGAAGTGGAAAATGAGTTGAAAAACTACCATTTAAGATATAATACCGTAAAAAGTAGATACAGTGCTTTTTACAACAGTAATTTCGAAGACATTATAAAGAAAATTAATGCAGATGAGTTTCATGTTGCTGGATTGGTAAGTAATATTTGTGTGCTTTTTACAGTGGAAGACCTGAAAAGCAGGTGGTATGATGTTTATGTTCATGAAAAAGCTACAAATTCCTACGACAAAGAGCTTCATAAGTTTGCAATGAGAGAGATAAAGGAAGTTCTTGGCGCAGAGGTGGTCTAATGAAGAAACGTCTGGACCCGAGAATCTTTAAGGTTCCCATAGACAAAATAAGAACGGGTTATTATTCTGATAAATACTTTACCAGGTATACCGAAGTACTGAAAAAGGACGGGAAAGAGACCGATGTACTTTATCAATTTTTTACGAGAAAAGATGCAGTTATCGTTGGAATAGATGAAGCCCTGGCAATCCTCCGTTTTGGAGCAGGTTACTACAAAGATCCAGAAAAAGCTAATGACTTATTCAATGAAATAATTGAAATAGAGAAAAAAGTGAATTACGCAGCCTGGGAAATGGATTATGAAGCACTGAAGGATCTTTCTGCAAAAAAGTGGAATGTAAAACTCACAATGAATAAATTATGGGTCGATAAATGGGATGAAATAGAAGTAAAAGCTCTTTACGATGGAGATGAGGCAAAGGAAAACGAACCTGTTTTGACGATTCAAGGCGATCCGAGATACATTGGTTATCTTGAAACCGTGCTTCTTGGAGTAATAGCAAGGGCAAGCTCTACAGCAACATCTGTAAAAAAAGTAGTCAAAGCAGCTCGAGGAAAGCCAATTTTATTTTTTAGTGCGCGATTTGATCATTTCTGGACTCAGGCAACCGATGGTTATGCAGCATTCAAAGCAGGTGCTTTTGGAGTATCAACCGATGCAAATGCTGATTACTGGGGTGTTGAAGGCTTGGGTACAATACCTCACGCACTCATAGCTGCCTATGATGGAAACACAGTTGATGCAGCTATGGCCTTTGATAGACAAATTGAACCTTCTGTAAATCGAATTGTTCTTGTTGATTGGGAAAATGATGTAATTAAAACAACGATAGACACTGTAGCTCACTTATATAAAATGAAAACGGGGAAGGATTTTGAACCAGGAGTAAGTGATCCATCCGATATCATTGGAGAAGGTAAAGGAAAAATCTGGGGAGTAAGGTTTGATACATCAGGTACTCTAAGGGATAAATCTGTTGAACCCCAGGACGAATTCTCTCTTGGAGTTTGTCCTCAATTGGTGTGGAAAGCAAGAAAAGAGTTTGATAGAATCGGTTTGAATAATTTAAAGATTTTGGTTAGCGGTGGATTCGATCCGGATAAAATCGAGTTATTCGAAAAACTTGAAGTGCCAGCAGATATTTATGGTGTCGGTTCGAAATTACTGAAAGACAAAGTCGATTTTACCGCTGATGTAGTCGAGGTTAATGGAAAACCCTGCGCTAAATATGGACGAAAAAAAGGAGATCTTTCCAGACTGGAAAAAGTTTCAAATGTATACTGGAATGAAAATACATGGAAGTGAGGTGAGATACATGGAAAAGAAAGGAACATGGACAGTAAAAAAAGGTTTTGCTGAAATGTTCAAAAATGGTGTAATTATGGATGTAACAAGTGCTGAACAGGCAAAAATTGCACAGGAAGCCGGTGCAGTTGCTGTAATGGCTCTTGAAAAAGTGCCTGCTGATATAAGAAAAGAAGGCGGAGTTGCAAGAATGGCCAATCTTAAAAAAATTAGAGAAATAATTGATGTTGTTTCTATTCCAGTGATGGCAAAAGTAAGAATAGGCCATATTGCAGAAGCGAGAATTATGGAGGCAATGGGTGTAGATTTTATTGATGAATCGGAAGTGTTAACACCTGCGGATAACCGTTATCACATAGACAAATATCAGTTTAAAGTTCCTTTTGTTTGTGGTGCAAGAGATCTTGGAGAAGCTGTAAGAAGAATATCTGAAGGTGCTGCAATGATAAGAACAAAAGGTGAGGCAGGAACAGGAAATATTGTTGAAGCCGTAAAACACGTTAGAACAGTCAATGAAGGGATCAAAGCCGTTCAACTTATGGGAGATGAGGAACTTATTCATTATGGAAAAGAAATTGGGGCTTCTGTAGAAGTATTAAAGCAAATACGCGAAGCCAAGCGATTACCTGTGGTAAACTTCGCTGCAGGGGGCGTTGCAACACCTGCTGATGCAGCTCTCATGATGTTGCTCGGTGTTGATGGAGTATTCGTAGGTTCGGGAATATTTAAGTCAAAAGATCCCGAAAAAATGGGAAGAGCAATAGTAGAAGCCGTATTACATTATGACGATCCAGATAAATTGGCTAAGATAAGTGAAGATATTGGTGTTGCAATGGAAGGACAGGATGTCGAAGAACTTGAAACCAAACTCCAGGAAAGAGGTTGGTAGTGATTGCAAGTTGGAGTATTGGGTATTCAAGGAGACATCCAGGAACATCTAAGAACAGTTGAAAAACTCGGCCATAAAGCAATATGGATTAAAAATCCAGAACAGCTTAATAGTATTAAAGCACTCATAATGCCTGGAGGAGAATCTACCACAATGACACGTCTTATGAAGGTATTCTCTCTCTGGGACAAGATTAAAAATAAAATCCATTCCGGTATGCCTATGTTAGCAACATGCGCCGGAATGGTTGTTCTTTCTGAAAGTATTGAAAATTATCCTCACCAGGAAACAATGGGTCTTCTCCCCGTTCGTATTGAAAGAAATGGGTATGGCAGACAGGTAGAAAGTTTTGAAACGGAAATTGAAATACCATACCTTGAAAATGATAGTAAATTTCTGGCTGTTTTCATAAGAGCACCCAGAATAATTGGTGTCCACGGTAACGTTAATATCCTTGCAACTTACAAAAAAGACCCCATTTTAGTGGAATACAAAAACATACTTGCTGCTTCCTTTCATCCCGAACTTACAGAAGATACAAGGATACATGAATATTTTCTTCGGAAATTGGACAACAAATAACACATGAACTGATTGGGGCTTAATGAAGCTTAGAAGAGCAAGTGCTTCAAAAAACGAAAAGATGAAAGTCCGAGACAGAACATGTTTAACGTGGTTTTTAACTTGTCGGTTCAGAAGTTTTTTCTTGCACTCCGGATCTCGGAGTCTCGTGTTTTGAATTTTCCTTACAAAGAACAATCTACTATCGCACAATGTGTTTTACCTTTAAAAAAATCACACACCCAGCCTTCGGCAGCCCACTTTAGAAACCGTTGTACGTAGTCATGTGCCAAGAAGACAAGAAAGAGAACTTTTCTTTCGAGCCGTGCTTAATCGGAGATGAGGGAGGGCCCCTCGAAGTCGTCATGCAGGTGAAGGTTTCAAACACCGTAAGCTGCTGTGGTAAAGAGCCATGGTAGTGAGCGTTACGGAAAAGGCAGGACAACGATCCTATCAGGTAAGTTCCAGAGGAGACAAATACAAGTGAATCACCGTGAACGTGTCGTAACATTTACTAGTGTCATCGAAACCGGATTGGGGCTAAGAATCCGGGACAAATCTGGAAGAAACCTGTTTACTCTCCAGATGGTGGCCGGCATAGAGGTGGCGTGACCCTGGTACAGGCTCTGATTAGGAACTTGGGAACCTGTTTCTGGATGGTAAGGGAAAAGCCATAAGTGGAGGCCCCACGAGGGTGAAAGTACCAATGCCAGGAACAGGGGCGGAACAGTCCGTAGTAGCGATGAAACTTCTGTAATGGAAGTAGAGTGAAGGGACTGTGTTATCTAGTTTTGTAAGTTGGTCAACTGGACTTCACGGATGGTCAACCGGAAGGAAGGAACTGTGACTGTGAAGAAAGGGAGGAGCCAGAGGACAAAATAAGGTCGTATGATGCATTTATATGTGGCTGGATAAT
>JAYEJL010000024.1:0-2474 GCA_034660555.1 Thermotogota bacterium
CTTCCAGCTGAAAAAATCGCAGACGTGATCTTTACAATTTCTTCATTATAAAAGTTTTTATAATTTTCTTGATTAAAAAACGTTGATGATTTTTCAATTACCCCCTTTTTGCAGTTAACTTTTGTGAAAAGGGGTAATTTTATTTAATATACACTCATAGCGTATACTAATGAATAAAATATAAAATATTATTGCATTTATGAATTATGATATAAAAAAAGGGGTATCGGTAATAATTATGAAAAAACTATTCGCCATATTAAATATTTTAGTACTTTTTACATTTTTTTCTTTTGCTCAGATAACCGTTTCTCCATTGTCCGTTGAAAAAGATGTCAGGGCGGGCGATGAATTCATTACCACAATAAACGTTATTGGTGGTGCTACCTCTCAAAACGTCAATATAGAGCTTTACCCAATGAGTCAGGATCTTTCCGGAAATTTTGATTATGTAAAAGCAACTCTAGATAACTTTCTCTACTCAAATTGGATTGATTTCCCAGACTCCATCAGCGTTTCTCCTCGTTCAAAAACGGCTGTTGAAGTCATTGTGAATATTCCTTCAAACGCTCCTTTTGGAACTTACAATTTTATCCTTATGATGACCCCCCAAGTCGAAACTAGGGGAACGATAGGAGTAATTATAAGATATGCGATAAGAATCACTGTTCACGTGCAGGGAACAGTTATAAAAAGGATAGAAGTTGAAGATGTGAAGGTCGTTCCAGATGAAGAAGGAAAACCCTTAATCCAAGCTACCATTACTAATGGTTCAAGTTACGACCTCGTACTTTCTACTGAAGCTATTTTGAGAGATAAATCCGGTAAGATGATAGAAAGATTACCTTTAAAATCCCCGTACATGGAAAAAAACAATATAACAACCCAAAGAATACTAAAAGGTAATAAAGTTGTATTTTCAGGTAAACCCAAGTACTTGTTAGCTCCTGGAGAGTACAAAGTAAACCTCTTTGTTAACTACTCCAACAGACAAAGGGTATTTACATACAATTTAAAGGTTCCCGAAGAAGGCTTTAATTTCACTCCTCCAACGGAGCTCGCACTTATACTAAACAATACTGAGTTCAGTTATGAGCTTTATCCGGGTGCAGTAAAAACCTTTGTTATAGAACTACAAAATATGACTAATCAAAACGTTATGGTACAAGTTGGAGGAAAAGAATTTTCGAGTTTACCTAAAGATAGATCCTTGCTATCCTGGATCATTTTGAGGTCTCCAGCATCTTTTACGGTTAACCCCCAACGGACTTCACGGGTTATTCTTTCAATAAATGTACCAAAGGATGTGGAAAATGGCGCATACTATGGCCAAATCGTTCTAAATGCCTACGATGAATGGGAAGAATTTTTATCACAGAAAACGGTCAATGTTGAGACGGTTATAGGCCAAGTAAATTATGATGTTGAGTTATTAAGTTCAAATTATGAAATAATTGAAGACCGTGCAATTTTTAGTGTTTTAATTGAAAATAATGGGGAGAGATACATAATCCCTAAAGGAAGTTTGAGTATTATAGATAACGATGGTGTTAGTATAGGTGTTTACGATGTTCTTTCGTCAGCTGAAGAATGGTTAGTGCCAGGACAAGAAACGATGTTAATTGGAGAAGTACCGATTTTAGAAGCGAATGGTTTTAGATATATTCTAACTATTTATAACAATGAACAAAGGCTAAAAATCTTCGAGGGGGAAATAATGTGAAAATAACTATATTAAAAAGAACAGTATCTTTAGTAATTTTGTCTTTTATTTGCTTTTCTGCTTTTTCCCAAGAAAGTATTGCACCAAAAGTGACGGCAACCTTTTACAACACTGATTTAATAGAGGCTCTGAACGAAATATCTCTCCAAACGGGGGTAACGATTTTAACTGATCAATACGTGAGTGGTCTGGTCACAGCGGACTTTGCAGAAGTGGGTTTAGAAAAGGCGCTGAATATACTTCTACTTCCTGGAGGTTACTCTTACAAAAAGGTTGATGAAAGTGTTTATTTTGTGGGATTAGCCGATCCTTCAAGCCGTGATTTTCTGAACTTAGCCGAAACGCAAGTGATTTCTTTGAAGTATATTTCGGTTGATAAATTTTTAAATTTGATCCCCGAAAATCTACACCAGTACATAAAAACTAACAAACAAACTAATCAAATAGTTATATATGCTCCAGAAAATATTATAAATTATATAAAAGGTCTGGTTGAAAAGTTGGACAAGAGTGAACCATATATTGAATTAACTGCTTATATTGTTGAAACAAATGAAAGATACTCTGATTTGATAAAGGGCAACGTATTCAACATAAACCAAGAAGGTATAATTAACAGTTTTTCTTTTGCGAGTCCAGTAATTGGATTTTCTATACAAGATCTTTTTGAGGCGGAGATAGAGATGTATGAAAAGAACGAAACCGCAAATTTAGTTACTAAGCAGATTGTAAATGTTTTACCAGGAGAAAC
>JAYEJL010000024.1:2574-4295 GCA_034660555.1 Thermotogota bacterium
CTTTTGCGAGTCCAGTAATTGGATTTTCTATACAAGATCTTTTTGAGGCGGAGATAGAGATGTATGAAAAGAACGAAACCGCAAATTTAGTTACTAAGCAGATTGTAAATGTTTTACCAGGAGAAACAGCATTACTGGTTTTGAAGAATTTAGACAGTATCATTTTTACAACCTACAGAAGAGAATTTAGAAATATTGAGAGTGGAATAGATATAGAAATGACTCCAACCATGAAGGATAAAATTCTTCAAATTTCATTTAAGACAAAAACAGCAAATTTGATGGAAGTTAAAAAAGATAGCTATTTACTTTCAGAATCGGAGTTGGTGACTACGGTCAATTTAAAACCCAACGAAATTTTCTTGATCGCTGATTTGGATTTGAGTCAAATTTATTCAAAAAGTGGAGGAACGACATTTTTGAAGGATATTCCTTTTTTTAGGTTTTTATTCGGTGATAACCAAAATAAAGTTGATAGTAAACGAATGATGATATTTTTAACTGCTAATCCAACCTTCGCAGGGGGTGATCAAAAATGAAAAAAAATATATATCTTCTAATACTCTTCGTTTTGATGTTTCATACTTTTGCGTTTTCACAGAGTTCTCAAATGTATAATTACTCAATATACTCTGTTTTGAAGAATGAAAGCAGAAATGAGACGCTGCTCGGTAGTATAGCTGTAATCCAAGGTTATACTTTCAATTTTGACTCAAAAGGCAATATTGAGGCTACTTTCGATATTACTCCTCTCAATGACTTTGGAGATAAGGTCAGAACAAAAATTATTATAGACAGTGTAAATATGCACTTTGAAAATACTATCGACATATTGAAAAACAAGAAAAACTATGTCACCTCGATTTATTATTTAGAAGATGATGAAGAAAAGACATTAGACATCTATCTTCAAGTAAACAAAGTTGAAAAGTTAGAATTCACGAATCAAAAAGATATTCCTAAAAAGAATAAAATTGCTTTTAAAGCTTATTACAACCAATTCTCTTATTATGAAAATGAGTTCATTACCGAATTTAAGATAGAATTAAATGATTTAATTTTCTTTGGAATGAGTAACTTACTTGATTACAAAAACTTACTTGATTACAAAAATGAGGGATATTATGTTGGAATAATTTTCAAAGGTTTGAAAGTCGGGGTAAACTATCAAAGCGATACCTTTCACCTATTTTTGAACGATAAGATCTCTATAGATTCTTTTGGATTTGAGGGTATATTTGTACCCTACTCTTTTTCCAATAATAGTTTTAATTTCAAAGGAGATTTTGCATTCACAGCCACCAAAAACTTCCCTACATTTAAAATCGTCGATTTAATGGACAACAACTTTTTTATTGGTTCAGGTATAACTTATTTGGAAAATCAGTACGACTTTTCCTTAAAAGGAGGCTTTCTGAATCAAATATCCAACTTTAGATTTGAAACCTCAGGTAGTTACAACTTTCTTTCTAACACCTTTTCTTTTTCTTTTGTGTCCTTGTACGACTTTTAGTATATTCATCAATTTAAATACGTTAATATTTTTGGGTTTAGCATAAAAAGAGTTAAAATATTAATGAACGAATTTTAAGGGGGTTGTGTCAAGTACCTGCTGTAAAAATGACCTGAATCCTAAAATAGGTTATATTACATAGTTAAGTATCTCCTTGAAGTTATCCATTCTTCATTTATGTTAATTAGTATAGATACCACCAATCTTA
>JAYEJL010000025.1:0-21095 GCA_034660555.1 Thermotogota bacterium
GGCTTTTATCTTTTTACAGCATCAATTTTACGCTGTCGTTAAAACAGTTAGATATTTTTAGCCCGTGCATAAACGTCTTCATAAATTCAAAATGAGTTATACTAAAATTACATTCATAAATGCATAGCGGGGGCACATATGAGAAAGCTGAATAAAATAGCTTACGGTTATGGCGATTTAGGTTTAAGTATTTCATGGACTATCGTTGGATTCTACTTCATGTATTATCTTACAGATGTGGCATTGATAAATCCTGCATGGGTTGGTGCTGCAATACTTTTGGGAAGACTATGGGATGCATTCAGCGACCCGATATTTGGTAGATTTTCTGATCAGGCATCGACACGATTTGGTCGAAGAAGACCCTTCATCCTTGGCGCTGCTATTCCTTATGGTCTATCATTCTTTTTACTGTGGTTGGTTCCCGATACAACGCCAGCTGTTAAGTTTATTTATGTGGTATTTTTCTTTTTATTTCATACTACAGCGAGTACAGCATACAGTGTTCCATACACTGCATTAACGCCTGAACTTGCAAGGACCTACGACGAAAGAACCAGTCTAAACGCATACAGAATGTTTTTCTCCATACTGGGTGGTTTGATAGCTGGAGCGGTACCAGCTTTTATTGTTCAAATGATCGGAAATGAATCAAGGGGTTATGCAGTAATGGGGCTCTTCTTTGGTTTATTCATTATAACAAGCCCTGTTATAGTCTCTTTCTTTACAAAGGAATCGAGAGAAAAACACCTTTCAAAGAAAAAATTATTTGAAGCACTGAAAGATGTCATACAAAATAAACCCTTTGTTTATGCTGTTTTTATGTTTTTCTTTACCTGGACCGGTGTAAATGTTGTTTCTGCTACAATAATTTATTTCGCAACATATGTAATGGGTAGGGAAGAAGAAATAGGTATTCTCATTGGTGTTCTGTTTTTATCTTCCATAGTTTTCTTGCCCGTCTGGGTAAAAATATCCGGAAAGCTTGAAAAACGCAGAGCATATCAGGTTGGTATGCTTGAACTTATTTGTTGCCTTTTATTTATAGCATTTTTCGGTGATGTCCTTAATGATATGTGGCTTTACATAACAATTATAATTACCGGTTTTGGCGTATCAGCTACGCATATATTACCATTCTCGATTCTTCCGGATGCTGTGGAGTACGACCGTGTTATATCTGGAGAAAAGCGCGAGGGAATGTATTATGGTTTATCTACATTTTTTCAGAAGCTTGGTACTTCATTAATGCTGTTTATTGTAGGAGTTACACTGGAAATTTCAGGATATGTTCCTAATGTTCAACAGGAACCTCATGTAATCTTAACCATAAGGATGTTATTCGGTGTTTTCCCTGCCGTATTATTTATTATAGGTATAATACTTATGATTCCATATCCTATAGATAGGAATTTCCAGAAGAATATGCTTAAAGAGAAGGAAAAAGATAATGAATCTGGTTAAAGTAGACAGCGATAAGCTTATAAGAAAATTTATAGATTTACCTTTCGTCATCTATAAGAACGATCCTTACTGGGTACCGCCGCTAAATTCAATGGTAAAAAGGGTGATTAAGAAAGGATCAACTGTAATGAATTCCGGAAGGGAGTTCTATTTAGTATTCGACAATGGAAGTCCTATAGCAAGAATGGGAGTTTACATAAATAAGAACGTGCTCGCTCATAGGAATAATGTTGGGTTCTTCACACTTTTTGAATCATTTAATAATCATAAAGCTATGGACTTACTTATTGACAGAACTGATAAATGGTTCGCAAAAAGAAAAATTAGTGCCTATACTGGTCCAGAATCTCCCACAAATGGTGATGATTATAAAGGTATGCTCATAAAGAACTTTGAAAGCCCACCCTACATATATTTAAACTATAACCCTCCTTATTACGAAAATCTAATCAAAAACGCTGGTTTTCTACCAAACACTCATCTGGCATGTTTCAAATTCGATCTGAGAGGTAAGTTCCCAGAAAAAAAGGTACAACTAATTGAAAAAGCAATGGAAAGATACAATATTCAAGTAACTTCGCCAGATGTGAAAAATCTTGACAAAGCTGCGCATGATATGCGAATAGTAATGGAGAATTCAATTCCGGATGAATGGGTCGGAGTTCGGCCACCTACACAGGAACAGATGCTTGACATAGTAAAGGAAATGAAACGCTTCGCTGATCCAGATCTTGCAGCCATAGCCTACAAAGAAAATCGTCCCATAGGTTTTTCGGTTGCCATACCAAACTACAATCCGTTATTTAAGAAAATGAAAGGCAACCTCTTACCTTTTGGATGGTTGGTCTTTTTATTGGGCAAGAAAACAGTAAAAACATTCAGATCAATCACTGTTTTTGTGGATAAAGCGTATCAAGGCAAAGGGGTATCCTTTGCAATGCATTATTACATTGGTAAAAATGCAAAGAAAAAAGGTTATGTTGAAGCAGAAGGAGGCATTGTAGGTTTTGAAAACCGAAAGAGTTTTCAGGACGCTGTTGGAGCAGGTGGTGAACTATACAAGGAATATACGATCTTTAAAAGAAAAATTAATTATTAATAAACCCCAACACATTTCAACTACGGGTCTTTTTTTGAAAATATTATTTGATCTCATCAAATGATATTCGTATTTCAATATTCAAAGGTTATCGCAAAAATATGCATGGTTATTGTATTAGGAAGCTGTATTGATTCTATTACTTTATCCTCCAGCTCAAAACTTTGAACATATAATTTACATTTAATCCTTTCTATATTTCCAGCAATATCATACCGATAAGGGAATTCAATCGTCTTTTCTCCAAACTGGCTACTTCCGCACCAATCGGAAAAAGATAAATTGAAGTATTCCGTTGCTCCGTCTTCATAAAAGATTGTAATGGTATCAGTATAGTCTCCATGGTCACTTGAACCAAGTACATATAATCTTCCTGCGCTTAAACCGATTTTAAATTTCTGCCCTGTAGTTCTTAGATTGTCATTTCCTTCTGTATTCATAAAATATGGAACATTTTCGATATAAATATATCCATTTTCCGTTAATTTCTTGATTTCTCCTTCAGGGTAAGATGCACCAATAACTCCCGTATAGTTATCGAAGTTACCCTCTTTTCTTGACAAAGAATCTATTATTCCATTATTATCAAATACTGGACCCATTTCAAGCAGTGTATATCCATTCACATCAATCTTTTCTATCTCTAATGATTCCTGAACACTTTCTCCATCACCCGAATAAGCTATCAACGGTTCTTTCGCTTCCCAAAAAGCAAAGGGTTCAACTTCCAGTATTTTTTCGTCTGTCCTATTGAAAAATAGATAATCATCATCTAAAGGGTTGTAGATGGCAATGAGTTTCGGATAAAAAATGATCTGATCAATGAAAATTCTTTCACCTGCAAATTTGAGTCCAAAGGAAAATCGTTCTTTTTCTCCCGTTCCTTTTATTGTTCCAGCTTTTATTATGCCTTTACTCATAGTAATATTGGCAGATGATTTGTTTTGAGCAATTTTCGATGTTATCTCCACATTTTCAACTACTCTGTTCTCCAGAAAACTGGCAAAAATTTCGTAATCACTTTCTGATAAAGCGATCTCACCCCTTAGTACAGTAGTTCCTTTACAGTCAATGTAGTACCCCCCTGATGCTTTACTCAAAGAAACAACTTCGGCATCTGAAAGCCCAAGATTCAATTTTTCTGCTTCTATTACTTTTCCAGGGGAAAGCTGAATCATTTCACCATTATAATACTTGAGAAAATCTTCAGACATTAAATGAATGGATTGAATCGTCAGCAAAGCGCTTATTGTTGATTCCGCACCTGAGTTGAGATTTCTATGCGTTGGTTCAAGCCCGTCAAAACCCTCTCCATTTTCTCCAAACATTGGTCTTCCAAGTTCATTGAAACCTTTGAACCACGAAGCCATAAGAGCTGCAAATATTCCATAATTTTCTATACCTGTGACTTCGTACAACCTTACCGCAGAGTTAACCATGCACTCAGCAGCATATGCGATTTTTGGAAATTCAACTAGATTTTCTCCAACTGAATAAACGGGGCCAAATGTGATGATAAAGGTGAATAAACGCCTGGCAGAACGTTCAGCATATCTTAAATAATCCTGGTTTCCCGTCAATAAATAAGACTCTACCAAAGCCTCAATATGCCTTGATCCCCATCCGTGCCAGTTGAAGTTATCCTTTCCTTCATCAAATAATCCAAAATCTTCCCAGTAATTGTTGTCAGCTTTTTTTACTATGGCTTTGGCTATTTCATTAATGACAGCTATATATTCAGCGTTATTTTCATACTTGGCCAGTTCACATACACCAAGAAGCATAACTGAACTGATATCAGTGTATCCATCAAGCAATCCGTTTTCAAGATTTTTATTTAATAGAGAAAATGTTCTTTTTGCTCTTTCAAGGAGCTCGAATGATAATTTTTCATCAATTTCATAAAATACATTTGCTCCCTTTGCTAGTGTCCATAAAGCGCGAACAGACCACCAATTAGGACCTGGTCTGGATGTTGGTCCACACCTGTTATATTCTCCGTCTGATGTTATGAAGTTATAAAAAGAACCATCATTTCTTTGCATGGCAAAAAGAAACTCAAAGATTTCCTTGCTCCTTTCAATTGATAATTCTGTATTAATACCAATCTCAATGTTACGCAAATAAAAAATCCCGGCTCTCGCTACATCATCAACACAGGTTACTCCTTCACCAACTGCTTCAACATGTCTATAAGAGCCATCAGGTAATCTGTCGGCGTAGATCCAGTATGCCCAATAAGAGTTATCATTGATCTTAAATTCATCTCTTAAAAATTCCAGATGAGTGGTTATCAATTCCTGTCCAAAAACAGAAACTACTGAAAAAAACAATAGAATAATGAGCATAAACGAAGCTTTCTTCATTAAATCACTCCTTTCAAGTAGAAAAAAAAGGGCGCCTAAGGCGCCCTTTAATCATATCATTAACTATTCATTACCAATCTTAATTGATTGAATCTCAATGGTTCTATTAACAATATGATTTATTGCGTTACCGATTGTACTGCATTCGTAAAGTCTATAAAATCTAACAAAGTTTAACTCATCACCAGCAACATAGTGATTTGGAAGATCAGCAGTTTCAAGTGAAACCGTATCCTTTGTAGATTCATACAGTTCAAATTCTCCTGGTAACCATTTGAAAACACCATCACGAAATTCTCTACTCTCATAGATCCATGTATTACCATCTACCCACTTGTTGTAGTCAGCGTAGACTACAGGTTTTTCTGGCAATATTTCAGCTACACCTATTCCAAGTGATGGAGAATAATTGGATCTCCAGGATTCCTGGGAAGCAAATATATACGTCGCGCCCCACCATAACGGTTTCATCGAATCAATTGCCGGGAAGACTATGTAAGGCAATCGATTAACATACATTATTGCGTTTCTATCAAACCAGTATTCTAAAGGAGTAATGTTAAGTTGATCCGCCCACAACAGTCTTCTGAAAACTGGGATCATGTGAACAGCATCATCAGAAATATCTGTAAGTGGTCTTGTTATCATTGACTGAATTTTCATCATATCAAGATAATTATTGAAAACAAAAGTATTATCCAGTCTAATATCACCAGTATTGAAAATTGTAGTTACGATATGTTGATCAAGACCAACAAAGGTTTCTGACTGGAGTTTTGTAACAACCGTTACTCCTACAGGACCAGGTTCAATAATACTCGTTTCTACAATACGAAAATCTCCAGATGTTTTTTCTTCATGCTTACCAAGATTACCGTCAACATAATATGTTGAGCCTACCCATCCAGAAACCCTACCAATACCGATTTCATCTACAACAGTACCTTCAACCTCACCAAAGGCTTCAACTCTAATAAGTCCGTTCATTGAAACTTTTGCATTCAGAACGGGGGTTTCGATTATTTTAACCCCTTCCTCTTCCTTAACGACGATGGAAGTATTATATTCAGGCTTCTCAATGGAAAAATCGTCACTAACAGTTATTTTAGATGAGCCATTTACAAGAGCAATTAATAAGTCTCCTGATGATAACTTACCATTCAAATCAATGTCGTCAACTTGAAAAGGAATTTCCTCTCCATCAGTATCCACAACTCTTATAGAATCCCAGTTTGCATCAAAATCGAGACCAACAAGTGTCAGTACCTCGTTCATGCTGACAACAATTGGCACAGAAACATCGGTAGTTTTGGAAACCTCAACAGGAATTTCCACTGTTTCAGAAAAAGCAAATGTAGCAACAAAAACACATAACAAAACGATCAAGATACGTCTCATCATTTTCCCTCCTTTTTATGTAAGCGGTTACATATTTTAAATTATACATATATTATTCAAATGTACTAACTTCCCTTACAAACAAACATAAGCGATTTGCACTGCATACAACTGATTACAATCGATAATCTCTTAAAAATGCATTATTTCACACAAAACATGAAGAAAAACAATCGTATAGAAGTGAATAAATATTTCAATGTAATTAGTCATAATCAGTCCTAATAACTACTAATAGAACTTAGTTGGTTATTGTAATCGAACAAAAATGAGTTAATATCTATAATGAATGTAAGCGGTTTCATAAAGGAGTGATAAGATTTTGAGCTCTAATTTAAAGGATGTGGCGAAATTAGCGGGTGTTTCGACAGCTACAGTTTCACGTGTTATTAACAACAAAGGATACATATCAAAGAAAACCAAAAGAAAAGTCATTAAAGCTATTAGTGAATTAAATTATTTGCCCGCAAAAACCGCTCGTTTCCTTGCGAAAAAAGGCCAAACACATAACATAGCAATTATTTCAGGAGAAAGGGTTTTAGATTCAATCTTTTCCCATCCAGATGAATTTTATACAGTTGTAGTGAAGGGTATAACAGATTTTGCAAAAAAGCATCGACTTAATACTCATTTCATGAAGATGGAAGAGGCTGAATATATATATGATGGTTACTTACTGTTAGGCGGAGAAATAACAGATAATTACATAAAAGAACTTAAAACTACTCAAAAACCGATTGCTCTTGTTGATCAGTATATACCGGGTTTGAAAATCGATTGTGTCGTTTCAGATGGATATGATGGAGCTATTTATGGAATCGAAAATTTAATCCAAAAAGGTTTAAGAAAAATTGTGGCACTTCATGGACCCTTAAGTCACTTTGGTTTTAAAGATAGATACGATGGTTATATCGCAGCAATGGAAAAACATGGTTTGTTACCTAAAACCTATGAATACGATGAGATTGGCAATAACATGTCAGCTTTAATTGATTTGTTGCTTAAAACATATGGTAAGCCAGATGCCATTTTTGGGACCAATGATACCGCAGCTATTAGAGCGATGGAAGAACTGAAAAATAGGAAATTCAAAGTTCCTGAGGACATTTCCATTTTGGGCTTCGATGATATCGTAAGCGCATCGACTGTAACTCCATCATTAACTACTCTAAAAATATTTAAATATGAGCTTGGCTCAGTTGCGGCTAGACGGTTATTCACGCTATTAATGGGAGAAGAAGAACATCCCACAAAAACGTCGCTATTCACGCACTTCATAAAGCGTGATAGCACAATCTAAGGAGGGGGTAAGATGAAAAGAGCATTGTTTGTTGTACTAATTATGTTATTCGTTTTTAGCGCTTTTGGTAAAGAAATAGTTTTCTGGACAGCACCAAATCCTCTGCAGGAAAGTTTCTGGAAAGAACTAGTAAAACAATGGAATGAAGAAAACCCAGATATTCAAATTAATTGGTCGACGATACCAGCTGCTGGTAGTTCTGAAGAAGCAATACTAACTTCAATAGCTTCAGGAAGAAGTCCCGATATTTGTACAAATATTTTCAGTGGTTTTGCTGCTCAATTAATTGAAGCTGATCAGCTGGTACCGTTGGAAACTCTTCCTGGATACTGGGAACTAATTGAACAAAGGGAAATGAAACAAATTGTTGAAGGCTGGAAATTCAATGGTCATTATTTTGTATTTCCGATTTATTCAAACCCAATGTTAATGTGGTGGAGAGGCGATCTTCTGCAGGAACTTGGTTACGATAGTCCTCCAAGAACATATTCTGAGATTTATGAGATTAGTGAAAAGTATTCAGTGCCAAACGAAAAATTTGGAATGCAGGTTATTCTGGGAAGAAATTGGTGGGACAGATGGTTCGATTTCATCAATTACTATTATGCTGCTAGTGGCGGAAATTCATATCTTGATCTAGAACGTGCCAGGGCGACATTTAATAATGAGCATGGAAAAAGTATTACTGAATTCTTTTACAAGATGTTCAGAAATAACTGGACTGCTGTTGATCTTGGAAATTATCCATTGTACAACGGGGTAGTACTTGGAGGTATAAGAGGTCCATGGGAAATTAATTGGGCTAAAGAACAATTCCCTGACGTTTTTGATGATATAGTTATAAGTCCTCCACCGGTTCCTGATTATTATCCTGATGAAGACCCTGTTTACACATTCGCTGATACAAAGGGTTTAGTAATATTAAAATCCTGTAAATACAAAGAAGAAGCCTGGGAATTCTTAAAATGGGTGTATTCAAACGAAGAAAATGATCTCAGATGGGTTACAATGACTAATCTGCCTCCGGCAAGAGGAGATCTTTCAACCAACGAGATGTTCACGGATTACATGGCTGAAAACGACTTTTTTGCACAATACGCTAGCTTTGTGCCTTATGCAGTTCCGCCTGCCCTTACCACGAAAACTGTTGATATTCAGGATGCTATGACAGATCATTTAATTGAACCCCTTATGTATGACAGGGCAGGACCCGAAGAAGCTCTGAATGATATTGTTAGAAGAATAAGAACAATATTGTTTTAATTTATTAAAGCAGGGAGAACCTCTCCCTGCTTTATAGTTATTTGGCATTTTCCAGGAGGAAAGCCTTATGGGTTTAAAATCGTTACGCAGGATAGAAGCAACAAAGGGCTGGTCAATATCCGTTGTATATTTTATCTATACCGCAATTTTCTGGGGTTATCCATTTGTCTGGTTATTTATACTGGCTCTCTCAAAATGGAATTTTCTAACACCAAGAAAGTTCATTTGGTTCAATAATTTTGTAAAGATGTTCCAAGATGAATTATTCTGGAGGGTGGTATTAAACACCTTCAACTTTATGCTTTATTACATCCCGATGGTTCTTGGATTATCGCTTCTTTTTGCTGTCGCATTAACAAAAATCAAGTTTTTTAAAACGTTTTTCGTTCTGGCCTTTCTCGTAGCAAATGTATCCTCAGGTGTTGCTTATTCAATTATTTTTGAAAGGCTATTTGCAATAAATGGCCCACTGAACAAATTTATCTACACGCTGACTGGAAAAACAATCCCCTGGTTCAGTGAACCCCAGCTTGCAATTCTATCAATAGCCATGATGGTTACCTGGAAATTCATCGGATATTATGGGCTTATTCTCTTTTCGGGTCTGAATTCTATTCCAAAATCCTTATATGAAGCCGCTGAACTCGATGGAGCAACTGGATGGAAAAAATTCTGGAAAATTACATTACCGCTACTCAATCCCTCTATCGTAATGGTTTTGGTCCTTGCAATATCACTGGTTTTTGGTATATTCACAGAACCCTATCTTATAACCGGTGGTGGGCCTATGAAGAGAACATTTACTTTCCAGATGATGGTGTACACAACAGCGTTTCAGAAACTAGATCCGGGTTACGCTTCCACACTTGCAATAGTAGCCGCTCTTATGAGTTTTGGTTGTGTAATTTTGACCCGGAAATTAATAGAAAAAGAGGTTGAATATGCATGAAAAAGATACCCAAAATCATTTTGTATGCAGTTCTATTTATCGCCTCTTTTATCTGGATATATCCATATATCTGGATGTTCATGGGTTCCTTTAAACCATCAGACCAAATTTTTACGACTTTTTGGCCATCGCGCTTTACTATAGAACATTACCGTTTTATCTTAGAAACAGCTGAAAAAATGCGCAGACCTTTCGTGAGAGCTCTGGGAAATAGCATTATAATATCTGTAATCGTTACTGTATCTGTAATAGTTAGCTCAGCTATAATAGGGTATGCAATTTCTCGCTTAAGATTTAAAGGTAGAAATATCGTTTTCAATTTCATAATATTTCAAATGTTATTCCCGGGATTCTTGTTTATTGTGCCTCTCTATGTATTAATAAGGGCTCTAAATCTTACGGATACATTGTCTGCTGTCTTCCTGCCAAGTTTGATGTCAGCCTGGGGGATTTTCATGTTTGCTCAATCATATAAATCAATACCGAAAGAATTCATTGAAGCTGCAAGAATGGACGGGGCACGTGAACTCTGGATAATTATCAAAGTTATGGTTCCTCTTGCTAGATCAACCGCTTCAATTGTAGGTATGTTTACTTTTATTGGTATCTGGGATAATTTTATGTGGCCGTTAATTGTAATAAGAGATTATGATAAAATGCCTTTATCTGTTCTTTTAGCAAGTTTCAATCATCAATATGGAAGCTATGTAGGACCGTTGCTTGCTGGTTCTGTGATACAAACTATACCTATGGTACTGATATTTTTGATATTTAGAAAATATTTCTTACAGGGAATATCAATGTCTCTAAAATAACAGGAGGAAAAGACCCATGAATCTGAAACTTAAAAGGCATGTTTTAAACCCATTGTTATCACCAATCTCTTTTCATCACTGGGAATCAAAATACGTATTCAACTGTGCAGTTGTAAAAAATGAAGGATTGTTCCACTTGCTATATCGTGCTCAGGGTGAGGACATGGTTTCGAGAATAGGCTATGCCGTAAGCGAAGATGGTATTCACTTTAATAGAATGGAAAAACCAGTGTTTTCTCCATCCAGTCAGGAAGAATTATTAGGTGTAGAGGATCCAAGGATTACAAAGATTGATAACAGATTCTATATGACCTATACCGCATATTCTCCTGAAGGTGTAAGAATTTCCCTGTCCGCAACCAATGATTTCATAAGGTGGGAACGGTTTGGCGTGGTTATTCCAGGGATAGATAACAAAGATGCTGCTCTTTTTCCCGAAAAAATCAATGGACACTTCGTTATGTTTCACAGAATAGAACCAGATATGTATCTTACATATTCAAAAGATCTTATTCACTGGAATAGCTTTATTTCAATAGCCAGTCCCAGAAAGGAAAGCTGGGATAACCTAAAAATAGGTATAGCTGCTCCCCCCATAAAATTGGAAAAAGGTTGGTTGGTTTTGTACCATGGGGTGGAAAACAAACCAAAACCTATATACAGACTTGGATTTATGTTGCTTGACAAAAACGATCCAACAAAAGTAATTAAGAGAACAAAATATCCCGTACTTGAGCCAGAAAAAAATTGGGAGATCTTTGGCGGTGTACCTAACGTAGTTTTCTCAGATGCCATGGTAGAACATGAGGACGAGTACTACATATACTATGGTGCAGCAGACAACCATATCGCTCTAGCCACCATATCAAAGCAGGAAGTGCTCAAATGGGTTGAGGAGGAGGAATAATGAAATCATTTTTCACTATAATAATTATCTGTTTTTCTATAACCGTTCTGAGCCTTAATTTCGACTTTGAAAAGGTTTACGAGGTAGAAAGAATTTCTGACTATCCAATTCTGCTTCCTGAAGGAATAGGTTTTGAATCAAAGGCTGTTTTTAATCCAGGGGCTATCGTTGTGAACGATGAAATCATGCTTATTTATCGAGCTGAAGATTGGTCTGGTGTAAATAAATGGAACGGGACTTCAAGCCTGGGAATTGCTGAAAGTAAAGATGGAATATTATTTAAAAAAGAAGCAACCCCCATATTGATGCCAACAGAAACTTACGAAATTCCAGGTGGTTGTGAGGACCCAAGAATTGTAAAAATCGATGACACATATCTTCTTACATACACAGGTTACAACGGTACAAACGCAAAACTATGCCTGGCATATTCGAAGGATTTTGAAAATTGGGTAAAGGTTGGCCCAATTATTAAAACAGGTAGATGGTCAAAATCGGGAGCAATAATTCCCAAAAAAATAGATGGAAAATATTGTATGTATTTTGGTGACAGCAATATCTATCTTGCTACTTCAAATAACCTCAGAGATTGGCAGGTCAATTACAGCCCTGTATTGAGTCCACGCTCAATGAATTTTGATAGTAGATTGGTTGAACCCGGTCCACCTCCATTAATAACTGATGAAGGAATACTTTTGTTTTACAATAGTGCAGATTTTTCTGGAATATACAGAGTTGGAGCTGCCCTGTTCGATATTAATAATCCAGCGAACCTATTGAAGAGAACGGATAAACCAATTTTTGAGCCAGAATTATCGTGGGAAAAGTACGGTCAGGTTCCCAATGTAGTTTTTTTTGAAGGAACTGTTATTCACAATGACACTTTATTTATATACTATGGCGCAGCGGACACGTACACTGGTGCAGCCAGAATAAAATTGAACTAAACTATAAAAGACAACTTACTGAATATGATGAAATAACTGATATGAACAATCAGCAAATGTGCAGGTGTTCATTTGTAATGTTTTTTAGATATATGTTGATACATATTTTCAATATGATCAAATAAGTTTTATTTGTTTTGATTCAAGCTGTTCATCAACATCAACAGGCTCAGGAGTGTAGATCCGTCTTATTTTCTGTTTTTGCCAGGAAACGTTTTGCATTGCCATGATTTGCTTCGAGCCATCAAAGAACTTCCTTAGTCGTACCATCGCATTATCTGTTCTATAAAGTTTTAAGTTCAAATCATTAGCCATAAATCGATATATTGAATATGACACATCACTGTCATTGACTTTGGGAGTCGCACCCAATATATACTCAATGGGGAAATTTAAGAAAAAGATCTTTCCGTTTTCCATTTTATTTATAACAAGCTTCAGCCCAGATTTATTTAAATCGATAACTTCATTATTGTCAGAACAATGAATCGGAAGAAAACTTTTTTCCCAGACACTTTCACAATATGCTGTTGAAATGTCCCACTTTATATTATGAAATGATATCTCCAGGGTTTCAGGTAATATGTTAGGCAAGCCATATCTTCTGCTGTGAAAGCAGTTTGTTACTTCATTGAAATTGTGCATCCATAGTCCTTGCTGGTTGGCTGTGCTTCCCTCAAAATAACTGAAATAAACATTGCTGCCTTTTTTAACATAGCCTATAACATTTTCCCATGTGGTAGCTGAATATTTTTTTGCACATGGGAAAATTAAAAGTTTGTATTCCTTCCAATCATCGGGTTTCTCACCAACAATATCTACTTCCATTCCTGCTTTAACAGCAAGGGTATAGCTTTGAATATAATTCAATGCCATTTTTATTCTGTCATCCTCACTGAAAGGAAAATCTTCATTATAAAACCTGGAAATTACTATTGCCGCTTCTTTCTCTGGCCGTTTGAAGCTGTTTATACTATCAACGAAATTGCCAAAACTGGTTAATTCTTCAGCTACTTTCTTCTGATTCCCTTCTTTATCAAGGATTCCAAAATTCAATTCAAATGGGTGATGAACGTATGGTTTCATATCAGGATAATCGAAATCACTCAAACACCAGCCAAGAGCACCCTTGCCTCCAGAAAAATAAGTATTGAATAAGACTTCTCTGTAATACCTGGAAATGTTTTCGTCCGATGAATGGCTGGATGAAGCGCCAAATTCTTCCATGATCACAGGCAATTTATATCGTTTACAAAAGCCTATTAAAAACTCCGCGAGTAAACTGTGCCTGTATGTATCAGGTTCACTTACATACATATGAGGTCCGAAAAAATCTACTATCTTTGAAAGTCTGCCAAGGTCAAAACCATTTTGTCCTCCCAGTGCATTCCAGCAGCCATCACCAATACCGACTGGTCTATCGGGGTCGAGTTTTCTTATTATTTGTATCAAACTTGAAGCCCAATTATAAATCTTTTCAGGTGATGATTTACCACCATACAGAGGCATTTCATTGGACAGAAGATATCCCCAGATTGCTCTGGAATTTTTGATTTCTTCGACAATGCTTCGAATAAGAAATTCCTGTTGCTTTAACATAAATGGATCTGAATAAAGATCGCGATTATTTCTAAACTCAAAATCCCAGTTCTCTCCAGACATGTGCCCTACTAAAAATGTTGGTATCGTTTTCAAATTATGTTTTTCACATAACGCGATAAACTTCTTAAATCTCTTAATCCTTTCTTTATCAACCTTTTCAGGTTCTCTCATAAAACTATTGCTGAAAATGAATGATCGGCAAATATTCATGCGCAGTGATTTCATTGTTATAATTTCTTCTTCTATGATTGTGGGATTCCAGAATTCATCTTCCCACATAAACAATGCTCCACTACGTGACCAATAATTGATCCCTAGCAAAAAGTCTTCGAAATTATTTTTCATATTTTTTCCTCCAGAACAAATTGTTAATGTTCCTTATAAGGGATATAGCCTTTTTTCAAGAAAGTTATTTTGTTTAAAGGCAAAGGTTTGCAGAAAAGAAAACCCTGCGCATAATCACAACCAAGTTCAATTAACGTCTCTTTTTGCTTAATTGTTTCGACACCTTCTGCAACTGTTTTTAATCCAAGATTCTTCGCAAGTCCCACGATCATTCTAATAATTGTAATATCTGCATTTTCTTTATCGATATTTTTTACAAATGATTTATCAATCTTCAAATAATCGACCGGTAGTTGCTGCAAATAACTTAGCGATGAGTATCCTGTACCAAAATCGTCGATGTATATCTCAATTCCATGTTTTTTTAATCTGTTCAATTTATCTATATTGCCTTCAAGATTTTTTAGTAAATCTGTTTCTGTTATCTCAAGAGAAAATTCCTCTCCATCAATACCATGTATCATTAGAATTTCAGTAATATCTTCAACGATATTGTCCCTTTGCAACTCTTTCGCAGAAAGATTTATCGTAATTGGTACATGTATTCCCGATTTCTCGAGAGCATTTATATCTTCACACACTCTGTTTTGAACATAATTTCCGATTCTGTCAATAGATCCTGTAAGCTCAGCAATTGGAATAAAAATTTCCGGCGAAATGTACCCCCGTTTAGGGTGTTTCCATCGGCATAAAGCTTCAAGTCTGAAAACTTTACCAGAGTTCATTTCAATTATGGGTTGATAGAAAACATCAAGTTGATATTTATCTTCAAATGCTTTAAGAAGATCCTGCTCCAAAGAAAGCCTTTCAGCCACATCAAGACTCTGTTCATGTTTATAGAAATTGTAAACCTTACCCGTTCTTTTTGCGTGATACATTGCAACAGCTGCATTTCTCAACAAGGTTGGAAAATCCTTACCATTTTCAGGAAACACAGCTATTCCTATCGAAATAGAAACACTTACTGGCTGCCCATTTATCCTGAATGGATTACTCATCACCCAGGAAATATTCTGTGCAATTCTTTTTGATACATTGTAGCCCGCATCTGAAAACAATAAAACAAACTCATCTGATTCAAGTCTCACAAGAACATCATTTTCACGAAGGAAATCCATTAATCTATTTCCAAAATCTTTTATTAAAGTATCACCAATGAAATGACCAAAAACCTCGTTAATGTGTCTGAATCGATTGATATCTAGTTCCATCAGTGAAAACTTACGCTTCTTTTCTCTAGCCCAGGTAAGATATTCAGTGAACTTTTCTTCAAGAAACCGTCTGTTGGGTAGATTGGTAACAGGATCGTGGGTTGCCAGGTATTTAAGTTTGGTCCTTTCTTTTTTAATTTCTTCTTCCAGTGAAATTCTCCTTAACAAGACAGACATTTGTTGGCCTAATATCTCAGCTGTTTCAACTGACAAATCATCAAATGCGTTTCTTTTATTATGATTATCCAGTGAAAATACTGCAACAATATCATTATCAACAATAGAAGGTACTGAAAGCGTCGACTTTATCTCTTTTCCTTTTCTAGCCTTTATTAATTTTTGTTTTACTTCTTTACCCAATCTATCATCGACTTTATTTGGATTTACTATTCTGGGTTTGTGGCTATTTCCATGCATAATCTCATCGGGTTTGAATGTAATTTCTTTAAGTATCTCTTTGTCATAATTAATCGCATCAACAAAATGATACTTGCCATCTTTTTTCTTAATAAGTAAACTACCAGATTCAGCCTCTGGAACTATTTCAACCGCTCTTTTTAGTAACTCCTTATATGTTTCCTCTGACAGCTCAGTCCGCAACAACTCATTGGTTGTTTCCCTCAAAATTTGATGAATCTTGATAAAGTATTCAAGTCTCGATTGATAATCTCTTTTGTCAGTAATATCTATTGCA
Organism: Thermotogota bacterium; assembly: GCA_034660555.1. Lineage (GTDB taxonomy): Bacteria > Thermotogota > Thermotogae > Petrotogales > Kosmotogaceae > JASMTM01. The sequence goes on from JAYEJL010000025.1 coordinate 16,361, forward strand.
ATGCCGCCTATGAGTGGTTCTTTGTTATGTCTGTTGATAACAAACTTTTGTGAACTGTACAGTCTCAGCGTTCCGTTTTTGTCAGGAACCTTTTCTTCACACTCAATGAGTCCTTCTTTAAGTGCCTTTCTATCGTTTTCTAAGAGAACATCGGCAATTTCTTTCGAATACAACTCGTGCGGCTTTTTCCCTAAATGACTTTCATCATGTCCAATTATTTTTCTAAAAAACTGATTCATAAAAATATATCTGCTGTTGTGATCCTTTATAAAAACAGCTGCTGGAATGTGATTAACAAAAAGTGAAAATAGATCTTCTTCATTTCCTAACTCTTTTCTAACCAATCCAAGGGTTCTCCCTACATTTATTTTGTTCAATTTGAACGATACAAGATCAGCTAATGCAACAAGCTGGTCTTGCTCATGACTGTCATAAGCCTTATCCTTTTCCAGTAACACAGAAAACAATCCCTTAACAACACCCTGATACTCAAGAGGAAGACTAATAATCGCTGCTGAGTTACTTTTTTTAAGTATTTCACAATCTTCACATTGTTCAGTACCAAACAAATATGTCTCTTCTCTCAACAGGATAAATAAAACATTTCGACTTTTCCTTTGATATCATGTCGTTCAGACCTTCCAGAGATATATTACTGATACCTCTACTATATTCGTCAACAATCTTTTTATCTTTATCAATCATGAAGTAGAATATACCCTTGTATTTTCCGGTGTCATAAAGGCTATCACAGAGTAGTTTCAAAACATCTTTTTCATCATTAACAGATGCGATTTTTTGTTCAATATTTCGTACAATTCTAAAACCTTTTGCCAGAGTAAATTCTTTTCTCTTTTCCCTGACTGAAGGATATTCTTTATTCTCTTCTTTTTTGTCTTTCTCATTGTTCATTAAAACAACACCACACATTTTGTTAAACGCTTAGCAACAAAAAACGGCAGCTATAAAGCTGCCGATTTAAAGATTAATCCATCATCGTTAGAACAACCAGTAAACCAATTAAAAGTACAACTCCTCCAAGGACAATAATCAGTACATTGGTATCGTGCTTAATCTCTTCCTTAGTTTTATGCTGCAATATAAAGGATGCAGTTTGCGTTTTACCTTCACTTACCGTGACTGTCATACTGGCTGAATGATATTCCCATTTGGAAACCTCAATTTTATGTTGTCCTACACGGGCAAAATCTTTATAAGGTGTTGTTCCAACCATCTCACCATCAATATAAACGGAGGCATTAGGTTGACATGTAACTTCAATGTACCCATATGGATAATTAGGCTTAAGCGTATAGTTTTTTGTTGTGTAACCAGCTGAAACATGAACAATATCAGGACCGTAAACAAGATCCTTAACATTTTCCAGATAAATCCAGTGATTTCCAGTTTCCAGTTCGACTGTAATGGGATTGGTTCCTCTTGGTAATCCATCAACATACACGGTGGCGTTTCTATCGGCATTTATCTGGAACAATCCCATTATCGGGTTGTAATTGGCAAAAAAATACGTGAATCCAAAGTTCCAGTTCTGGTTCGTCATGGAATTCTGAACTACACCTTTAAGATTTTTTACATTGTTTATTAAATAAGGAAATGCAGTTGAACCAAACTGTGAAGTAACAGAATCGAGGAACGGTAACGGTTCATCTGATGCAATTATAAGAATTATTTCCCTTCCACGGTCAGAACTTACTTTTAAACTGTAGTTTGTAGAGGATCTCTCTGTCGGTAATGAATACGTCTTACCACCCTTCATGAAATTATTCTGATCGTATTTATTCGGGAATAGGATATCTACTCTTCCATTGGGCATGATATCGAGAATCGCAACATAAGCATCCTCACTTACACTAAAACTTAAGTTAAGACTACCACCGTTGTAGTATGAACCGGGCATTGATTTTTCCGTGTTAACTTTAACATCAATTGACTTATCCGTTGGCCTTATAAGAATGTCTCGTGGATTATAGTAAACACCGGTAACGGAGAAAGCACAAATTGATAGAGACAAAACTAACACCAAAAAAACTATCAAACGTCTTATGATCCCACCTCCTAAATAGAATTTTTTATTTCATTAATCGCTCTCTCAATAATTTCTGCTGAGTTCGCCAATTTATCGTGCTCTTCTTCAGAAATATTCAACGGTAGTATTTTCTCAATACCTTTTGAACCAACGACACTCGGTGCGCTAAAGGGGATATTTTCCATTTTATCAAATTTATTGTGTACGGTTAAAACAGTAAGGACCGAATGTTGATTACCAGCAATAACTTCGATTATTCTCGCAACGGCCAACCCTATCCCGAAACATGTAGATCCTTTCTTCTGAATTATTTGATATACAGCTTCTTTTGTCGATTCAAATATCTCCTTCAACACAATTTGACCAGGACAATTTTCATTTTTACACTCTTTGCAATACGATTTAATTGGAGTTCCACCAATATTGGCTGTTGACCAGCTGGCAATTTCACTATCTCCGTGTTCTCCCAGCACATAGGCATGTACACTACGTGGGTCAAGTTTACAGTGCTAGGCAATATTTTGTCTTAGTCTTGCTGTATCAAGAGTTGTTCCCGAACCAAAGACACGAGAGCGTGGTAGCCCTGATTTTTTCCATGCGACCCAGGTAAGTACGTCAACAGGATTTGAGACTATGAGAAGAATTGTGTCCTTATTTCTTTTCATAACTTCAGCAACAATATTTACCATAATACTGGTATTGCTTTCAAGCAATTGAAGTCTTGTTTCACCGGGTTTTTGGGGTTTTCCTGCTGTTATTACAACAATGTCAGATTCATTAACCAGATCATAGCCTCCTCCGTTGATTACTACAAGTCTTGTGTAGGGATTAACATGTTTCAGATCCATTGCTTGACCCTTTGCCAGTTCTTCGTTTATATCGATAAGATTTATTTCATTGACAATCCCTTTTATCATAGAGGCATATGCTATTGATAAACCTACCATACCTGCTCCAATGATAGAAATATTCAAGCGTTATCTCTCCTATTTTTTATGATTTTGTTTAAGTATTTCATGAATTTTTCTTCTATTTTTTCTCTTTTAACCGTCTCTATTATCTCACCATCAATAAAAATAGCTGCCCCTTCTTTTGTTCCAGCAATACCTATATCAGAATTACTTCCTTCGCCAATACCATTTACTACACAGCCCATTACTGCTATTCTAACACTTTTATCAATATTTTTTGTAGCCTTTTCAATTCTCTCTGCTAACCTTTCAACATCTATTTCAGTTCTACCACATGTTGGACACGCAACGATAGTAACACCTTTTTTCATTCCAAGAGCCTTCAAAATAGATTTTGCAACAATAACTTCTTTTAGAGGATCCCCCGGCAATGAAACCCTAACAGTATTGCCAATTCCCTTTGACAACAATATTCCAATACCAAGGGCGCTTTTAACTGTTCCATCTACACCAATACCTGATTCCGTTACTCCAATATGTAAAGGGTAATCTACCTTTGAGTCAATATACTCATTCGCCTTTACTGTCTCGTTGACATCGGATGATTTAACAGAAATTACAATTTCTTCGAAGGACATTTTCTCCAGTAATCTCACTTCGCTCAATGCACTCTCAGCCAGAGCTTTTTCGGGGGAATAATGTTTGAAATCACTTTTTAGGGAACCCGAGTTCGCACCAACCCTTATCGGGATATGGTGCTCTTTTGCTGCTTTTACTACTTCCTTTATCTTCCATTCTGCTCCGATATTTCCCGGGTTGATTCTTACCTTGTGTATACCCGACTCTATAGATTTAATGGCAAGTTTGTAATCATAATGAATATCTGCCACGAGAGGAACCTCTGTTGAAGAAACAAGAGTTTTGACAGCAACTGCACTATCTTCATCGGGAACAGCTATTCTTACAATTTCACAGCCTGAAGCCTTCAATTTTTTTATCTGAGAAACTGTTCTCTCAATGTCACATGTTTTGGTGTTCGTCATCGACTGAATTGCTACCGGATAATCTCCGCCAATCTTAATAGTGCCTATTGTTATTGTTCTTTTCTTAAAACTCAAAAGAATCTACCTATATCAATAAATGTTATATATAAAATAAATGCCATAAGCAAAACGAATCCTATTGTATTGATAATTCCCTCAACCTTTGGGTCAATTTTCCTTCTTATAACCATTTCAACAAGCGCAAGTACCATTTTCCCTCCATCCAATATTGGTAGTGGGATTAGATTTATAACTCCAAGATTAAGTGTGATGAACCCAACAAGGATAAAAACGGTTTTTAAACCTGACTGGGCAGCAGCTCCCACAATTTGGACTATTCCCACAGGGCCAGTAAACTCACTGGGTTTCGTTTGACCGGTAAACAGATTACCAACTATCTTCACCATACTGGATAAAAGTTCTGTTGCCCATTGAAATCCTAAAGAAACTGCTTCTATAGCATTCTGAGGTCGCCAATACTCATAACCTGATTTAAAACTATTGGGTTGCTCAAAAAAATCTATGAGATCGCTTTTGTACATAATTATTTTCTGCTCTACTCCATTTCTTATAAGAATAACTTCTACATCTCTCGGAAAACCATGTATGATAAATTCAGCTTCATCTCCTGAAAACTGCAAATATATCTGATTTCTATCCAGATTTATTGTCTGTGCAAGCATAGTAAGAGAGACCCCATCTTTAATATCCATATGACCAACCCTGATAATTCT